>CALHAX010000059.1 GCA_937931785.1 uncultured Hyphomicrobiaceae bacterium | reverse complement strand
TGCTCTCATCCTCAATCGCCAGAAGCCAACGCCACGTCCCATTGGTGGGCCGTCAGGCGGAGGGGGACGATATTCCGAGGTCCGGACCCAATGGATTGATATGGTTCTCGATCATAACAGCGGTGCGATGACCGGGACTGTGTTGGCTGGGGCGTATTCGGGCCGCACTCTGCAATCGCTGTCTGAGGATGAAGCGTTGGCGCTTTACGCTGAAGCATCCGGCGATCCGCAATCGGTCCAGTTATTCGAAGCCTTCCTGGATCGGACCTTTGAGAATTGGCGCACGCGTGCACATGAAAGCACGGATGGCGACGCTGATGGACCGATGACGCGCGAGAAGGCTCTGGGAATTCTGGGGCTAGCGGAGGGCGCGAGTGACGATGAAATCCGCACAGCACATCGCGAGCTCATGAAGAAGGTACATCCAGACCAGGGCGGCTCAACCTATCTCGCCACTAAGATCAATGCGGCCAAGGAATTGTTGCTCGGGACATAAGGTGTGTCCAACTTGAATTGAGACACCGGGATGCCAGTGGAGCTAGCTGGACCGTCACATCACGATTCCATTGAATCAGACGTGATATAAGCGTGCCATGAGTCAGGCTATTGCGCGGCCATCACGATGCAATCGATCTTGCGGGTCTTGAGATCCTGGCAGGCGCTGCGCGCATCGGTTTTTGAGAAGCCGGAGAAGCGGGCACGATACCAGCGCTGGTCATTGCGATCGTAGGTCAGGGTCACCGGCGCGTAGTCACCGATAATGCCGGCAGCTCGTTTCATGATGTCCCGTAGTTGGCGCTGTGCTGACGTTTCGCTGGAATGGGACCCGACCTGAACATGGTACGGACCGTTTGCCTTGCGGGGTGCGGAGGCAGTCTGTGTCGCGATTTCAGGTTGTGGAACGGCTACTGCCGTCCTTGTTGCTGGTTTGGCGGGGGACGTTCTGGAAAGCCCGTTGACGCGGCGTGCCGCGATCTTGCGCACTTTCCGGGTGGGCTGGGCCTGTGCAACCAGTTGCGGTTTCGGGACTTTGCGACGGATCTTGCGCGTCGAACCGCGGCGAACGTTGGCCTGGAGCAAAGCGCGCATTGTCGCGTCGCGTTTCTTAGCTGTTTTTCCTCCCATGACCACGGCAATCACGTGTCGCTTTTCCTTGCGCACGGAGGTCACAAGATTAAATCCTGACGCGCGCGTGTAACCGGTTTTGATACCTTCAGTGCCAGCATAGTTGAAGAGGAGGGAATTGTAGTTTTTGTAACGTTTGCCAGCGTGGCTGAAATATTTCGTCTTGAAGAACTTGAACAGTTTTGGGTGGTCCTGCGACAAGCGCAAGCCGAGCGTGGCCATGTCGCGTGCCGTGGTGATTTGCCCTTTGCTGGTCAGGCCGGAGGCATTCTTGAAGGTAGTGTTCAGCATTCCGAGCTGGCGGGCGCGCCATGTCATGTATCGGGCGAACTTCTGTTCCGTTCCGGCCAGGTTTTCCGCAACTGCGACAGCAACGTCATTCGCAGACTTGGTCACAAGCGAGCGGATGGCGGTGCGCATTGGAATACGGGTTCCGGCTTTAACGCCGAGTTTTGAGGGTTGTTGTGCTGCGGCCTTGCGTGTGATCAGTAATTTGGAATCAAGACTGAGCCGCTTCGCCTTGATCATGTCGAAGACAACGTAGAGCGTCATCATTTTGGTGAGCGAGGCCGGGTAACGTTTGGCGTTGGCATGGGCACTGTGCAGCACCTTGCCGGTATTGGCGTCGAGAACGAATGCGGCGTGTTTGGTTGCGGCTTGGGCGGATGATGTCGCGAGCAAGACAAACGCACCTGCCAATGCACACATCTTCTGATTACTGCGATGATGTGCGGATCGTGCCCGCACCTTACAAAAACTTCTCATGACCCCTGTCAAACGCGAACCTTCGTCCGCGCCCCTGCATCACCCGTTTTATCTACCGCTCTCTTGCTTGCTCTAACCATACGAAGTGGCTGAACTTTATTTTTTTTGAGGCAGCAATTGGGCTTGAGCCCAATCTGGACGTAGCTGGCAGAATACCTTTCGCGTTTTGAAATCGCGTTAAGTGGGATGGTTGTTGTTTGCTCAACTCATGTCCCGTGTTGGTGCATTCGCGGAGGTGTTGCGGGGCGAGGGAGGGCACATAAAATAAATTGTGCAGTGCAACAAAATTGTTGACATTGCTGCGTTGCACACGTATTTATCACGCATCGCAGCAATAGCTGACGCATCAGGCCGTCGCGTGAGACATCATCCTCTCGACAGCCACCTCCACTGTTGAACGAGAGAAGAGATCATGATGAAGAATTTCGAAGACATGCAGAAAACCAGCCAGCAGGCAATGGATGCAACTGCGAAAAGCTTCGCGGAAATGAACAAGGGCATGCAGACACTTGCATCCGAATTCACCGGCTACACGCAGAAAAGCTTTGAGGACGGCGCGGCCGTCATGGAAAAGATGATGGGTGTTCGTTCGATCGAGCAGGCTCTTGAAATCCAGTCGAGCTTTGCACGCAAATCATATGACGGTGCTGTTGCACAGGCGGCGAAAGTTGGCGAAATCTATGCGGAAATGTCCCGGGATGCGCTCAAGCCTGTCGAAAAAGCGGCTCGCAAGAGCAAGTAAGCTCGCGGCGAGGCTCTTCGCCCCGCGCAGTGTACTGTTCCAATGCGGAACATGAAAGGTCCGGCCTCGCGCCGGGCCTTTTTTCGTTTGATTGTGGGACGACCGTGTCATCACGAATAATTTGCCTTCATGATCTCCTTTTCATTTACGAATGATGCCCCATGTATAGGGCTGCCATTGTGTCCCGTTCACTCCTGAACTGTTGTGCCTTCAACTTTCCGATAATGAACTTTCGCCACAAGGTTGTCGGATTGTACTGTGGCAATACGACCCTTGGAATTGCTTACGTTCGCTGCGTGCGGGTATGATGAGATAGCGGTGGCGTACGGTGAAGATTGTTTGAAATCGCTCCGGTACTGATTTGAAATTTGTGGGCACAAGATTTGCGACAGCAAGATGATTGATGGAGCTGACGGGACAATGTCGGTGGATTGCAAACAGATCGTTCCGGATGATGGCGAGGCTGCGGTAATGTGCAGTCTGAGTTCTGCCGCCGTGTCGGTACAATCACCCAGCGATGTGAGACCATATCTTCACGCGCCGGGGGATGGGCCTGATGCCCCTCAGGGTCCGAGTGGACCAGATGGTGGAGACGGGGGGGGCTCCGATACAGGGTTGATCACCAAAACCCGAACAAAGACAAAGAAGCCGAGCCTCTACAAGGTCCTGCTTTTAAACGATGACTATACACCACAAGAGTTCGTGGTGTTCGTCCTGGAGCGCTTCTTCAACAAGGATATCGAAGAGGCGACGCAAATAATGCTCCATGTTCACCATAAAGGCGTCGGAATTTGCGGCGTCTATACGTTTGAGATCGCAGAGACCAAAGTGGCGCAGGTGATGGACTTCGCCCGCCAGCATCAACACCCTCTGCAATGTACGATGGAAAAGGAGTGATAGCGGACCGTGCCAGCATTTTCAGATAGCCTCGAGCGTGCTCTTCACAGAGCACTTGAGTTCGCCAACGCCCGCCGTCACGAATATGCGACGCTGGAGCATCTGCTTTTGTCGTTGATCGATGACACCGATGCGTCTGCTGTCATGCGCGCCTGCGGTGTGGAACTTGAGGACCTGCGCGGCCGCGTTACGGATTACATTGATGACGAGCTTGATGGCTTGATCACTGATCCGGAGCACGAAGCACAACCGACAGCCGGGTTTCAGCGTGTTATCCATCGCTCTGTCATTCATGTGCAGTCGTCCGGGCGTGACGAAGTGACCGGTGCGAATGTGCTTGTGGCCATTTTCTCCGAGCGCGAGAGCCATGCGGCGTTTTTCCTGCAGGAGCAGGAGATGACGCGATTTGATGCGGTTCAGTACATCAGTCACGGCGTTGCCAAACATCCGGATCTCTCCGAACCACGTACGGTGCGCGGCGTTGACGAGGAAGGGGCGTCCAATGAGGGCGGCGAGGCCAAGCGTGAGAACCAGAGTGCACTTGCATCTTATTGCGTTGATCTCAATCAAAAGGCTTCGGATGGCAAGATTGATCCGCTGATCGGTCGGGACATGGAAGTGTCGCGGACCATTCAGGTTTTGTGTCGCCGTCAGAAGAACAACCCATTGCTGGTTGGTGACCCGGGTGTCGGCAAGACCGCAATTGCGGAAGGTCTGGCGCGACGGATTATCGAGAAGGATGTTCCGGAAGTTCTGCTGGATGCGACGATTTTCTCTCTCGATATGGGAACACTGCTTGCGGGCACGCGCTATCGCGGTGACTTCGAGGAGCGCCTCAAGGCGGTCATGAAGGAAATCGAGGAGCACGATGGTGCGATCTTGTTCATCGACGAAATCCATACAGTGATCGGTGCTGGCGCGACGTCTGGTGGCGCAATGGATGCGTCCAACCTGCTGAAGCCCGCGTTGCAGAACGGTGGCCTGCGTTGCATCGGGTCCACCACTTACAAGGAATACCGCCAGCACTTCGAAAAGGACCGCGCACTGGTCCGCCGATTCCAGAAGATCGACGTGAACGAGCCGTCGATTGATGACGCTATCGAAATCATGAAGGGCCTCAAGCCGTACTTCGAAGAATTTCATGGTCTGAAATATACCGACGAAGCAGTGAAAACCGCTGTTGAGTTGTCCGCGAAATACATCAACGACCGCAAGTTGCCAGACAAGGCAATCGACGTGATCGACGAAACCGGTGCGTCGCAGATGCTGATCCCTGCGCCAAAACGGAAGAAAACCATCGGTGTGCCGGAGGTTGAGGAAACCGTTGCGACGATGGCGCGGATCCCGCCAAAGTCGGTGTCAAAATCCGATACGCAGGTGCTCAAGAACATCGGGCGCGACCTGCGCCGGGTCGTGTTCGGTCAGGACAAGGCGATTGATGCGCTTGCGGCTGCGATCAAGTTGTCGCGTGCCGGACTGCGTGAACCTGAAAAGCCCATCGGTTCCTACCTGTTCTCAGGTCCGACCGGCGTGGGTAAAACCGAGGTTGCCAAGCAACTGGCATCACTGATGGGCGTTGAATTGCTCCGTTTCGACATGTCGGAATACATGGAGAAGCACACGGTCTCGCGTCTGATCGGGGCGCCTCCTGGATATGTTGGTTTCGATCAGGGCGGCTTGCTCACCGATGGTATCGACCAGCATCCGCACTGCGTCTTGCTGTTGGACGAAATTGAAAAGGCCCATCCTGACCTGTTCAATATTCTGTTGCAGGTTATGGATCACGGCAAACTGACAGATCACAACGGGAAAAAAATTGATTTCCGCAATGTGATTCTGATCATGACAACGAATGCCGGAGCCTCCGATATGGCAAAACCGGTCCTCGGCTTCAATCAGTCGAAGCGTGAGGGCGATGATACGGCGGCGATCGAGAAACTGTTCACGCCGGAGTTCCGCAATCGTCTTGATGCTGTTGTGCCATTTGGTTCGCTGCCAATGGAGGTGATTACAAAGGTTGTCGACAAGTTCATCTTCCAGCTTGAAGCGCAGTTGGCCGACCGTGGCGTCAATATCGAGTTGTCGGATGCCGCAAGTGAATGGCTCTGCAAGACCGGGTATGACGAGAAATTCGGTGCTCGCCCGCTGGCACGTGTCATTCAGGAGCACATCAAGAAGCCGCTTGCGGATGAACTTCTGTTCGGTCAGTTGAAGAATGGCGGTACGGTGCGCGTGATCGTGAAAGATCGCGATGGACAGCAGGTGATCGGGTTCGAATATCTTGCGCCATCGTTGCCGGGTGAAAAGCCGAAGGCAGTCAAGAGCCGTCGCAAACCGGTAAAGGCACTCACGGCTGAAGAAAAGAAAGCTCTTCCCGGCCCGGCGAAATCCTCAGCGCGTAAATCGACCGGTGCAAAGGCGGCGACCAAGCCTGCCTCGAAACCGCGCAAGAAGCCTGCGCCGCGCAAGTCGCCCAAGAAGGACGGCTAGCGGACGCGTTGAAATGAAATGACTTTCAAGAGGCCGGGCAGCACTGTCTGGCCTCTTGTTTTTGCCGTTTCACAATTGACAGTTTACGCACCTCCCGTTTGAGTGATGGCTCACCCCCTCCCCATGCCATGAGGTCGATGATGCCCCAAGCTCCGCAACCGCAAGATTTTGATGGTGATGTCGCTTTCATGACGGAACCGATCGAAACCCGCGTCGGTCTCATGGCGCTTGGAACGGATCTGGTGGTGGAAGGGGTGTTTGCCGACACCTTTCGTGATGTCGATGCGCGCGTGTTTGTGAACCGCGTGGTGTTCGAGAATCCAGTCACGATGGAGACGCTCGCGGCGATGGATGCCGACCTTGAGCGGTGTGTTGAGAATATTCTCCCAGGCCTACCTCTCGATGTTGTGGCCTATGGATGCTCCGCCGGTACTGTTGCGATTGGTGAAGCGCAACTCGAAAAGCGCATTCAGGCGGTCAAACCCGGGGCGAAAACCACCAATCCGGTTACGGCTGCCGCAACGGCATTTCATACACTTGGTGCGAAGAGAATCTCGATACTCACGCCCTATTCGAAAGAGGTGAATGCGAACGTCTCCCAGTTCTTCATGGACAAGGACCTGGATGTTTTGAACATCACCGGTTTTGGAGTGCCGAGTGACCTCGATATCGCACGCATCACTGATGACACGATCAAGGCTGGCGCGCGGGCGGTGAAACATGCCGACGCTGATGCGCTGTTCCTCTCCTGCACTGGATTACGCGCGGCGCACGTTGCCGGAGCCATAGAAGCGGAATTGGGCGTTCCGGTCGTCACCAGTAATCAGGCTATGGCCTGGCACGCATTGCGGCTGGCCGGTTTTGATGTCGAAGTGCCCGGGTTTGGGCAGTTGTTGACGATGCCACTGGCGGCGTGATGTGGGGGAATCCGCGTGACTGGATGCACAATCGCCTATCGAAGGCGCTAGCACCAACGTCGGATGGAACTGGCATTGCCGAAGTTTTGGTGCGTTCCCCAGCATTGGGCAGCGATATGGCCTGAATCGCATCATTATCTGTGAAATCTACTGATTTGCTCTGCTTCCTGCACCGAAATCACGGGTTCTGCCGCATTCCCTTGATGTGCTATGGGCAACTAAAGCCCCGTGGGGCGACGATCTGACTTCGAGGATATTTGACGCATGACATTTCCCACGTTCCGGGCATCCGGGCTCGTTCTTGGTGCAGCCATGACGATGACGATGACGTTTACGGCACCGGTTGCCGCGCAGGAGCGGACGGTGCCACTCAGTCGCGCCGGTATGCAGCAATCATTTTCACCGGTCGTGAAGGCGACAGCTCCAGCCGTTGTGAACGTTTACGTACGTCGCCGTGTTCGGGCGTTTCGCTCGCCGTTCGATGATGATCCATTCTTCCGGCGCTTCTTCAATCGGCGCTCGCTCGGCATTCCGAAGCAACGGGTTCAGAATTCGCTGGGATCTGGTGTCATCGTTTCCGACAAGGGCGTGATCGTGACGAACAATCACGTCATCAAGGGGGGAGGCGATGCGGATATCAAGGTGGTGCTCTCCGACAAACGTGAGTTCGATGCCAAGGTTATTTTGAAAGATGAAAAAACCGATCTGGCGATCCTTCAGATTGAAGCGAGAGGGGAACAGTTCCCGTTTCTGAAATTTGAAGATTCTGATCGCCTTGAAGTGGGTGATCTTGTATTGGCGATCGGAAATCCGTTTGGTGTCGGACAAACTGTCACGAGTGGCATTATCTCCGCTTTGGCACGCACGAACGTCGGCAAGTCGGAGGAACAGTTGTTCATCCAGACGGATGCTGCGATCAACCCGGGGAACTCCGGTGGCGCTCTGGTCGATATGCGTGGTCGTCTGGTCGGTGTGAATACAGCAATTTTCTCTCGCAGCGGAGGATCAAACGGGATTGGCTTTGCAATCCCTGCAAACCTCGTGCGGTTGGTTGTGGATTCAGCGCGTTCGGGTGGGGACCGTGTGAAGCGGCCCTGGCTCGGTGCACGTCTTGTGAAACTGAACCGTGATCGGGCGGATGCTCTGGGGCTTGATCGTGTTGCTGGCGCACTCGTCAGTGATGTTTATCCGGATAGTCCGGCGGAAGCCGCAGGCCTTCGCAGTGGAGACGTGATCGAGTCTGTCGATGGACGGCGGATCAATGATCCAAGGTCGTTGAATTTTCGTCTCGCGACAGCCGGGATCGGTGCAACAGCCGAACTCGGTGTCGTACGGGATGGAGCGCGTCTTAAGTTGAGCGTTGCCTTGAAAGAAGCCGAGAAGCGCGGGCTGGACAATGCGTACACGCTTGAGGGACCGCATCCGTTTGATGGGGTTGATATTGGTGATCTTACGCCGGAGCTTGCGGATGAATTTCGTATTCCGTCCCGCCGCGGCGTGGTGATATTGCGGATTGAGCAGAACGGACGTGCGGCCCAGTTCGATTTCCGTCCTGGTGATGTCATCGTTTCGGTCAATCGGCGGCGTGTTGCGACGACCGCAGACCTTCTGCCGATGATCAATGATACACCGCGCGTGTGGCGTGTGGCTGTGCGCCGGGGACGTCAGATCCTTCGTCTTGTCGTGCGCAGTTCGCAGTTGTGACCTCGCTATTCGAGGCCGCGGGACTTGAAACCGGCGCGCCGCGGCCGCTGGCGGATCGTTTGCGACCTGCTTCGCTGGACGAAGTTGTGGGGCAACAGCATATTGTTGGGCCGGATGGAACGCTCGGGCGGATGGTCCGTGCGGGACGGCTGACCAGTGTGATCTTCTGGGGGCCGCCTGGCAGCGGTAAAACGACGGTCGCGCGTTTGCTCGCCAACGCTACGGACCTTGAGTTCGAGCAGCTTTCAGCCATTTTTTCTGGCGTGAAGGATTTGCGCGAGGCGTTTGAGCGAGCGCAGGGACGGCGACTCACGGGACGGGGTACGCTGCTGTTCATCGACGAAATTCATCGCTTCAACCGGGCGCAGCAGGACAGTTTTCTTCCGCACATGGAAGATGGCACAATCACGCTTGTCGGTGCGACGACCGAAAATCCATCATTCGAGCTGAATGCGGCGGTGCTTTCGCGTGCAAGTGTTCTGACCTTCGAGCGGCTGACAGATGACGATCTGGGTGAACTTCTGAGCCGTGCTGAAGCAGAAGAAGGCCGTTCCCTTCCGCTGGATGCAGATGCGAAGCTCGCCTTGCTCGGGATGGCCGATGGCGATGGACGAACTCTGCTCAATCTGGCTGAGGACGTCTATGCGACAACGGTAGATCATGAGGGGGCGCCGATTGATCGGGCTCGCCTGACGGAACTCGTGCAACGCCGTGCGCCGATGTACGACAAATCCCGTGAAGGGCACTACAATCTTGTGAGCGCACTCCATAAATCCGTGCGGGGCTCGGATCCGGATGCAGCGCTGTACTGGCTGGCGCGGATGCTCGTTGGAGGGGAAAGTCCTCTGTTCCTTGCGCGTCGCCTCGTGCGCATGGCAGTGGAGGATATCGGTCTCGCCGATCCGCAGGCCCTGACGCAAACGCTTGCAGCCAAGGACGCCTACGACTTTCTTGGCAGTCCTGAAGGTGAATTGGCGTTGGCGCAGGCGACGATCTATATCGCTACAGCGCCGAAATCGAACGGGACCTATGTGGCCTATAAAGCCGCGATGCGCGCCGCCAAGGAAACGGGTTCCGTAGCGCCGCCGAAGATCATTCTCAATGCGCCGACGGACTTGATGGCAGAACAGGGCTATGGGGATGGGTACATCTATGATCACGATGCTCCGGATGCGTTTTCCGGACAGAACTACTTTCCAGATGAAATGGCGCGCCCTGTTTACTACGATCCTCCGGATCGTGGTTTTGAGCGTGAGATCCGCAAACGCTTGACCTATTGGTCTGGACTGCGCGCCGACCGCGGGCGTTCATGATCGGAACACCATTTCCACGTTCGCCCAAACGGGTTAGTCTTACGCGCCGTCTGCCCACGTATGAGGATCTTCATGGCTGACCCTGATTTCAACGCGCTCTGGCAAGTCCATCCGACCAATCGCTCAAACCAGATGCCCTGTCGGCGCTCGAATGGCGTTCCGTCGTACGCGAACCAGTGCGCTGTGCGCATGGGCGAGTGCCTGCGCCGTGCTCAGGTGCCACCGGGTGTCATTCGGGGTGCGATCACCTGCGGCGTGCACGGACAGGAGCACATGCACTACATTCGGGCGCAGGAGTTCGCCAACGGGCTGGACCGGGCGAATGTGGCCTGGCTTGGCAAGACGGAAAAACTCAAGGGCGAGGATCCGGCGCAATTCGCCAAGCTCTTGTTCGGGCGCAAGGGCATCATCTTTTTGAAAGACTACTGGGCACGATCCGGTGAACGCGGTACCGGTCGCGCAACAGGCGATCACATTGATCTGTTCAACGGATATCGCACGACAGCCAGTTGGTTGATGGAATACTTCTCGTGGCTCGGCTACTATGGTGGGTATTCGGGCTCGAAAGAAATCTGGTTCTGGGAAGTGAAATGAAGGTTCTGATCGCAGTCATTGGTGCATTCGTCGGTGCTGTCGTGGGCGTGCTGTTCTTCGCCAACCGCGCCGCGCAATGGTATTCCGCGCAATCCGAATTCCAGAGCCCGGACCAGTATGAGGAAACATACGGCACGGTTTATCTGGTCGTGATAGGCGTTTCGGTTCTGGTCGGTTATGTGGTCGGGCGTCTGATTGGTGGCCGGATTGAACGTCACTCATCGGACGACGCCTGATCTCGCGGTGGTTCGCGCAACAGAATGAACGTGGAGACACGCGGGTGCTCAAGTTGACATTGTTGGCCGCAGGGGGCGGGGCGATTGGCGCTGCGGGGCGTTTTCTCGTTGGTACTGCTGCGGTGCGGATTTTCGGTTTCGGATTCCCATGGGGCACACTGATCGTGAACATTGCTGGATCATTCGCTATGGGACTTCTGGTGGGGTTGTTTGCACTGCGCGTGTCGGGCGGTGAGAGCATGCGCGTGTTTCTGGCGGTGGGTGTGCTTGGCGGGTTTACAACGTTCTCCGCTTTTTCCCTTGATTTTGTGTCCCTTGTCGAGCGCAAGGCACATGGGCTCGCGATGCTTTATGCCGGAGCGTCTGTCTGTGTTTCCATCCTTGCCCTGATGACCGGTCTATGGCTGGCGCGGCAGGGCGTTCGATGAGTGGTGTTCAGCAGCGGGTTGTTGTGAATGCCGATGAAGGCATGCGCCTGGATCGTTGGTTCAAGCAATATTTTCCGACGCTCGGTTTCGGGCAGTTGCAGAAGCTTGTTCGCACGGGCCAGGTGCGGGTTGACGGTGGGCGCGCAAAAACCAGCACACGGCTTGAAGAAGGACAATCAATCCGCGTGCCGCCGCTTCCGGAACAACCTGATGGAGATCCGGCTGCACCCAAGGTTCGGCGTACGATTGATATGACGGCGGATGACAGAGCCGCGCTGCGTGACCTTGTGCTCTACCGGGACGACGAGGTGATCGCGATCAACAAGCCCGCCGGACTGGCCGTTCAGGGCGGGGCGAAGACAGATCGCCATCTGGACGGCATGCTGAGTGCCCTGAAGTTCGGTTCACCCGACACGCCGCGTCTCGTGCATCGACTTGATAAGGATACAAGTGGTGTCTTGCTGTTGGCGCGGACACGGGCTTCGGCGGCGATCCTCTCGAAGACGCTTCAAAAGCGGGAAGCGGAAAAGCTTTACTGGGCGCTTGTCATCGGGACGCCGCGTCCGTCGGACGGTATCATCGACGCACCGTTGGTAAAGAAGGGCATGGACGGGCGCGAAAAAGTGCATGTTGCGGGTGAAGATGACACCGGTCAGCATGCACAAACGATCTACGACACGCTGGATCGTGCCGGCGCACGGATCGCATGGCTGGCGCTACAACCCGTAACGGGCCGCACGCACCAGATCCGGGCGCATGCTGCGGCACTGGGGCACCCGATTGTGGGGGACGGTAAATATGGTGGAGCCGAGGCGCATCCCGGACCACCGATTGCACGGCAACTGCATCTGCACGCGCGTACGCTACGGGTGCCACATCCCAAGCGTGGCATTATTCAAGTGGATGCACCTGTCCCGAATCACATGGCAGACACGATGCGGTTTCTGGGATTTGATGCGAACGTGGAACCCGAACTGCTGACGGGGAAGTCCAGGTGATATCTACTGCACATCAACCCGCGCTTGTGATCTTCGATTGTGATGGCACGCTGATCGATAGTCAGCATGTCATTGTTGCTGCCATGACATATGCGTTTGAAAGCCGTGATCGGGTTGCGCCGTCGCGAGAAGATACGCTGTCGATTGTCGGGTTGTCTTTGTTTGAGGCGGTGCATCGTCTTGTGCCCGATGAAGCACCCGATGTGATCCGTAGCATTGCGGAGGATTACAAGGCGGCATTCAACCGGTTGCGGGCAGAGACGGGCGACAGGGAACCGCTCTACACCGGTGCGCGGGAAACCATTGAACGTCTTGGTGCGAACGAACGTTCATTGCTCGGTATTGCAACGGGGAAATCGCGGCGTGGTGTGGATCACTTTCTCGAACGTGAAAAGTTCAACGCACAATTCGCGACGATCCAGACTGCAGATACCGCACGATCAAAACCGGATCCCGACATGATCCATCAGGCACTGGGTGAAACCGGGGTCGATGCAGGGCGTGCGGTCATGATTGGAGACACGACGTACGACATGGAAATGGGGCATGCCGCCGGTGTCCTGACCGTCGGCGTGTCCTGGGGGTATCACGACGTCGAAACGTTGCGGCAGGTTGGTGCGGATCATATTGTCGATACGTTTGATGAACTGACGGATCTGCTGCAAGAGCGGTTCTCCTTTGGACTCTCGGGCAATGTCTGATCACGCACATACGCCACGGATGTCGCCTGCGGGAGAAAAACCGAAGCTGGGGCCAAAGCGAATCTACGAAGTGGCAGAGGCCATTGCCGAAGACGATGGTTTTGCAATCCAGCTTGACCGACGTTCTGTCCGCACACCTGCGCGCAATCTTCTGATTGTTCCAACCCGTGACCTGGCCGATGCCATTGTTGATGAATGGATGGCGCAAGGCGAACATGTGGATCAGCAGTCCATGCCCATGACGCGGTTTGCCAACACGGCGATCGATAACGTGCGGGGGCGTGAAGACGAGATTGTTGACGAGATCACTGCGTTCGCTGGAAATGATCTGCTGTGCTATCGTGGGGAGACACCAGACAGTCTGGTCAAGGTACAAGCTGAAGCGTGGGACCCGGTTCTGGAGTGGGCGAAGGGAACGTTCGATGCGCACTTTGTGCTTGCAGTTGGTGTAATCCATGTTCCGCAAAAGGACGCGACGGTTGAAGCAATGCGTGCAGCGATTGCGGCCTATGATCCGTTCTGCCTGACAGGTTTGCACAACATGACCACTTTGAGCGGGTCTGCCATTCTCGGCCTCGCTGTTGCGCATGGATTTCTGGAACACGATGAGGCCTGGACGCGTGCCCACGTCGATGAAGACTGGCAGATTTCACGATGGGGTGCGGATGTGGAAGCGCAGGAACGGCGTGCCTATCGTGGTGGTGAGTTCCACTCCGCATATCGCTTTCTGACACTCAGCTCTGCCGCATAGACTGCGCTTTCTGCGATCTGTGCGGCGCAGTGAATGCGTGCTTAACTTGCATCATTGGTCGTACTTTGCCGCAACTTCGCACCATGCTATAGCGCGTCTGATTATAATGGATTCATGACGCGACGATCCAAATAGCTCCACCGGCATCCCGGCGTCTCCGTTTAAGTCGGACACACCCTAGGCACATCGCAAACCAGACTCGATATTCGGGACGCATTCCATGAAAAACGTACTTGAACAACTGACGCAGCGGCGTCAGGCGGCTCAGCTGGGTGGTGGGCAGAAGCGTATCGATGCCCAGCATACCCGTGGCAAGCTGACGGCTCGCGAGCGGATCGAACTCCTGATGGATGAGAATTCGTTCGAGGAGTTTGATGCCTTTGTCGAACATCGCTGTACCGACTTTGGAATGGGCGACAAGAAAATTCCTGGTGATGGGGTCGTCACTGGGTGGGGCACGATCAATGGTCGTGTCGTCTACGTGTTCGCCAAGGATTTCACCGTGTTCGGTGGGTCGCTGTCAGAAGCGCATGCGCGCAAGATCACGAAAATTCAGGATATGGCGCTGCAGAACCGCGCACCGATCATCGGATTGTTCGACGCGGGTGGTGCGCGCATTCAGGAGGGTGTGGCAGCGCTTGGCGGCTATGGTGAAGTCTTTCTCCGCAACACGTTGTCATCCGGTGTCATTCCGCAAATCAGCGTCATCATGGGCCCATGTGCTGGGGGGGACGTTTATTCACCAGCCATGACAGACTTCATCTTCATGGTGCGCGATACGTCCTACATGTTCGTGACGGGGCCTGATGTTGTGAAAACTGTGACGAACGAAACCGTGACCGCGGAAGAACTTGGCGGTGCAAGCGTTCACACCACGAAGTCGTCTATTGCAGATCGGGGCTATGACAATGACGTTGAAGCGCTTCTGCAGATGCGACGGCTCATGGACTTCCTGCCTGCAAGTAATCTTGTCGATGTACCTCAGTTGCCGACCAAGGATGCTGCGAGCCGGAAGGACCTGTCGCTCGACACGATGATTCCGGACAATCCGAACCAGCCCTATGACATCAAGGAGCTGATCAGAAAGGTTGCGGACGAAGGCGATTTCTTCGAAATCCAGGAAGCGCATGCGGCAAATATTGTTGTCGGGTTTGGGCGTATGGAAGGACGGACGGTTGGATTTGTTGCAAACCAACCCATGGTTCTTGCCGGTGTGCTGGACAGCGACGCGTCCCGCAAGGCGGCGCGGTTTGTGCGTTTCTGTGATTGTTTCGGTATTCCGTTGGTCACGCTTGTGGATGTACCCGGATTTCTGCCGGGAACGTCGCAGGAGTACGGCGGCTTGATCAAGCATGGTGCAAAATTGTTGTTTGCTTATGCCGAGGCGACAGTGCCCAAGGTGACTGTGATCACGCGCAAGGCCTATGGTGGTGCTTATGATGTCATGTCATCCAAGCACATTCGTGGCGACGTGAACTATGCCTGGCCGACCGCAGAAATTGCGGTGATGGGACCAAAAGGCGCTGCGGAGATTATTTACCGTTCCGAACTGGACGATCCGGACAAGATCCAGAAACGTATCGATGACTATGAAACGCGGTTTGCCAATCCATTCGTTGCGGCGGAACGGGGCTACATCGATGAGGTGATCCAACCGCATGCAACACGTCAACGACTCTGTCGGGCCTTGAACATGCTGCGGACCAAGAAGGTCGAAAATCCCTGGAAAAAGCATGACAATATTCCGCTCTAGCTATCTTTCGGCTCGGTGACGGCTTGTCCCTGGAGACTGTGGCCGCTGAGGCAATAGAATGCCAGGTTCATGGGGAAGAGCCCGACCGCGTTCATGATCTGTCAGGGCTGCAAGCAGACCATTGAAGTTAAAACGGACGGATGTCGAAGATCGGTTGATCGCATGCAGATCGAGACCTCTGGAACACGCGGGAAATGCGGAATGAGAGCGCGTCATGTCTGAGCATCGGGTGGCTGTCGTTACTGGCGGCATGACTGGAATTGGTCTGGCGACGGTTCAGGCTTTGTTGCTGGCTGGTCACAAGGTGGTGGTCGGTGCACGACGTGCAGAGGATCGTGAAACAGTCGACGCTTTTCGTTCGGTTGTTGGTGAGGGGCCGCGGTTGCAGTTGCTGGATGTTCGATCGCTCGAGTCAATCACAACGTTTTTTTCCGCAACGGAACGTGCGTTTGGTCCCGTTGATATTTTGGTGAACAATGCTGGTGTTTCGACGCACCAGTTTGTCGAAGGGCATGACGAAGCAGACTGGCTGCGTGTGATCGACATCAATCTTTCGGGACCGTTCCGCATGATCCGCGCTGCGTTGCCTGGCATGAAGGCCCGCGGGTGGGGGCGGATCGTGAATGTGGCGTCCACAGCGGCGCGCACGGCGATGCCCGATTATGGCGCTTATTGCGCGTCGAAATCCGGATTGCTGGGGTTGACGCGCGCTGTGTCGCTCGAAGGTGCCCCGCATGGAGTGAATTGCAATGCCGTCAGCCCGACCTGGGTGGAAACGGATATGTTGCGGGCAAGCGCTGCAGAAGCCGCCGCAAAGGCCGGGATTTCAACGGCAGAACAAATCGCGCAACTGGAACAGGCCAACCCGCAAAACCGGCTCGTGCAGGCGGAGGAAATTGCCGCGTTGATCGCCTTCCTTTGCAGTGATGCCTCACCGGCACTCACGATGGAAGATATTCAGATCAACGCCGGTGCACACTGGTAGCATCACCGGGCTCGAAGCTTTGGAACTTGCCTTGTGCTATAGCGCGTCTGATTCACATGGAATCATGACGCGACGCCCCAGGTAGCTCCACTGACATTCCGGTGTCTCCATTTAAGTCGGACACACCCTAACGTCGTGCAAGCTGAAGGCGCGCTGTCCCCTTGGAACTCGAAATTTTCACGTTCTGCTTGGTGCCATTCACATTCACTGTCACCTTTGCGACGACGCTGTATTGCATGTTCTTGACGGTGCCGACGTACTTTGTATTTGTGACCCGCTTCAGAACACCGGTTTGATCAACACGACCTGCTCCACTTGCACATCGCGCATTTACGGAAAAAGTCTTCCCGCCAGCACGACCGTATGTGACGGAGCAGCGCACGGTTTCCTTGCCGCCCGACTTGAGGCTGACGGTTCCGCTGCCTTTCCATTTTCCGGTAATCGAAGCGGCTTGTGCGTCGGAGGGCATGCCAAGTGATGCAAATGCGGCAAAGGTTGCCGCGAGCGTCATGCGACGCATGATCGATTTTGCGTTGGGGGCTCGCATATCGTTACTCCTTGCCAAGGTGTGAGACCGTAACATCAGCATTAACTATAACACAGAATGTGGAATTCCGCAGGCCCATGAGTGTTGCATTAAAAATTGCAAAGTTTTTATGCGCGTCCGTCAGATCAAAACACGGACTGCAAGGGTGAATCCAAGGCAGATGAGGATAACCAGAACGGCCTTTCGAAAGGTGTCCGAGGTCATGCGTTTGCGAATCGCTGTGCCAATCGAAACGCCTGCAACCATCGGCCCAAGGGCCGCGACCGAGTAAGCAGCAATCCCGGGTGTCAGGAAGCCGATGTGCCAAAGCCCGGCAGCAATCATGAACGATGAGATCGTGAAGGACGTGTTCACGGTCTGGAGGAAGATGTTGCGATCCAACGCCTGGCTCAGGAGATAGGGTAGGAGAGGCATGATCTGGGAGCCGGTCAAGCCATTGACGAGCCCCGTAACGAAGCCGATCGGCACACGCAGGGGGCGCAGGACGCGTTTGGGCAACATGGCGTCGAGATGAGCAAGTGTCCATGCACCATAGGCGATGAGGACAAGTCCCAGTACGGCTGCCGCATAATGCAAGTCGATGCGCGTCAGAAGCCATAGGCCCAGCAGCACACCGGGCAAGAGTGCCAGGAACATGGGCCAGAACATCCGCCAGGTACTACGGAACTCACCTGCCTGATAATGCACCAGCATATTGCTGGCGAGGGACGGCACGAGGACAAGCGGCATGGCCTTGTCGAGGCCGAGTGCCAGCACCAGAAACGGCAGGCATGTGCTCGAGAATCCCAACCCGACAGCCCCTTTGACGAGGCCTGCGAAGAAGAAACCGAACGTGGCGAGCAGGAGAGCTGGGACACTGGCGTCGGCCATCAGGCCCCCGCTTGAATCGAGTTGTTTGACTGGATCGAGTGGTTCGCAGGCGTGGCTGGCGATGGCAAGTGAAAAGGCGCGACGTGGTGGGGGGACGAAGGGCGTTGGGGGCGTTCACGGGGCGTTGTTGGAGTGCACTAAGGAGATTTCTATCGGGCTCCAGGGCAAGACGTCAGCGGTTTAGTTTGGGTCGTTCTTCATTCTCGGTCCAGTAAGACTGGTTCGTGAGTAGAAATTTGCACCCGACTGAATAGTCCAGATGGACCATACTCAATTTGGACTAGTTTTGACACCAATGTACGCAATGACTAAGCAGGCAAGTGATGCCTGTTGAGGAAGACCTGCCGCTCTCCCCTAAAAGCTGACACAACCGTCTCGACGCGAATGACCCGATGCAGACATCAGCATGATGTCGAACCTAGTCATGCTTATAGTTCTCTCATGCAAAAAGCATTATCAAAACGTCGCTCAATCAAGTCACTTATTTCTATCCAAAACGTAATCCCAAATTCCGTGTCTGGGAATTTCAGATTTACGTCTGGCTCCATTGTCAACAGCCGTACGACATCACCGTCGGGCTCATTGCCACCGAAACCAGCGAACATATGGTGGTTTGAGAGGCCAGGTGAATGAATGGTGATAGGACCGGGCCGACGTTCCTTAGTCTGCTCTTCCAGAATCTGCTCAGTATTTATGCAGCGCCTCAAAGCAGCCCGCTGGAATGTAGGATTGATGAGCATTGCCCTGTCGAATGTTTCGTAGATATGGAATGTGATGTTCCATTTTTTATACTCTCTCACGCGAGCACCCCCATCTTCATGCTCGGCTAAGTACCATTCGCCAGCCATGGGTTGCGCAGTCACGTCTGGAATTTCCGGCATCGTGCGAACTGGAAGTTCAGCAACACTTTCTTGGACGTAAATTACGCGGGAACCACCGTTTAGAAAGTCATGTCCACCAGCAAATATTGGTTCATAGAAAAAAAACAGGGTGCCTTCATTTGGCATTTCAGAAAGCGTTGACAATGCTGGCACCTGCGCAAGGTTTAACTGCGCGACAAAGTGCATCGGCACGTTAGAACGTTCGTCGTATTCGTATTCGTACCACGGCCAAT
>CALHAX010000058.1 GCA_937931785.1 uncultured Hyphomicrobiaceae bacterium | reverse complement strand
GGTCTTGATTACTATGACCCCTGGTATCAACCCGCGCCTGATCTCCATATCTCCATCGGTTTCGTCCTGCTCGGTTTCATGGTGTGCCGGTTGTTTTGGAAAGCCATCAATCCAAAACCGGAGCATGTTGGAACAAACGCGATGGAGAACACGTTGGCATCAATGACCCATTTCGGACTGTACGCATTGCTGCTGACGCTCATGATATCGGGCTACCTTTACGCGACAGCAGAAGGGCGCCCGACGGACATTTTCGGTGTGGTCCAGATCCCTGCGTTGCCCGGTGTCAAAAGCCTCAAAGGCACAATTGGCTGGGTGCATGAGTACCTGGCTTATGCCGTCATCGGGCTGGCTTCACTCCATGCTCTGGCGGCCCTGAAGCATCACTTTGTCGACAAGGACGAAACTCTGTCACGCATGATGCGTGGAACAGATGAAACATCGATCTGAACTTTTCCTCTGAAACCAGACTGGAGACTATCAAATGAAACTTCTTCGCAATGCACTTTTTGGCGCAGCCCTGCTCGCTGGAACATCTGGTTACGCCCAGGCTGAGACCTACGCGATTGACACCAAGGGCGCGCATGCCTCGATCAATTTCAGCGTCAAACATCTCGGATTTTCCTGGCTGACGGGGCGCTTTGACAAATTCGGCGGCTCGTTTGAATTCGACAAGGACAATCCGGCGAAGTCCAGCGTCACAGTCGAGATCGACACGACCAGCGTCAACTCGAACCACGAAGCCCGGGACAAGCACCTCAGAAGCGAAGATTTCCTGAACGTGGCCGCACATCCCAAAGCGTCCTTCAAGAGCACAGGGATCGAAGTGACTGGCGAGAAGACCGCAAAGATCACGGGGGACTTCACGTTGAACGGCGTAACAAAGCCGATCGTGATCAACGCGGAGTATCTCGGCGGTGGTGACGATCCGTGGGGCGGTCACAGACAGGGATTCATGGGAACAGCTACATTCTCGATGGCCGATTTCAACTTCAAGAAGGACTACGGACAGGTCAAGCTTGAATTGCACGCTGAAGGCATCCGTCAGTAGACATCCTGAGATCATAACGGCGCGGTGGCAATCGACAGAGTGTTGCCGCGCCATTTCCGCCCAAAACCTTGTTATTTTGGTAACCAGCACCGATTTAGGCTGAAGACCGCACCACGTCTATTGACGTCACGCCGGGAACCATGATTTATCAGCCCGGTTCGGCGCGCGCGTGTTGCGATCGCTGTCACAAGTTTCCGGGCGCGTAGCTCAGCGGGAGAGCACTGCATTGACATTGCAGGGGTCGCTGGTTCAATCCCAGCCGTGCCCACCATTTATCGGAACGGTCAAAACAGACAAGAAGCGCGGGACGTCCGCGCAGAGATTGGTATCATGAAGATTCGTAATTCGTTGAAATCCCTGCAGAAACGGCATCGCGACAACCGTGTTGTCCGTCGTCGCGGCCGCCTGTACGTCATCAACAAGACGAACCCGCGGTTCAAGGCACGTCAGGGCTGATTAAGCTTGTCCGATCCTCGGTGATCGCGCTGCTGCTGCGCCCGAATTCGTGAACAACACGGTTTTGACCGCCAGCCTGACTTGAGGCATTGTGGGTGGATGATCCATCGTGCCCTCATTCCCGTCGTGCTGGCTGCAATCATCTTTGTGGTGCTGCCATCTCGTCCTACGCTTGCTCAATCCAGCGGCGATACGCAATCCACGCCTCTGCCAGTAAAACCGGAAGCCACCACTCCAGAAGGTGCCCCCGCAGAGGCAGACACGACCAAAGCCAAGAATGACAAACCCGGTCCGGCGACAGTCGAAGATCGCGATCGTATCCTGGGCGATCTCTACAAACGCCTGTCCGAAGCCGACAATCCCGACTATGCAAAGCTCGTCGAGACAGCCATCGAAAAGATGTGGTCGTTTTCTGGCAGCGACACGGTTGATCTCCTCATGAAGCGCGCGCAGGCAGCACTCGGCAAGAAAGACGAACAAATTGCGGTTACCCTGCTGAACGCTGTTGTTGGTCTTGAGCCGCAGTACGCAGAAGCCTGGAACCGCCGGGCCTTCATCCACTTTTCGCAGAAGAACTACCGTGCCGCGCTTCGCGACCTGCGCAAGGTGTTGATTATTGATCCCCGGCACTACAAGGCCATCGGCGGCCTTGCTGTCATCCTGCGTGAGTACGGACGTGAAAAGGCAGCACTCAAGGCGTTCCGCAAGGCCCAGGAAATTAACCCTCTCGATCCGACGATCAACAAGGCTATCCAGGATCTTGAAGTTGAGGTTGAAGGTCAGGCGATCTGACTCTCAACCTAGTCAGTTGCTGTTATGGCGCATCTGATTCAAATGGAATCATGATGCGACGACCCAGGTAGCTCCACCGGCATCCCGGCGCCTCTACTTCGTAGAAGCTGCTCTATAATAGCGCGTCTGATTCTAGTGCAGCGCTTTGCCGTCTTCAGCCAGAAATGCGACCCGTATCATGTTGGTCGCACCCGGTGTTCCAAGCGGTACGCCAGCCGTGACGATCACACGGTCGCCGGGTTTGGCGAAACCCTCCTCGAAAGCGATCTTGCACGCCTTGTCGACCATGTTGTCGAGGTCCCTGGCATCTTCTGTCAGAACACAATGCAGTCCCCACACCGCAGCAAGGCGACGGCTGGTCTCGCGGTTTGGCGTCAGCGTGATAATCGGTTGCTGCGGTCGCTCACGGGCTACCCGCATGCCGGTTGATCCTGTGGATGTGTAG
The DNA here is from genome assembly GCA_937931785.1 of uncultured Hyphomicrobiaceae bacterium. Classification (GTDB taxonomy): domain Bacteria; phylum Pseudomonadota; class Alphaproteobacteria; order Rhizobiales; family CALHAX01; genus CALHAX01. The sequence continues at coordinate 42,477 of CALHAX010000058.1, read as the reverse complement.
CAAATGATCGCTGCAAGCTTCAGTGTATCGGACACACTATGCGCAGCGGCAGCAATGGCATCCGCGCCGGTCGCCTCGGGGGCCGTTTCATGAGAATGGATGATTTTGTCGTAGGCCGGATCGGATTCGACTTCACATGCCACCTTGTCCATCATCTCCACCGCTTCGATCGGATACTGACCGACAGCGGATTCGGCTGACAGCATGATCGCGTCGGCGCCTTCGAACACGGCAGTTGCAACATCCGAAACCTCGGCACGCGTCGGAACGGGAGAGGAAATCATCGACTCCAGCATCTGCGTTGCAATGACCACCGGCTTGCCGGCATTGCGCGCCGCGCGCGTCATCTTCTTCTGTAAGCCCGGCACCCGTTCGACAGGCAGTTCCACACCAAGATCACCACGCGCCACCATGATGGAATCAGAAAGCTCAATAATTTCCTCAAGTTGGAGAAGTGCAGACGGCTTCTCGATCTTGGACATCGTCGCGGCACGTCCACGAAGAAGTTTGCGCGCCTCCGCCACGTCGTCAGCGCGCTGAACGAATGAGAGGCCCATCCAGTCGACGCCGAGTTCTGCAGCACACTCCAGGTCGGCACGGTCCTTTTCTGTCAGCGCACCAAGCGGGACGATTGTATCGGGCAGGCTCACGCCCTTGCGGCTGGCAAGTGCTCCGCCAACCTCGACAACCGTATCTATTCGGCCATCCTCTGTTCCGGTGCACTTGAGACGTAACTTTCCATCGTCCAGCAGCAAGGCGTCACCGGTTGCGACACCATCGAAAATGGCCTTGTGCGGCAACGGAATACGTTTCTCTGTGCCTGCAGCCTTGTCCATATCAAAGCTGATTGTTGTCCCTTCGTGCAGGAACACACGCCCACCAGACATTTCACCAATCCGCAATTTGGGTCCCTGCAGATCGCAGAGGATACCGATCGGGCGGTTGTGCTTGCGTTCGACGTCACGAATGATCGCGTGTGTTTCCTTCAACCCGTCATGCGTTGAGTGGCTCATGTTGATGCGAAACACATCCACACCCGCACGAAACAGCTTGTCGATCATGTCTTCGTTCGCGGAAGCCGGCCCGAGTGTCGCCAGGATTTTGACCCGTCTGTTGCGTCGCATGTGATTTGGCCTTTTGGAAGTGAGGGATCGCACCCCCGATACAGTGTCAGGAAATTCAGTTGCCGGAGGTCGTGCCCGCGTTGGCACCTTCCGGGTTCTCTTCGCGAGGATCAGACAGGCGAACGGTCCAGTCTGCCGCATTCTGAGTATCCACTTCAAAGAACCCTTTGCGCCGATAGCCCCGCGCCTGGCAATCTTCGACGCCCTGAATAGTGAAAACTTTATCATCCGTGCACATAAAGGCTTTGCCAGCCCATTCGCCGCCCCGGTCGTAATCAAGCGCATGCACGTAGTAGAAACGCGCTTTCAGTTCTCCGCGGAACAACGTCTCACACGCATTTGAAAGAATATTCCACCAGCCTTCCGCAATCCACTTGCCCTCTTCCTTGCGTCCGATAGCGACGCCGACACGACTCGCAGTCATGTTGCAGAGTTTGAGATCGGCGCGCGCAGAATTCATGGATGCGTCAACGCCAATCGCGGAAAGCAGCAGCAGTCCGCAAGCCACGTACATACCAAGGCGTCGGCACCAAAAGATTGAAAATTCGAAGTGGCGCATCACGAAACAAGCCGTCCTTCAGTTTCGGGGTCGATCAGGGTAACGCGGAAATCATTGACATTGGTTTGCGTCGGCCCCGTGACAACAAGATCGTTCAAAGTCCTGAAAAATCCACCGGAATCATTGCGCGACAACGCATCGTGTGCGTTCAGACCTGCAGCGTGCGCGCGGGGCAATGTATCTGGAGTGACAATTGCGCCTGCCGGATCGTCCGCACTGCCATCGCCGCCATCTGTCCCGTCCGTATCTGCTGCCAAAGCATGAATGCCATTGGCTCCATCCAGCGCAATCGCGAGGGCAAGCGCATACTCCTGGTTGGGTCCGCCTGCTCCATTGCCCGCAATCGTTACGGTCAACTCACCCCCACTCAGCAATGCGATTTTCTCTCCTTCTGAGGAGAGGTCAATTGCCTGTTTCGCATGGGCCGCAGCCACAGTGCGCGCTTCCCCTTCAAGGGCATCACCAAGCACGATCGCGCGGTAACCCAGCGCAGCAACGGCTGTTGCTGCTGCGTCCAACGACATTGCTGGTGCGGCAATCAATTCGTAGATGGCATTTTTGAACGCAACATGACCGGGCTTCGGCGTTTCGTTACTGTTTTGTGCAAGTGCTGCAGCAATCGGTGCGACGGGAGCCACGTCGTATTTCCTCAAAAGATCCGCAGCGTCGTCCAGTGTCGTGGGGTCCGGAACCGTCGGTCCTGAACCAATCATTGAAGGATCGTCACCGGGAACGTCGGATATTGCAAAGGTCAGCAACCGTGCCGGTGCAGCTTTCGCTGCCAGCCGTCCGCCACTGATGCACGACAGGTGCTTGCGAACTGTATTGATCTCGCTGATCGTGGCACCGCTGCGGAGCAGATCGCGAGTCAGACCCTGATAGTCTTCAAGCATGATTCCTGGGGCCAGCCCGGTCCAGATGGCAGACGCGCCTCCTGAAAGAAGTACAATAACCAGATCATCAGCCCCGGCCGCTTCGACGCGTGCGATGGCCGCTTCACTTGCAGCGACGCTGGCCGCATCGGGCACAGGATGTCCGGCTTCCAGGATCGTCAACCTGTTGGTTGGCAATCCGTAGCCATGACGCGTGGCCACCTCTCCGGAGATCCTGTCGCGCAGCCCAGACGCGTCGTAGTGGTGCTCAAGCGCAACGGCCATGGCCGCGGCGGCCTTTCCAGCGCCAACCACAATCACGTTCTCGAACGTACTGATATCCGGCAGATAGCGGCCAAGTGTTGCTGCTGGATGCGCGGCCTCAACAGCAACATCAAACAGATGTTGCAGGGTTTTGCGTGTTGGTGCGGGGTGTACCGATGTCATCAGTGTATCTTGCGTGCGCTCTCTCGGCGCAGACACCCCGCAAATGCTTAGGATATCCGCTGGAATCATGTTGCGCTGCACCGTATACCGTACCGCATGCTTGATCCATCGCCACAAGGCCGATCCGCAACATTTCCAGCGCATGCTGACGGGAACGCGCCACGGCCCTTCGACATCATTGACGGGGCGTTGGAGCGCGGCCTGATCCTGTTATGCGATCATGCGTCGAACGCGATGCCTCCGGGATATGGCACTCTGGGCCTCGCACCAGACCAGTTGGAACGCCACATCGCGTATGATATCGGCGCAGCAGCCTTGACCCGTGGACTCGCGGCGCGTCTTGGCGTTCCGGCCATCCTGTCGAAGTATTCGCGCCTATTCATCGATCTCAATCGCGGTGCCGATGATCCCACTCTGGTCATGCGGCTCTCTGACGGGGCTGTCATCCCCGGAAACCGGAACGTGGATGCGGATGAGATTGAAAACCGCATCAGGCATTATCATGCGCCCTATCACCGGGCCGTCGATGCCTTGATCGATGCTGGTATTACGGCCAATGTCCCGCCAGCGCTCTTTTCCATTCACAGCTTCACCCCGCGATGGAAAACGATGGAACGCCCCTGGCATATCACAGTGCTGTGGGACAACGACCCGCGCTTGCCAAAACCTCTATTGCGTGCCCTGCAGGATGAAAAAGACTTGTGCGTGGACGAGAACGAACCATATTCAGGTAATCTGGAGGGCGACTGCATGCACCAGCACGGCACAAAACGCGGTCTGCCGCACGCCCTCATCGAAGTCCGCCAGGATTTGATTGCGGATACTGCGGGGCAAACCGCCTGGATCGATCGCCTCGCCCGCATCCTGAATGACCTGTGGGCCGACACGAACCTGATCACAACCTTGAGAGATATACGCACGCATGACTGAAATCCAATCCAACGTTCCAGCCAGATCACCGGACGAGGTGCAACGCGACCTTGAAGCCGCAGCGTTTCGTCGCCTCGTTGCGCACCTTCAGAACCGGACTGATGTCCAGAATATCGATCTGATGACCCTGAGCGGCTTTTGTCGAAATTGTCTGTCAAACTGGATGCAGGACGCGGCTGAAGCCGAAGGCATGACCATGACGCGCGATGAAGCCCGTGAGAAAGTCTACGGCATGCCGTATGCGGAGTGGAAAGAACGCCATCAGACCGAAGCAACGCCTGAACAAATTGCGGCATTGAAAGCCGCAGAGACGCAACACGGTCACTGATCGCCCACAAACAGGTGCACAGGATGCCGGTCCATCTTGCGGACGGTCGCACCACCTTCTAACAGGACCGCTCGCCAGCGTGCTCGAAACAGAGCGCCGCTCCCACGCGTTCCCGCAAGACCAACCACCAACGATCACGGTATGTGTGCCCCATGGATATTCCTAACGAATCGACTGCAAAGCAACTCAAGGCCTTCATCGAACGCGTCGAGCGTCTTGAAGAGGAAAAAGCAGCGTTGGCGTCCGATATCCGGGAAGTGTTTGCCGAAGCAAAATCAGTTGGCTTTGACACCAAGGCGATGCGCCAGATCATTCGCATCCGCAAGAAGGATGAGAATGAGCGTCAGGAAGAAGAGGCCGTTCTGGATACCTACATGCGCGCGCTTGGCATGGCACCGGACTTTGGCGACGAATAGTCAGGCTCATCCTCAAACAGGGTGGCTCACTGCTTGGCAACGCGTCGACGTTCTCCACGCAATTCTGGATCTCCATCCAGCAGATCCCGCGTTCCGTCATCCTTGAATATATCTGACCACAGCATTTCCGCATACTGAATCCCGGGTTTGAACCGCAGCGGGATATCCTGTTCATCACGTCCGATCAACGCACGTGATCCGGCAAGATCGGGATGCACCAATCGGGCAACAGCAGGATCATCAACGCTTGGTTTTGCAGTCAGGAACGGACCGATCGGGAAAGGCCGGTACGAAAGTTCGCCAGCGTGTTCATCGTCATAGTCGGGCGCTGTCGCCCAACCGGACAATTCAAAGAATGGGCGCGATGGCGAAGGTTGAACAGGCTGCAACACGTCCAGAGCATCATCCGTCTGGAGTGAGGCAAGTTGGATGGATCGGCGCGGCGTCCGTTTCGGTGTCGGAGGCGCAATAGCATCCGGAGCCGCCCCCCTTTTGGACGTGATTGGATCGGAAGAGAGTGGAATTTCGGGCAGGATTGGTTTTGGCAGGCGTTTGCGTGTCGGATCTCCGTCGTCTGAATCCAGACCGGCAAATAAGTTGCCCGAAACCTTCACGTCTGGTGTGCGAATATCAGCTTCAGGCCAACGCACTGTCTTTTTCGTTCGCTTCACAGGTCGTGTGACGATTTTAGGCTCGGGCACGACGGACGGCGTCAGCGCAGCGGTCTGGATTCGTTTGCGTGGCTTCGCCGGACGTGCGGCAACATTGGGTTGGGGGATGGACCAGTTCTTCGGGGAACCTGTATCGAGGCTTGCCACCAGTGTGCGGTCGCTCTTGCGCCTGCGCTGCGAATGGAACGCTGCAATCCGCTGTGCAAGTTTCGTATTCTTGACCCGTGCGCGATTGTAATCGGCTTTCGTTACGGCACGACCGCCACGCGGAATATGTTTCGAGCGCCCCCGCGTTAAAATCGCCAGTTCATCGCGTCCGATACGTGGCCAGTGCCGCACGCGACCGGTATCTACGTGCACAAACGGGAGTGCCGATGTCGGATAATAGCCAACACCGCCACGTTCCTTGACCAGCGCTGAATAACGCAAACGGCGAACCGGCACGTCCGGAAAATGGATGTCCGCTGCCTTGCCAACAATATGTCGACTGTTTCTCGCCTGGCCGCCGCGGGTCTTGCGCAAACCATTGTTGGTCTTGCGAGAGCGGTAGCCCGATATCAGATGCACCGGTTTCTTCGAACCCAGCTCCGTATGCATTTCCCAGATGATGTCGAGCAATTTGGGATCCATCTTGGTGGCTTCGTTGCGCCGCCAGTCGCGCATGACCCAGTTCAGCTTTTTCAGCGCATCGGCCTGGTATGTGCCGTTCCGCTTGTAGGTAACGGTCACCGTTTCCTTGTTGTGAATATTGTAGATCGACAGAACGCGGTTCGTTTTGGAATTCGCCGCGAGTGGATTTGCGTTCAGGAACATCAACAGCATCAGTAGCGCGAACACTGGTGCAAGCACCCGCATCCGGCGCGGATGCCACACCGCGCGTTTTGACGCCTCGCTCATGTCAACAAAACGAAGCAGTGCACTGCTCCCTTGGAAAAGCGAAGCGGAATGGCTCGCTCGAGGATATACGAGTCCGGCACACGGTCAGGACGTGATCTTCATGATACGATAGAATGCCTTAACGCACTGCTGCCTCCGGGCTTCTGCAGCAAATGAATGACGCATGTGATTCTGTACAGGGAAGCGCGTCTCTTTGACGACATTGCGGCTTCACGTTTCCGAAAAACAGAACAGGCGCTGCACATCTCGTGTACAGCGCCTGAAATCAGGACGGAATGTTGTCAGTTCGCAATCAGTTCAAGCCGAAGAGCTGTTGCGCCCAGAACGGGGTTTTCTTTTTCTTGGCAACCTTCTGTTTCCGACGCGCCGGACGGGGTCCGCTCAGTGAGTTTTGCGCAATGTAAGCAGGTGGTTTTCCGGCCAACGCAAGACTGATGCGATTGTCGTGGCGATAGATATCACGAAGGACACGAATCTCGGATGGATCGTCGCCATCCGCACGTGCCGTAAAATAGGTAATGTGAACCGGCAGCTTCTTCTTCAGGAAGACGGAATTCCGCTTGCCACCACTGATCCGGGATCGGATTTGCGACCGGCTGATGCCCTGGTCCTGCGCCAGAATAACCTCGGCGAACCGTTGCGGATCACGAACGCGCACACAACCATGGCTATAGGCACGCGCTGTACGGTTGAACAGGCTCTTCGATGGCGTGTCGTGCATGTAGATGGCATGCTTGTTCGGGAAAAGAAACTTGAGTTTGCCGAGCGCGTTACGCGGTCCTGACGGCTGATAAATGTGATAACGAGCCATGTTCGCGGTCGACCAGTCCACAGAAGCGGGATCGATGTAACGCCCCCCCTTCTTGACGCGCAGCCCTTGCCGGATCAGCGCACTGGCCGAACGCAATTCACGATCCTTGATCGACTGCGGCACGTTCCAGCGTGGATTGAACACGATCTCTTCCATCTCGTCCGAGAACGTCGCGGTCTGGTTCTGGTATTTGCCGACAACCACTCGTTCCGTGTGGATGATCTTGCCGTTCTTCACATAGTAGAATCGGTAGTCGGGAACATTCGCCCAGACATAAGTGTCGCCGAGGTCCGGTGGCATCCAGCGCCAGCGCTCCATGTTCACCAGCAAGCGCTTACGGATATCAACGCCGTCCCCGTTCAAAGCCTTGCGCGTTCCGGATCCGACAATGCCGTCAACCTTGAGACTGTTCTTTTTCTGGAACGCACGCACGGCAGCATCGAGTGCTTTGTCAAAAGTTTGCAGCGCAATTTTTTGTCGTTTTGCCTGGCGTGCGGCCAAAACCGCAGGATCGCTTTTTTCGGCATTAGCATCGGAGGGGGTGTCAGTTTGAGCAGCAACAGTTTCGATCTCGACCACAGGCGCCGGCACCTTGAGCCGCTCTCGCAGCAGCGCGACGTGAGGATGGCGCTTGCCGCCAAGTCTCAGAACCGGACCAGCGGGAATGCGGAGTTCCTGCGCCACTTTTCCGGCATCGCGCAATGCGAGATACTTCGCGCGCAACCGTTTGAATTCTTCATGTTGTGGATGGAGACTGCGCAAATAAGCATCGGGAGCGTCACCGGATGAAACGCCCGCAAGAACCTTCTCTGGTGCCTCGGGATAGGCTCCACGATCAAGGTAGGCACTCAGCGACCGCGGATCGATCCGACCGCCACGCGCATGAATTGCGTAAGTCAAAACAGCACGTGTCAGTTTCAATTCATCCGCGATCAGCGTTTTCAGACCGATCGCGCGAGCATCAGTGTTTGGAAGATCGAACGCGTCAGCCTCCAGCCCGAAATCATCGGCGCGGGCAATTTCTTCAATCACTTTTTGAGCGGACTGGCCGAGTTTGTTCTCTGTAATCCAGATGGGTTGAAAATTGCGGTTCTCATAGAACGCCCTGATCGCAGCGTTCTGAGTGTCACCATCGACATTTTTCAGCCCAGCAACACGCTCTTCGAGCAGCTCTGCAGTCAATATTTCGGGCGTGAGCAAATGCTCCGGCGCACCCGGTTCCACAGCTCCAGCAACGTTCACGCTACCAAAAATCAGACCGAGACTGATCATCGCCTGAAAAAACCGCATCTGCTTCCTCCGAATTTCGGGAAGCCATAACGCTACTCGAACTGCCTGTGCAAAACCAGAGACGGGTTTCCACTATCCTCTCACGTTTCGGTGGACTTCTGCTGATTTCACACAAGTGTTGCTCTTGTGCATAAGTCCATACAACGATGCCGGTTCTCATAAATAGGAGCCGGCATCGGTATGCAGATTGAAACAGGAGTTGTGGGGGTTAGTGGACCCGCGCCTCCAGCCCGAATTCACGCATTTTCCGGTAAAGCGTTGAGCGGCCGATGCCGAGACGCTTGGCAACTTCCGTCATGTGACCACGATAGCGACCGAGCGCCAGGCGGATCATGTCTGCTTCCATGGCTTCGAGTTCGCGGATTTCACCTGCGTCGTTGACGGCAGGAATACCAAGCGAACTGGCACCAATTTGCGTTGGAACTTCGATCGTGTTCGGGATCGAGGCTTCTGCGCCAAGCAAGGCCGGTCCGTCGAACTGTGGCGTGTCATCCACTTGAGATGGCGCATCGGGTACGGTTCTGTCGAACCCTTCGACGTGAGCGGCGATCTGTGGGAAGTCCTCGACCTTGAGCAATCCGCCATCATTCAGAACAACGGCGCGGAAAATCGTGTTCTCGAGCTGACGCACATTACCTGGCCAGCTGTAGGCCATCAGCAGTTCAAGTGCACGATCTTCGAGTCCTTCGATGCGTTTGCCTTCTTCGGCTGCAAACCGCGTGATGAAGTGGTCTGCAAGGTAGGGAACATCCTGCATCCGCTCGCGCAAAGGTGGAACCCAGACAGGGAAGACATTCAGGCGATAATAGAGATCTTCGCGGAATTTACCCTCTTTCACCAATTGGATCATGTCGCGGTTGGTTGCGGAGATCAGGCGGAAGTCCACTTTTACGGATTTCTTGGAACCGACCGGATCCACTTCGCCTTCCTGTAGAGCACGCAACAGTTTGACCTGCACGTCGAGAGGCAGTTCGCCCACCTCATCAAGGAACAGTGTGCCGCCATCGGCTTCCTGAAACTTGCCTTTACGCTTGTCGGAGGCGCCGGTGAAAGACCCCTTTTCGTGACCGAACAGAATGCTTTCGACCAGGTTTTCCGGTATCGCACCGCAGTTGACGGTCACGAACGGTGCACCGGCACGCTCGCTCTCGCCTTGGATGGCGCGTGCAATAAGTTCTTTGCCAACCCCGGATTCCCCTTCGATGAGAACCGGAATGTTCGAACCTGCTGAACGGCGGCCAAGATCGACCACACGGTCCATCGCGTCACCATGCATGACCAGGTCATCAAATGTGAGTTTACCGTTGGCCTGACGCTTGATCCGGGTGATTTCACCGGCCAGCGCATCAATCTTGAGTGCGTTCTTGAGCGAAACTTCCAGTCGTTCCGGACTGACCGGCTTTTGCACGAAGTCAACGGCACCGGCACGCATCGCCGCGATTGCGATTTCCATGCTGCCATTGGCCGTTTGAACAACGACGGGAGGAGTTCCGGGGCGGGATTTCAATCGATCCAGAACAGCCATGCCGTCCACTTCAGGCATAACCAGATCGAGCAGGACGATGTCGAGCTTGCCGGCATCGGGACCTTCAAGGATGGAAAGCGCCGCTTCCCCGCCGTTGGCGGTCGTGACGTCATAACCAAATCGCTTGATGGTTTCTTCAACAATGCGGCGTTGGGCCGGGTCGTCATCGACGACCAATACGCACTTCGACATTACTCTTACTCTTTTACGCAACACTCCGGCCTATCCCCCCGAACGCCAGACAGTGGCAGGGGGTACGCAGCCGGTACTGAACTGATACCTGAGTGTGAATGTGGCCCAGAACGGTAAACAACTGATTGCGCACTGAATGTTTTTGGGCTGTTGATGCATTTTTTTGGAACACACGCCGCGCACAGCGCTTCAAAATGGCGCGAACCCATTGCATGAGCGCAAACGGTGGGTTAGCGCGGGTACCAATTCGTTGCGCAGTGTTGCGCCTGCATCTTTTGGGTCGCGCATCGCTCCACTTCACAACTCAAGGGCAGACACATGACAGTCACGCACAGCCGGAACCCTGGACAATGCACACATGTGACGGCATCAGCCAACGAGGCCGGGGCAACAGCCGGACTTGGCGACATGCCGGTTTGGGCGCTCTCGGATTTATATCCGAGCCCAAGTTCGCCGGATGTGACACGCGACCTTGAGCGCGCGCAGAAGGATGCCGCGACGCTGAAGTCCAACTATGAAGGTAAGTTGGCCGAACTTGCGACAAAGCCGGATGGATTGCGTTCCGCGGTTAAGGATTACGAGGCATTGGCTGATCTTCTGGGGCGGCTTGGCTCTTACGCAGGCCTTCTCTACGCCCAGAATACAGCGGACCCTGATCGCGCAAAGTTCTACGGTGACATCCAGGAAAAGCTGACAGCGATTTCCAGTGATCTGATTTTCTTCGAGCTCGAGATCAACCGGGTCGACGACGCAGTGCTCGACACCGCAATTTCCCAGGGTGAGCTTGCCCGCTATCAGCCCTGGTTCCAGGATTTGCGGAAAGAAAAGCCGTTCCAGTTGAACGACGACCTGGAAAAGCTCTTCCACGAAAAGTCGACCACCGGACGCGGTGCCTTCAATCGTCTCTTCAATGAAACGATGACAGCGCTTCGCTTCGAGGTCGACGGTGAAACACTCGCCATCGAACCAACGCTCAATTTCCTCTCGGATGCCGATCCGAAGAAGCGCGAAGCGTCAGCCAACGCGCTTGCAGAGGTGTTCGGAGAAAATATCCGGCTGTTCACGCTGATCACGAACACGCTCTCCAAGGACAAGGAAATTTCGGATCGCTGGCGCGGTTTCGAAGATGTGGCCGATTCACGCCATCTCGCAAACCGGGTCGAAGCGCCGGTCGTGGACGCTCTTGTCGAGGCTGTACGGCAAAAGTACCCAGCCCTCTCGCACCGCTACTATGCGCTGAAGGCCAAATGGATGGGCATGGACAAGCTCGCCCATTGGGACCGCAATGCACCTCTGCCCGAAACGTCGGACCGTCTGATCGACTGGCCTGAAGCACGCAGCACTGTGATGTCGGCCTACCGCGCGTTCTCACCAGACCTCGCCAAGGTCGCCGAACCGTTCTTCGACAAGGGCTGGATCGATGCGCCGGTTCGGGACGGCAAGGCACCTGGGGCGTTCTCACATCCCACGGTACCAAGCGCGCATCCGTATATTCTGCTGAACTACATGGGCAAACCACGCGATGTCATGACATTGGCGCACGAACTTGGGCACGGCGTTCATCAGGTGCTTGCCAACAATCAGGGTCCGCTGCTCGCCCCGACACCACTGACGCTCGCCGAAACCGCCAGTGTTTTCGGTGAGATGCTGACGTTCCGTGCGCTGTTGGAACAGGCGGGTGACGGCGCGGAGCGCAAGGCCATGCTCGCGCAAAAGGTCGAGGACATGATCAACACGGTGGTCCGCCAGATCGCGTTCTACTGTTTCGAACGCAAGGTTCACGAAGCCCGACGCGATGGCGAACTGACGTCTGATCAGCTTGGGGAAATGTGGCTGGAGGTGCAGCGCGAAAGTCTTGGGCCATCCGTTGACCTGCGTCCAGGATATGAGACGTACTGGAGTTATATTCCGCACTTCATTCACTCACCGTTTTACGTCTACGCTTACGCGTTCGGCGATTGCCTCGTGAACTCACTCTACGCCGTTTACGAAGGCGCAGAAGACGGCTTTGCGGAAAAATATCTCGACATGCTTCGTGCTGGCGGCTCGAAACATCACAAGGAACTTCTCGCGCCATTCGGCCTCGACGCCAGCGACCCTGATTTCTGGTCCATGGGCCTCGGCGTGATCGAACGCATGATCGACGAACTGGAAGCGATGGAGGCTTAGGGTCTTTCGCCAGTTGGACAATCTGCACGAAATGTTGTACAAAATGTACAACATGGTTCGGAGGCGACGTTATGAAACTCGAAATCAAGAAAATTGGAAACTCGACAGGTCTCATCCTGCCGAAAGAACTCGTCACACGGTTGGGATTAGAACAGGGCGATACACTCAACGTGATCGAGGAACCTGATCGCTCATTTAGGCTTACGCCCTATAATCAGGATGACGATGAGACGATGGAATTAGCCCGACAAGCCATGAAAGACTACAAAAATGCACTTCATGAGCTCGCCAAATGATCGTACCGCGGTGGCTCACCGCGCGCCAGGTCGCCAATTTCCACTCTGAACAGCTTGCTATTCATGGCGGTCCTGCTGGAATTCGTGATGAAGGCGCATTGGAATCTGCGGTGGCCCGTCCTCTTCACAAATTCACCTACGAAAATGAGCAGGATCTGGCAGTGCTGGCCGCAGCGTATGCATTTGGCATCGCCAAAAATCATCCCTTCGTAGATGGCAATAAACGCGCGTCACTTTTGGCTCTGGTCGTCTTTTTGAGAAAGAATGGTATTGCATTCCAGGTACCTGAAGCAGAGGCCGCTGCCGCCATCCTCAGTCTCGCAGCCGGAGAAATTGATGAAATGATCCTCGCCCAATGGATCCGCGACAACTGGCCTGACGTAGACAAAGATTGATACTTCTTTCGCAGAGCACCAGATATCCCCCATGTCCGATCCGTCATCTCCCCGCGACGATGAAGCCAACCGCCTGACCGGGCGGATGGGACGCTATGCCCGCGTTGGCACGAACGTGGGTGGCATCGCCGCCCGCGTCGCAGGTGCGCGCCTGTTCGGTCGCGATGTCGACCGCGACAAGAACGCGGCGGCGCTCGCCAAGGCTCTCGGCGGCCTCAAGGGGCCGATCATGAAGGTCGCACAGATGCTGTCGACCATCCCCGATCTCGTGCCCGCCGAATACGCCGAAGAACTCGCCCAGCTTCAAAGCCAGGCCCCACCGATGGGATGGCCCTTCGTGAAGCGTCGCATGATGGCAGAGCTGGGCTCCGGTTGGCAGCAAAAGTTCGCATCGTTCGAGCGCGAAGCCGCCGCGTCCGCTTCCCTTGGCCAGGTTCACCGCGCAACGGGGCACGACGGCCAGTTGCTCGCCTGCAAACTGCAATATCCGGAAATGCAGTCAGCAGTTGAGGCCGACCTCAATCAACTTGAGATCGCACTCGCTTTCTATCGCCGCATGGACAGCGCGATTGATCCGTCCGAAATTGGAGAAGAAATCGGCGAGCGCCTGCGCGAAGAGCTTGATTACGAGCTCGAAGCCCGCCACATCGCGCTCTACAGCACTATTCTGCGGAACGACCCGCTCATCGATGTGCCGGATGTTGTTACCGACCTCTCGACCAAACGTCTCCTGACCATGACCTGGCTTGAAGGCTCTCCCCTCGCGACCTGGCTCGACAAACCACTCGAGGATCGCAACCAGATCGCCTGTGCCCTGTTCTCGGCATGGTGGCTTCCGCTCTACAACTATGGTGTGATCCACGGCGATCCGCACATGGGCAACTACACGGTGCGCTCAAACGGCCCGGACGCACCCGCGCAAGGCATCAACCTGCTCGATTTCGGGTGTATCCGTACCTTCCAGCCCAGGTTTGTCGGCGGGGTGATCAATCTCTATTTCGGTGTTTTGCACGACGATCGCGATCGCATCGTGCACGCGTTCGAAACGTGGGGGTTCAAGGGCCTCGGCAATGAATTGATCGATATTCTCACCATCTGGGCGCGCTTCATCTACGCCCCGCTGGTTGACGACAAGGTCCGCAAGATCGACGAAAACTCATCGCCCGCAGAATACGGCCGCAAGCAGGCCTTCGAAGTGCACAAGGGGTTACGCGAAAAAGGTCCCGTCAAGGTTCCCCGCGAGTTCGTATTCATGGACCGTGCGGCGATCGGGCTTGGCGGCGTGTTCCTTCGTCTTCAGTCTGAGTTGAATTATTATCGCATGTTCAATGAATTCATCGACGGTTTTGACGAAGACAAACTGGCAGCGCGGCAGGTCGAGATGTTCACGCAGGCGGGGGTTCCGTTACCGGCAGAACGCCCGCAATCTGCTTAGTCCTGAACGCTGTCTTGCGCCGACATCACCATCATGGTTGCCGTCATCAACGCAATGTCTTTCGCGTGGCCCTCGCGGTGTGCAATTGCCCGCCCTTCGCAAACCATCAAGGTGCGGCCGCTCTTGATCACACTGCCATATGCAATGAAAAGCTCTCCCACAGTCGGCGCGAGGAGATTGGTCTTGAATTCAACGGTCAGCACGCCAGTTCCGGATGGCATGAGTGAGAGGGCTGCGTAACCACAGGCGCTATCCAGAATCGATGTCACAGCCCCCGCATGCATGAAGCCGTGCTGTTGTGAGAACGCCTGACAAAACGGCATTTGAATCGAAACAGCGCCAGGTTGGACCGTGTCGAGCGACGCCCCAAGCGTTGCCATGGCCTTTTGCCGCGCAAAGCTCCGCCTGACGCGCACTTCAAAATCAGGGTCTCTGGCAGTGAAATCGGTCATAATGAAAAAAACCGGGTTATCTCGACAGTTTCGCGCAACAGGTACAATCCTCAACAAACTGTATCGACGCCTGAGCCATGTGCAACATGCCAACGCGCAAGGTTGCGGCAAAATTACCGTACCGTTGACTTGGCTTTACTGCGAGAACGCCATATCACGCTCCAGACAGCAGATTCTGACGAACGGAAAGACCAATGTCGATTGATACATCTGAAGGCCACGAGGCCATGGACTACAAGGAACACGTGCGAACCTATGACGGGTTCATCAAGGTGACGATCTGGGGCACCGCCGCGGTGATCGTTCTGCTGATCCTGATGGCCGTATTTCTCGTCTAGCGCCGAGGCGTGAACACGGCGCGGCTGCACGATGGATGATGGATCTTGTCACTGTGTCCGCTGAACGTTCGGCCGAACGTCGGATCGGCGCCTCACGCGACACCGTGAACAAGCTTGCGTCACGCGGCCGCAAGGTCCAGACTGTCGCCGAGCGGGGCCGCAGATCAAACGTTTCCGATGTCGCCTGAAAAGATGCCGGAGCGGACTGTGTCGCTTTCACCCCACCCGGTTGAACAGTTCAGGGAAACCGGCGCAGCAGTGTTTGCTGGCATTGTGACGCGATCTGCCTGTGACACGCTTCTGCCAGAGATGGATGGTCTTGCCGCAGGCAAACGCATCGCATCACCGAGCCTTGCTCTGCGGAACCTGATCTCGGAAACTGGCGCAATCGGGCAGCTTGCCAGCACGCTCGGCGGTTCCACCGTGCGCCCGGTCCGCATCCTCGCTTTTGACAAGTCCCCCAAACGAAATTGGGCTCTTGGGTGGCATCAAGATCGTGTCATTGCCGTCAAGGAACGGATCGAGGCATCTGGTTTTACCAATTGGACTGTGAAATCGGGTGTTCCGCATGTCGAGCCACCGAAGGACATCCTCCAGCAGATGTTTTCCCTCCGCCTGCACCTGGATCATTGCGGCCCTGAAAACGGGGTTTTGAAAATCATTCCGTGTTCGTGGTTGAATGGCCCGGTTGAAACCACCACCTTGCTTGAAGGGGTGGAATCCGCAGAGCCTGTTCTCTGCGTTGCCGAATGTGGGGACATCCTTGCCATGCGTGCATTGACCTACCACGCATCTGATGCAGCGGAAAAACCAACCCGCAGACGGGTTTTACATGTCGACTTTGCGACCTGTGACCTGCCGGATGGCCTGCAGTGGTTTCTGCCACAAGAAGCAGGGGCGTAACATGTCGTTCGTTATAAAAGTCCTCGTCTTCGTCGCGATCATTTACGTGGTGGCAATGCTGGCGCTCTATTTCGGGCAGCGCAAGCTGATCTACCATCCCGACCCTACACACACGCTTCCAGATACGCTGGGATTGGCGCAGTTCCGCGAAGAAATTCTCGACACGCCAGATGGAGAAAAAATCGTAACATGGCAGGCCGCGCCGCAACCCGGGCAATCAACGCTGCTCTACTTCCACGGCAATGCAGGAACTCTCTCAGGGCGCGGTGGTCGCCTGCAAGCGCTCAACGACGCCGGTCTTGGGATCATGATCATGAGCTACCGCGGATATTCCGGTGGCACAGGATCACCGAGCGCAGATGCCAACGCCCGCGATGCACGACAAGTGTACGACCTGCTCCGGGATCGCGGCACGGCTCCAGAAGAGATTATCGTCTATGGCGAATCCATCGGCGCGGGGGTCGCAACGCAACTCGCGCAATCTGTTGCAATCGGCGGGTTGGTTCTAGACTCGCCGTTTACATCACTCGTGGACCGTGCGGCAGAACTTTATCCCTACTTTCCGGTTCGCCCGTTCATCACCGACCGCTACCCGGTGGCCGAACAGATCGCCCGGATCAACGCCCCGCTTCTCGTCCTCCACGGTGCGCTCGATCAGGTTATCCCCTCTCGTATGGGAGAAGCCGTTTTTGCTGCCGCCGCAGAGCCGAAGATGCTGAAGATCTTTCCGCAAGGCAACCACGTGGATCTCTACAATCACGGTGCGCTCGATGTGGTGCTGTCCTTCGCCCGCAATCGCCCGTAACACTGCCACGTTAGTTGAAGACCAAAGGTCAATGCTCTACGAGTCCGGCCTCGAAGTGCGTCACGTCGATCACACTATTCCGGAGCTGCCATGGCACCGCCACGACCTGCAGGATCAAGACAGAACAAGGCCGCTGCGTTCATGCGCAAGGCGATCCAGTACTATGAGACCGGCGATCTGTCGAAAGCCCAGAAGAACGTTGCCAAGTACCTTTCCGCCGATCCGAAAAATCCGGACGCGAACCATCTTGCGGGATTGATAGCCCACAAGACCGGCCATCCCACGACGGGTATCACCTTTATCAAGCGTGCGTTGGAGGCCAATCCGCGACTGGCAATGGCGCACAACAATCTCGGCGAAGCGCATCGGGAACTGGAGCAATTCGTTGACGCGGAGGCGTGCTACCGTCGGGCCATCGAACTGGAGCCGACGCAAACAGGATTTTATAACAATCTTGGAATTTCCATCCTCGCACAGGGGCGAGCAGCTGAAGCTGTTGAGGTGTATAACCGCGCCATCGGGAAAAACCCGCGTGACGCCATGATATATACAAACCTGGGCAACGCTCTTCTGGAAAGTGGACGGAACCAGGATGCAATCGAAGCGCACAAGAAGTCGCTAACCCTTCAGCCATCGTCATCTGAAGCACTTGCCAACCTCGGGATTGCCTATCAGACCGTCGGTGACATCGATCGTGCGCGGGATGCGCTCTTGCAAGTGCTCCAGCGCAACCCGTCACACATCACCGCTCTTAAATCTCTAGCCTCAATTTACGAGACGCTCGGCGAAACAGAGGAGGCGGAAAAACGATACGAGCGGTTGATCGCTATAGAGCCTGACGAGAGAGAACATTATCTTGGATTGGCCGATTTAATGCGATTTTCAGGTCGTGCCGATGAAGCCGTAGCGGTGTTCGAACGTCACCTGAAACAGGCTCCCACCGATACGGATTCCCGCGTTCAGATCGCATCGATCTGGCGCGCGGCAGGTCAGCAGGAAAAGGCGGCTGCATACCTTCGGGATATTCTGGAAACGGAGCCCGACAATGTGGGCGCACGTTCCGTGCTGGCACAGGTGATCAAGCACACGCCGGATGACGAAAACATTGTCGGGCTGACGCGGCTTCACGACCGAACCGACCTCACTCTCGCCAAACGCGCGTCTGTACACTTTGCACTTGGCAAGGCCAGAGAGGAGACTGGAGATCTTGACGCTGCAATTCAGCAATACAAGGATGCCAACCAGTGTCGCCGGTCAGAAATGACGTACGCACACAACGAAGCAAAAAAGCACTTTAAAACGCTCATAGATGTTTTTTCTCCGCAAACCGTGCGGAACAGCGCCGGGAACGGAGCGAGCCACGACGTTCCGATCTTCATCGTCGGGATGCCCCGCTCTGGCACCAGCCTCGTTGAGCAGATTATTTCCAGTCACTCCAGGGTGTTTGGTGCGGGTGAGTTGTCGACGTTCGCAAGCACTATTGGCCGTGTTTTTGCAAACGACGGACTGACATACCCCGATAGCCTGGCGCAGGCTGACAAGAGTGTGCTTGAGCGGATCGGTAACATGTACGTCGATCTGGTTCGCCGACGTTTCAGCGATGATCCGCACATCACAGACAAGATGCCACACAACTTCATGAACGTTGGCATGATCCGTCTGGCACTTCCGAACGCAAAAATCGTCCATTGCAATCGCCATCCAATGGATACCTGTTTTTCGATATTCAAGAACGCGTTCTCGGAGTCCCACGAGTATGCCTACGACATGGAAGAACTTGGCGCCTATTACCGCGAATATCGTAACCTGATGGCGCATTGGCACCGCGTATTCCCGGACGCGATTTACGACATTTCCTACGAAAAGCTTGTGGACGATACAGAAGCGCAAGCCCGCCAGTTGCTGGACTATTGCGGCCTTGATTGGGAACCGGCATGCCTCGAATTCTACAAAACCAAGCGGGTCGTGAACACGGTCAGCGCAGTTCAGGTGCGCCAACCCATCTACAAGAGTTCTGTTGCACTGTGGAAGCGATATGGTGCACGGCTGCAACCCTTGATCGATGCACTTGGCGATGCCATACCCGAAGAGAATTAAGCCGTCAGCCGCTCTCGCGTCCTTCTGATATGATCGAAAGGCATCGGCTGCTGGCATCCAGACCAAGCTGCTCACCTTTGATCAAAGCCGCAACCCCCGCCGCACCGCTGGGTGTTGAATAAAGTTCCTCTTTCTCAAGCAGGGCAACAGCAGCTCCAGCCTCGGTTTCGCTGATCGTCACAAACACATCCGCGTCCTGGCGTAGCGCTTCAAACGCAATCATCGACGCATCCTTGCAATCGAGCCGACCCATATCAGAAACAGGTCCGGGGGCCTGTGTCAGCGTGCCAGCCTTGATGCTTCTCTGCAGACACGCCGCATGTTCCGGTTCAACAACTATGATTTGCGGTTGTTCGGGCCAGTGCCCGCGGATGTGCGCCGCAATGGCGGATGCCATTCCTCCGACGCCCGCTTGTAGAACGACATGCGTCGGCCACACGCCGCTGGCCTCGAACGCGGCCCGACATTCCTCGGCAAGGACGGTATAACCTTCCATGACGATCGCAGGCGGAGCGGTGTATCCCGGCCATGAACCGTCGGCCAGCAACTGCCACCCGTTCGCATCAGCTTGCGCAATCGCGTGCGCCACGCTGTCTTCGTACGTTCCGGGAACGCGTGCCACCGTCGCACCAAGGCCTTCAAGGCGCGCCGCGAAGGCCTCGGGAACAGTTTCGGAAAGAACAATAACGGCCTTCGCCCCGAACAACCGCGCACCTGCGGCAACTGACAGCCCGTGATTGCCAGCACTTGCGGTAATGAACGTCATGGCGGAAGCCAACGTCCTGACGGTCTCGTTCTGCAGATCGGCAACCTCGATCATTGCACCTAACGCCGTCTGCGTGGCATCGCGTAGTATCTGCGCAACGGCAAAGGCGCCCCCCAGCGCTTTGAAACTACCCAGCCCCATACGCGTGGATTCATCCTTCAACCACATCCGGCCAAGCCCGAGTGAATCCGCAAGTCCACCATGATCGTGCAAGGGCGTCACAGTGTATGCCGGGCATTCCCGTAGCATTGCCATGGGCCGTTCCGGCTCGGTGATGAAGGCATGTGATTGTGTCGTTGGCTGCCGCGCGTGCTCAAAAATGTCCATGAGTAGGATCCTGAAGAGAGAAGAAGTGAGGCGATTGAACCAGATCGACGGCCTCAACGCTGGATTTTAACTGACCAGCGCAAGGATGAAACGATCGCAAGTCAATGGCTGTTGTGCACAGCACGCCAGTTCCAGCAAACAGATTCGACGAATCTGATTTTAATGCAAGTGCCTGCAGAGGCTTTCGGATCGAAGGTCGCAAGTGAACTTAGGGGAGAGGCCGGTGCTGGACAGTCAGAAGATTGTAAAGGGTGACGCCACAGCGTTTGCCGAAGCCGGTTTGTCCGTCGCCCTTAACCTGAGCACTGCCATCGTGTTGCTGATTGCCGGGTTTCTCGTGTCCCGGTATGTGCAACGGTTCATCCAAAACCGATTGTACGCATTAAAGCAGTTCGACCGCACCCTGGTGCCGTTCATTGCAAGTATCGCCCGTTACAGCATTCTCATTCTGACGTTCATTCTCGTGCTGTCGGAATTCGGTGTTCAAACGACGAGCATCATTGCGGTGCTGGGCGCCGCCGGTCTTGCTGTGGGACTGGCCCTACAAGGCACGTTGTCGAATGTTGCGTCGGGGATTATGCTGCTGGTCCTGCGCCCGTTCCAGGTCGGACATTACATCGAAGCCGGGGGCACAAGCGGAACCGTCGACGAGATCGGCCTGTTCGTCACGATGCTGCGCACGCCGCAGAACATTCGCCGTGTGGTTCCCAACTCAGCCATTTTTGGAGGGCTGATCGCAAACTACAACGCGTTCGATCGTATGCGTATCGATCTCGAAGTCGGCATTTCCTACGATGACAAGATTGCGGATGCCAAAGCGGTTTTGCTGGATATTGTCACACGCGATGAGCGCTTCCTTGACGAACCGAAACCACAAGTTGTCACGAAATTACTCGCGGACAGTTCGGTCAATCTCGAGATCCGGGCCTGGGTCGCTCAATCGAATTATTTTTCGGTGCGGTTTGATCTGATGAGCGAGATCAAGGGGCGTTTTGATGCCGCCGGGATTACAATCCCGTACCCTCATCGCCAGGTTGTGATCACAGAAGAAAAGTCGACCGCTGCGCCGGTCAGGAAGACACCATCACGGCGCGCCAAAACCAAGCGCGCCGCATAACGTGACGGGCCAGTTATCCCCGGCTGATTGCCCGCATCAAACCATCCCGCGCAGCACGGTTGCGCGGACTTATTTTCAAGGCGCGTCGATAGTCTCGGGCAGCCTGTTGATTGAGGTTCAGGTTCTCGGCAGCGTGCGCGCGCATGATCAAAAGGTCAGGATTGCGCCGATCACGTTTTGCCGCCTTGTCAAAGGACAGCATGGCTGCACGATGGCGGCGTAACGCCATTTCACTTCGCCCGCGAGAGACAAGCGGTTCGGTCCGTTCTGGGTAAAGTGCCGACGCTTTGGCAAAGTCATCAATCGCCTCGCGATGATTGCCGATCGCCTGATACGCGGTTCCGCGATTGAAGTAAGCCAGCGCATCCTTGTTGCGCAGCTTGATCGCCTGTGAGAAATCCCTGATCGCCGCTTCGTGACGTTTCACATGCAGATTGAGTTTGCCACGTCCGATCCTGGCTTCGACATAGTTTGGATTGAGCCGGAGCGCCTGATTGAAATCCAGCATCGCCAATTGCAGTTTGCCAAGCCGTACGTAGGCAAGAGCGCGATTTGAATAGGCCTGATGATAGTCGGGTGAAATGGCTATGGCTCGGTTGAAGTTGGCGAGAGCCGATTTGAAATTTCCTGCCTCACCATCAGAAGCGCCACGTAAATTGTAGACGCTGGCATCTTCAGTCGTCCGTCCGCGTTTCTGCAACGCCGTGCGTTGTGAAGCGGCGGTCAGTGAGCCGTCATCGACCAGATCGGTGATATCCACCGGCCGTTTCTGCAAGCGTGAATTGAGGGGCGGTGGCGTGACGTTGCTCACCGAATTGGTGATCCCCGAAGACACGTGGTAGGCGTTCCCTGCAGACTGGCAGCCAGCGAGCGCAAGCGGAATCGCAAAGATACAGAAGAGAGAAAGGGGCAGCGGTCGACGGACCGTCGTTTCGCGGCAAGACGAAGGATTACGCATAACAGGAACACCGGTACGGTTTGCAACACAGCTACAGGGCTGCACGTCCCGACGTCCCTTCTGACAAGCAGAGAAAGAGTCGCAAACACTCCCGCCGAACAGGAGCGGTTACATCCGGTACGCACAACAACCGATCTGGTGCACTGCAACTCCACAGTGCAGCCCGATCGGATGAACGAATCATGCGCGACCATGGTTACTGATTGATTAACGCAGCCTCATTCAGCACAACCGCATGTCTCAGAGAGTGGGGGCTCCAATCTTGAAGGTGATTTCTCCGACACCCTCGATCCCGGCAGAAATAACATCACCCGCCACGACGGCACCAACGCCTGCCGGCGTTCCCGTCATGATCAAATCGCCTGGCTCGAGACGGCTTGCGTGCGAACACAATGAGATAATCTCCGGCACGGACCAGATCAGTTCCGCCAGATCACCAGTCTGGCGCATGTCACCATTCACAGAAAGCCAGATTCGTCCTGTTGCAGGATGTCCTGTCTTGCTGACGGGAACCAGAGGTCCGCACGGCGCCGCCGCATCGAACGACTTCCCCCATTCCCAGGGGCGTCCTGCAGTCTTGGCTTCGGCTTGCAGATCCCGGCGCGTGAGATCAATCCCGACCCCATACCCCCACACATGTTCGAGGGCATTCGCTTCGGCAATGTTGGCACCGCCACGACCAATAGCCAGAACCAGTTCGACTTCATGATGCAAATCGGACGTGAGCGGAGGGTAGGGCACAGAGCCTTCTGCTGGCACAACACTGTCCGCTGGTTTCAGAAAGAAGAAGGGCGGTTCGCGATCCGGGTCCTTGCCCATTTCGCGCGCGTGAGCGGCATAGTTCCGGCCCACACAGTAAACCCGTCGCACGGGAAAACTGGTGTCGCTTTCATCCACAGAAATGCCAGGAATCGGATGTGGAGGAATGTGGAGTTCAGCAGACATGCGCGTTGTCCCGTCAGGCGTTGCAGTCGCGACCTTACATGAGACAAACAGACACGACGCGCAACGAACTTCTCTGAGTACCCGAAAGAGGCATTGGCCAAGCCACAAACGTCCTGTTAAGCTGTGGGCAACGGGCGCGGTCAGAATGTGCCGACGGTTCATGACGTGTGCAAGGGACCGCCCGACGGGAGGAAACACGAGTGAGCGACGGCGCGCGGGCGGCGAACCATACGCACGACACGGTTCCAAAATTACTGCTGCGCAATGCAAAGCAGTATGCTGATCGGCCAGCCATTCGAGAGAAGGATCTCGGGATATGGCAGTCGTGGACATGGGCCGAGGTCTACGAAGAAGTTCGTCTTTATGCGATTGGTCTTGCAAAGCTGGGTCTGCGACGCGGCGACAAGGTTGCCATCGTTGGCGACAACCGCCCCCGGCTTTACTGGACATTCGTTGCCGCACAGAGCCTCGGTGCTATTCCTGTCCCGGTGTATCAGGACTCGGTCGCCGACGAGATGGTGTACGTTCTCCAACATGCGGACATCATGTTCGCCGTGGTCGAAGACCAGGAACAGGTCGACAAGGTGCTCTCCGTTGCAGAGCAGATCGCGTCACTCAAGAAAGTCATCTATGACGATCCGAGAGGCCTCAAGGAGTATGACCACACGGATCTGCACAGCATCAGTGATGTTCAGGGCGTCGGCAAAAGCGAACTGAGTGCCAATCCGGGCCTGGAACGCGAATGGCTCGACCAGATTGCACAAGGCACGGGCGATGACATCGCTGTCATGCTCTACACATCTGGTACGACCGGTAAGCCGAAGGGCGTGGTTCTGACGAACGAAAACGTCGTGATCTCGGCGCGCAATGGCAATGCCTTCGACAAGCTCGATGTGAACGAAGAGATGATCGCTTACCTGCCAATGGCCTGGGTTGGAGATCATATTTTCTCCTACGCGCAATCCTACGAAGCAGGGTTTTGCGTGTCGTGCCCCGAGAGTCCTGAGACAATCGGTGTCGACCGTCGTGAAATTGGACCGACCTATTTCTTCGCTCCACCGCGCGTGTATGAAAATGCGCTGACGCAAATCAGCGTTCAGATGGAAGACGCGAGCAAGATCAAACGCAGTATGTTCGCTTACTTCATGAAATTGGCACGGCGGGTCGGCGAAGATATCCTTGTTGGAAATTCAGTCAGCTTCGCGGACCGCGTGCTCTACAAACTGGGAGATTTTCTCGTCTACGGCCCGTTACGCAATCACTTGGGTCTGACGCGTTTGAAAGTCGGCTACACGGCTGGCGAAGCCATCGGGCCTGAGATTTTTCAGTTCTACCGCTCGCTAGGCCTCAATGTGAAACAGCTCTACGGACAGACCGAAGCTGGCGTCTATGTCACCATGCAACCGGACGGGGAAATTTTCCCGGATACGGTTGGTGTTGCAGCACCGGACGTTGAGCTACAAATCGCTGAAAATGGCGAGGTCATGTTCCGCGGACCGGGCACGTTCAAGCAATACTTCAAAAACGACGAAGCGACTGCTGAGACGAAAACGCCCGATGGCTGGGTGCACTCTGGCGATGCGGGATTTATCGACGATCGCGGTCACTTGAAAATCATCGATCGGGCGAAGGACGTCGGCAAACTGCGTGACGGGTCATTGTTCGCGCCAAAATATATCGAGAACAAACTGAAATTCTTTCCCAATGTCCAGGAAGCCGTGGCCCTTGGCGATGGGCGTGATTTCTGTGCGGTGATGTTGAACATCGACCTCACAGCCGTTGGCAACTGGGCGGAGCGCAACAACGTCTCCTATGCCAGTTATCAGGAACTGGCAGCCCATCCGGATGTCTACAAGATGATCGAGGAAAACGTCGATCAGGTGAACCGGACACTGGCGGGCGAACCGAACGTGGCGGGCTCCCAGATCAAGCGCTTCCTGATTCTGCACAAGGAACTCGATGCCGACGACGGCGAACTGACTCGCACACAGAAAGTGCGTCGCAGCTTCATTGCAGATCGTTATTCACCTCTTGTTGAAGCTCTTTATGACGGCAGCGACGAAAAACATATCACAACGGAAATGACATTCGAGGATGGTCGTCGCGGTGAAATCACGGGACAAGTCAAGATTGTCGACATGAAACTGTACCCCGTCGAAACTCTGAAGGAAGCTGCAGAATGACCATGGACGCTGCAGTGGACACAGGCGCAGTCAATCCTGACCCTCCGACCGCCCGACTTTCATCAGATCAACGCCCGGTTGTGCTGGACGTCAAGAATGTCTCGCTGTCATTTGGCGGCGTGAAGGCAATCCAGGACGTGTCGTTCGATATCCGCAAAGGCGAGGTGCGCGCCATCATCGGGCCGAACGGCGCGGGCAAAACGTCGATGCTCAACGTGATCAACGGCTTTTATCATCCCCAGCATGGCACAATCACCTGGCATGGCCAGGAGCGCAAACAAATGCGACCGCACATCGCCGCAACACAAGGCATCGCGCGAACCTTTCAGAACGTGGCCCTGTTCCAGGGGATGTCGACGCTGGACAACATCATGTCCGGGCGCTCGCTGAAGATGAAGAGCAATTTTCTCTTTCAACTGATCCACTACGGACCCGCCCGCAATGAAGAGATTGAACACCGTCGCAAGGTCGAAGAGATCATCGATTTTCTCGAGATCCAGGCCATTCGCCGAACACCCGTTGGCCGTTTGCCGTACGGTTTGAAGAAGCGTGTCGAACTCGGTCGGGCTCTTGCCATGGAACCTGAACTGCTCCTGCTCGACGAACCCATGGCCGGCATGAACCTGGAAGAGAAAGAGGATATGTCCCGCTTCATCATTGACGTGAACGATCAGTTCGGCACCACCATCGCACTGATTGAACACGACATGGGCGTTGTGATGGACCTGTCAGATCGCGTCGTCGTGCTCGATCACGGCGAGCTTATCGCCGATGGCACCCCGAACGAAGTCCAGGCCAACCAGAACGTCATCGACGCGTACCTCGGGGTGGCACACTGATGGACCTCCTTTACGCAATCTTGGTCGACCCGTTCATTCAGATGTGGAATGGGCCGGATTTTTTCATCCAGGTGATGTGGGAGGGCTTCGTCTCCGGCGTGCTTTATGCCCTGATCGCGCTTGGCTTCGTGCTGATCTTCAAGGCGTCGGGCGTGTTCAACTTTGCACAGGGCATCATGGTGGTGTTTGCGGCGTTGTCGCTGGTTGGCATGCACGAGGCTGGGGTGCCCGCCTGGCTGGCGCTACTGCTCGCCATCGGTGTGATGGCCGTGCTGGCCATAACGGTGGAACGGTTCGTGATGCGCCCGCTGGTGAACCAACCGGAAATTATCCTGTTGATGGCCACGATCGGCCTGACCTATTTTCTCATCGGCTTTGGAGAGTTCGTGTTCGGCGGTGAACCGAAAACGATGATCACCAAAGAGCTGGGGCTGCCAACCGGTTCCACTGCGTTTGAGGTCGGCGAGCGTGGCCTTGTGATCCTGCAGCACATTGATATCGCCGCCATGATCATGGCCATCATTATGGTCACGGGGTTGGCAATCTTCTTCTCCAAGACCCGCATCGGACGTGCCCTGCGCGCTGTGGCAGACGATCACCAGGCGGCACTCTCCGTTGGCATCTCGCTGCATCAGATCTGGGCGATTGTCTGGTTTGCATCTGGCATCGTGGCACTGACGACAGGAATTATGTGGGGCGCAAAGTCCGACGTGTCGTTTGCCTTGCAGTTCGTCGCGTTCAAGGCGCTGCCAGTGCTCATCCTTGGTGGTTTCACGTCGATCCCGGGTGCCATTGTCGGCGGCCTGATCATCGGCATCGGTGAGAAACTTGGCGAATTGTATTGGGGACCGCTCGTGGGCGGCGGGATCGAATCCTGGCTCGCCTACATGATCGCCCTCATCTTCCTGCTGTCCCGGCCCCAGGGGCTGTTCGGCGAAAAAATCATCGATAGGGTTTGACCATGGCGCACAAGAGCCAACTCGCAGCCGTGATCATCGACTGCAAAACGGACAACCTCGATGCGGCAACCGCATTCTGGTCGGCTGCCTTGGGGTATGCACCTCTCCCCACGCCACCGATGAGCGGATACACCAAGCTCGACATGCCGGATCACCAGCCGAAGGTTCTTCTGCAGTCCGTCTCGCATGATCCACGCGTACATCTGGATATCGAAACCGACAATCGAACAGCCGAGCGTGATCGCCTCGTCAACCTGGGCGCAATCGTTGTCACCGAGATGGACGATGACGCTGAGGACAAACACTGGACCGTCCTTGAAGCTCCAACCGGGCACCGCTTTTGCCTGGTCGGACCCGGTCGCGCGAATTTCGAAGACAAAGCCAATGTGTGGGGCCCCGCCTGATGTTCTATCGCGAAGCCGGACAGTTCAAGACGAGCTACGAAGCCGATCAGGCAATCTTCCCGATCCTTCAGGACAAGTGGGGGCTTGCGGCTCTGGCGGCCTTCGCTTTCGTCGTCATTCCTCTTACCGCGAACGATTTTGTGCTGAACTCGATCATGATCCCGATGATGGTGTTCACGCTGGCAACCATCGGGCTGAACGTCCTGCTCGGATACGCGGGCCAGCTTTCGCTCGGTACCGGTGCGTTCATGGGCGTCGGGGCATACGCCTGCTACAAGCTGACAACATTCTTCCCGGACACGAATATCATCCTGCTCGTTCTGGCATCCGGAATTTTTTCCGCCGGTGTCGGTATCATCTTCGGCCTGCCGTCATTACGCATCAAAGGCCTGTATCTTGCGGTGACGACGCTAGCGGCCCAGTTCTTCCTGGAGTGGGCCTTCATCCGCATTCCGTGGCTCTATAACTACAACGACTCCGGTGCCATCGAAGTCCCTCAGCGCCTCGCATTCGGCATCATCGCAACCGGCCCGTCTGCGACACCGCTCACGCGCTACATGATCGTCCTGTGCATCACTGTCTTCATCACGTGGCTGGTCTCGAACCTCATTCGCGGGCGCATTGGCCGCTCGTGGATGATGATCCGTGATATGGACATCGCGGCGGAACTTATGGGGATCAAACCGTTGCAGGCCAAACTGTCCGCCTTCGCCGTCTCGTCCTACATCGCGGGTGTTTCCGGCGCGATGATGGTGTTCTTCTGGCTCGGTGCGGCGGAAGTCGAAAGTTTCGATATCAACCACTCGTTCCTGATCCTGTTCATGTGCATCCTTGGCGGCCTTGGTAGCCTGATCGGGTCTTACATGGGAGCCGCCTTCATCTGGGTTCTGCCCATTCTGATCCGCGCTGCACCAGCGGCACTTGGCATCACCGTGACAGCCGCAAGTGTTGAACACATCAACTTCATGATCGTCGGTGCTCTGATTATTTTCTTTCTGATTGCCGAACCGGCGGGCCTCGCGCGCCTCTGGCAGATCGGAAAGCAAAAACTGCGCGTCTGGCCGTTCCCGTACTAGCGGGGGGCAGCGCAACAAACACCACCGCGGGCCGTTGGAGCCATCCCCGTATCGGTGCTAGTCTTGGCTCACACCCGACCCAGCTATAAGGGACGGACCAAAAGGAGGAAGATATGAAACTCAAGAGTTTGCTTTCCGGCATTGCTCTGGCGGCCGTTGCGGCGGCACCTGTCAGTGTCATGCCAACCACAGGCGCGCTTGCCGCGGACGAAATCTACGTTCCGTTGCTGACATACCGCACCGGACCGTATGCCGGGTCCGGCACACCGATCGCCAATGGAATGCGCGACTATCTCACCATGCTGAACGAGCGTGACGGCGGTATCGGTGGCGTCAAGATCAACATTGAGGAATGTGAAACCGGGTACAATGCGCAAAAAGGTGTCGAGTGCTACGAGGCGACCAAGGGCAAGAGCCCGGTCATGTACAATCCATACTCCACCGGCATTACGCTCCAACTAATCCCGAAAGCCGCCGTGGACAAGATTCCAATTCTCTCCATGGGCTATGGTCTTTCGGCAGCAGCCAAGGGCGACGCCTTCCCGTGGATCTTCAATATGCCAACCACGTACTGGGGGCAGGCGTCTGCTGTCATCAAGTACATCGGCAACGAAGTCGGTGGTATGGACAAGCTCAAGGGCAAGACGGTTGGCTTCATCTACCTCGACGTCGGTTATGGCCGCGAGCCGATTCCGGTCTTTGAGCAGCTGTCCGAAAAATTCGGTTATACCCTCAAGAAGTACCCGGTTCCGGGCAAGGAAATGCAGAACCAGTCCTCGCAATGGCTGAACGTGCGGCGTGATCGTCCAGATTACATGATCATGTGGGGCTGGGGCGCGATGAACCCGACCGCGATCAAGGAAGCTGCGAAAACCCGCTTCCCGATGGAGAAGTTCATCGGCGTTTGGTGGTCCGGTGGGGATGACGATGCGCGTCCGGCTGGTCCGGCTGCCAAAGGCTACAAATCCGTCAACTTCCACGCCACAGGAACGGATTTCCCGGCGCTGCAGGACATCCTGAAGCATGTCGTGAAAACTGGCAAAAGCCAGGTCAGCGACGAGAGCAAGGTCGGTGAAAACCTCTACAACCGCGGCGTGATCAACTCGGTCATGATCGCAGAGGCGATCGCCAACGCCCAGAAGATCACGGGCAAGAAAGTCGTCACCGGTGAGGATGTCCGCAAGGGTCTTGAATCCATGAACCTGTCGGCTGACCGCCTGAAAGCGATTGGTCTCGACGGTTTCACCAATCCGATTCAGGTTACCTGCAAGAACCACTCGGGTGGTCATCCGGTTTACATCCAGGAATGGGATGGAAAAAACTGGAAGCGTGCGTCTGACGACATCACACCAATGGCAGACGTTGTCGGGCCGTTGCTCGACAAGGCAGCCGCCGAGTACACGACCAAGAACGCACCTTGGCCGAAGCGCACTGAAGCCTGCGCTTCATAAGACATACAAATGGACGGTCGGGGTTTTAAACCCCGGCCATCCTGCAGAACTCCGACATCCCTGTCCTTGACGGAAAAACCAGCATGGCTCTCGCCGAAGACATTTCCACGGATACGCCTGCCGACCTCATCCTCGGTGTGAACAACATCGAGGTGATCTACGACCATGTGATCCTCGTTCTGAAGGGCGTGTCCCTGGAAGTGCCACGTGGTGGCATTGTTGCCCTGCTCGGAGCCAACGGTGCCGGCAAGACCACAACCCTGAAAGCCATCTCGAACCTGTTGAGTGCCGAACGCGGTGAAGTCACGAAAGGCGGAATCCTGTTCGAGGGGGAAGAAGTCCACGATCGCTCACCGAACGAACTTGTTCGCCGCGGTTGCATCCAGGTGATGGAAGGGCGCCACTGTTTCGAGCATCTGACGGTGGAAGAAAACCTGCTCACCGGCGCTTACACCAGCTCCGGCGGGAACAAGGCGATCAAGAACGACCTGGAGATGGTATATAATTACTTCCCACGCCTGCGCGAACGGCGCACCAGTCTCGCCGGATATATTTCTGGTGGTGAACAACAGATGTGTGCCATCGGTCGCGCCCTGATGTCGAAACCGCATATGATGCTCCTCGACGAACCCTCCATGGGGCTCGCGCCGCAGCTCGTCGAACAGATCTTCGAGATTGTGAAGCAGATCAACGAGGAGCAGGGCGTCTCCGTTCTTCTGGCCGAGCAAAACACCAACATCGCACTCCGCTACGCGAAGTACGGCTACATCCTCGAAAACGGCCGCGTCGTGATGGACGGCACCGCCGCTGAACTGTCAGAGAATGAGGACGTGAAAGAGTTCTATCTTGGCGTCTCATCCGGCGAACGCAAATCGTTCCGTGAAGTGAAACACTACAAGCGCCGCAAGCGCTGGCTGGCTTGATGCACGGCCATTTGAAGTGCTTCAAAAACAGCCGGAAAGCCCCGCGATCGTTCGGGCAATGAAGATTTCCGGTCCGTGCTCTAAAAACGACAGAACCGCGATCACACACCCTGCCCCGAGAAGTGTGGCACCAAGACTTATGGTGGCAAGCTCACGTATCGTCAGGACTTTCATCATCTCATGATCGTTAGCTCTGTCAACGCCCACGTCAAGCGGTGACCAGACAAATTGGAGAACTTGATGTCAACGCCCCACGCCGCGATCCGCGCACTGCTCTTCGACGTCTTCGGAACTGTCGTGGACTGGCGAAGCAGTGTCATCAGCGAGCTTGAAACGTTCGGTCGTGCGCGACGGATCGACATCGACTGGGCCACCTTCGCAGACGAATGGCGCAGTCTCTACCAACCGTCCATGGAAGCGGTGCGTAACGGCACCCGGGCGTGGACAATCCTCGACACGCTCCACCGTGAAAGCCTTGATGAATTGCTCGAGAAACACGGGGTGATCGACTTCACGGACCACGACCGAACGTATCTGAACGAGACGTGGCATCGTCTGAAACCCTGGTCCGACAGCGTCGCTGGCCTGACCCGTCTGAAATCCATCTACACGCTCGCCACACTCTCCAACGGCAACATCGCACTCCTCGTCAACATGGCGAAACATGCAGGCCTGCCATGGGATGCGGTCCTGGGTGCCGAACCCGCCCACGCGTACAAACCACTCCCGGAGGCTTACCTCCGCACCGCAGCATTCCTCGGTCTTGCGCCCCAACAGTGCATGATGGTTGCCGCCCATAACGAAGACCTTGCCGCTGCCAAAGCCCTCGGGTTTCACACCGCCTTCGTGGCACGTCCGACCGAACACGGACCAGGACAGACCATAGATCTCGAAGCAACAGGCGATTGGGATTTTGTCACGGACAGCATGACGGGGCTGGCGGATTTGCTGGGGGCCTGACACTCTCCGCGTTTGTTGACGATGACACGCGAGCTCACGGTGAGGCGCGCGCGGCCAGCGGCAGAACTCTCAATAGCATCACAACAAACGCAACTCGTCAGACCCGATCTGCCGCGTGCTCCATGATGATCCGATCATGATTATCCTGTGCTTCACGCATCTCGCCAGTGCAGCATCCGCCCGATCGTGTTCATCAGGATTTGTGCGGCGAGTATGGCGGTTGTTCCCGTGTGGTCGAAGTCCGGTGCGACTTCCACAAGATCAAGCCCGACAATATCACCGCGTCTGGCAAGTCCGTCCATCAGTTCCAAAACTTCGTAGTAGAGGAAGCCGCCATGGCTCGGTGTTCCGGTGCCGGGGGCGATGGACGGGTCGAACCCGTCGATGTCGATTGTGACATAGTATCGCTTGCCCACCGGAATGCGATCCAGAACCGCCTCCACACCCATTTTGCGGAAATGTCGGACGGAGAGAATATCGGAACCGAATTTCCGCGCGTCCTCATATCCCTCCCGCGCCGTCGATGACACATTCCGAATGCCGATCTGGCTGAGACCGGTCACATAATCCTTCTCCGCCGCGCGCCGCATGGGATTGCCATGTCCGTAACGCACGCCGTGTCGTTCATCGACAAAATCGAGATGCGCATCGACCTGCACGAGGTGCACCGGTTCCTGATCCGAAAACGCATTGATGCAGGGAATGTTCACCGAATGATCGCCACCGAGCACAACCGGGATCGCTCCCGCTTTCAGGATCGCCCGCACGCCTTTTTCGATGTTCGCATGGCTGTTGATCGTATCCGTATGAATGATATCTGCATCGCCAATATCGACGATCCGCGTCGTGTCCGCAGGCAGATAGGTAATATCATCCTCGAAATCGTAGGCTCCACCATGGCCGAACGAAAATAACGTGGACGCCTCACGGATCGCGCGCGGGCCGAAACGCGCACCCGCTCGCCACTGCGTTCCAAAGTCGTAGGGCGCACCGAGCACGGCAACATCCGCATCGATCTTCGACCAGTCGGTCACCAATGGGTTTTTCCCGAATGTGCACACGCCGACAAACGGCAGATCCAGTCGCCCGCTCTCGTATCCGTGTTCCGCCATATCAGTTTTTCTCCCCGAATTTTTCCGCCATCAATATTGGTTGCGTTTCGCGCATCTTGTCTTGCAACAACCAGGCAAGGCCGCCAACCGCAAAACAATAAAGACCGATCACGAAGCATTGCCGCTCAAGCGAAACACCCGCGTCGATCAGGCTCCCCATAAGCCCTGGTCCAAGCGCTGATGAAAACACCATGGCAGCCGTCGTCAAGGCCTTGATGCCACCAAGATGCTGCGTGCCGTAAAGCTCCGGCCAGAGCGACCCGAAAATCGTGTTCGTGGAACCGGCGGATAGTCCAATGAACGCCATCGATATCACAGCCACCCACGGCGCGTTTCCGTAGGCCAGGATCAGCAGACCGACCCCGAGCGGCAGACACACGAACGGCAACGTCTGTCGCCCGCTCCAGCGGTCGACACTCCAGCCCGAGAGTACGGACGCCCCGACAGATGCGACGGCATACAGCGGGTAACACGCGGCCCAGAACGCCAGCGTCCAACCCTTGATTTCCACCAGATAGCTCTGATGAAAGAACAACCCGGTTACGACAAAGGCGGGCGTGAGGACACAAGGGACAAGAAGCCAGTACAAGCTGTTGGAAATCACCCGGCCTCGCGTCCAGTGCACCATGCCCGGCGCGTCAACGTTTGGCGGTTCTTCGATGTGCGATTGCCCGGGAATGCGTCGTTGCTGCAGGGCAAGTACAAACAGCGGCAAGCCGACAAACAGCAAAGCGCCAGCCGCGATCTGCCAACTTGTCTGCCACCCGTACCACCCGGTCAGGAGCACGGCGACGGTTGGCCAGATCGCTTCTCCGATCGGATATCCAAACACGGAAATTGCAATGGCACGACCACGATAGGCATCGAACCATCGCCCCATCGCCGTGACGGAGACATGGGACATCATGCCTTGCCCGGTCAGGCGTAAAAGGTAGATCGCAAGGAGGAGAGAGAAATAACCCGTTGTCAGTGACATGGTAAGGCAGGCCACCGCCAATCCGGCAATCGTCAGGCCGCCAAGCACACGCACGCGCATCACGTCGGCAAGTTGCCCAAGCCAGATCAGGGTGAACGCGCTCGCCAGCGTTCCTATCATGTACAATGTGCCGAATTCGCCATTGCTCAGACCGAATGTCTGGCGAATTTCCCCGCCGAACATCGCAATGAAATACGTCTGACCGAAGCTTGAAAGGAACGTCAGGAAAAAGCCTGCGAACAACCAGCGGAGGTTCGTGATGACGAATGCTGCAAGCGGTACGCGGTTCAACCTGTGGCGCGCCCGGCATTGCCGATCAGAATTTTGACCGCCTCGGTGTCATACTGCGCTTCCACGCGCGCGGCCTCGACATCAGCCAATGCTTCAAGATCGTTCCCGGCAATGTCTTCCGGGTCGCCCTTGCGCCAGTCGGCAAGATAGTCATCCGTTCCGGCAGCCCCTGAACGCATGGCGGCCATGTCGATGGCCTGTTCGAAACGTTCCGGCAACTGACGCTTCGCGTTCTTGCGTCCCGCTTTGATGATGACTTGCGCCGGAATATCCCGCCAGTAGACAATGATACGTTGTGGCATGTCTGCTTCCCCTGAGGTGTGTCATAACGTGATCCGTCAGACCACATCCTTGATTTTGATATCTGTGTCGGCGATGCGTTCTGGGTCGGGTGATTGACCCTCTTCCAGCCAACGCTTCCCCATCATGTAAGCCGGGGCGTCGCTCAGAGCTTCAACTGCAATCAGCGCACCCTCCCGATAAAGCCAGATCGATCCACTGCCCGGGCGCTTGCCGGCACGACGAACAGCCCTGTCATATCCAGCAGACAAACCAGCCAACTGGATCTTGGCGTCGTATTGATCCGACCAGAACCACGGAACCGGATCATAGCTGGCGGTGGTTCCACGAATAGTGTCAGCGCAAATCTTTGCTTGTTCGACGGCGTTCTGCACGGACTCAAGGCGGATCGAGCCATAGAGCTTGTGGTCGAACCGTGCGACATCTCCTGCGGCAAAAATTGACGGATCACTGGTCCGTCCGGCAGCATCCACCAATATCCCGTTGTTGGTTTTCAACCCCGCTTGTGTCGCGATCTCCTCGTTCGCCATCACCCCGATGCCGACGACAACATGATGGGCGTCCAGAACAGTTTTGTCTGCCAGGCGAACCCCCGTCACCTGACCGTCACCGTTCCCTGTGATCTCTGCGACACCGGTTTCACAGAGAATGGAAACGCCGTTTGCGGTGTGCAGATCATGGACGTCAGACGAGAACTCCGCGCTGGCAACGCGCGCAAGGAGGCGCGGTGCCATTTCGACAACCGAGACAGCCAGCCCAAGTTTGCGTGCTGACGCCGCAACTTCAAGTCCAATATAACCTCCGCCAATCACCACCATGGTCTGGCCGGGTTCCAGTGCTGCGCCGAGTGCATCGGCGTCTGCGATGCTGCGTACGTAGCGCACACCGCCAAGATCTGCGCCGGGGCACGACAGGTGACGCACCCGCGCACCGGTCATGAGTACAAGCGTGTCATAAGGCTCTTCGCTACCATCGCTTGTCGTAACGGTTTTCGTTCCACGATTGATAGCCGTCACGGAAACATTCGGTTTCAGCGCAATGGCGTGCGTTTCGTAAAAATCAGCCCCGCGCAGGAACAAACGGTCGCGATCCATCTCGCCGGTCAGATAGGCTTTGGACAATGGCGGGCGTTGGTACGGCAAATGCGGTTCATCGCCAAAAAGCGTGATCGAACCATCGAAGCCGTCCTGCATCAGAGCGGCACAGAATTCCCCGGCAGCATGCCCGGCTCCCACGATGACAATACGTTGGCTCATATGATGCGGTCAGTTCTCAATGGCTCAGGTGTATAAGGCGACAATTCCGTCTAGTTGGCACATCTGGCGAGTGCAACAACAAAGCGTTGACGAGATCACATTCGCCGTATCACACAGTTGAAAAGACGCGCAGGATCACGCGACCCACACCACGGAATCGAGCCGGCCCAATGAACGCACAGGACACAACTGCGGCTGATGCGACCCGCCGCCGCGTTGGTCTGGGCCTCGGTCTGCTGGCGCTCTTCATGTTCGCATCGCAGGACGCAATCACCCGCGCATTGGTGCAAGATTTGCCGGTTCCGCAAATCCTGACCATCCGGTTCGTCGGGTTCGCAACATTTGCATTGATATTTGCCGCTTGGCGGCTCGGTCCGCGCAAGGCCTTCAAAACGGGTCATCCCGTATTGCAAGTCACACGCTCGGCTCTGCTACTGATCGAAATCGCCATTTTCAGCTTCGCACTTCGAACGCTCGAGTTGGCGGACATGCACGCGATCTTTGCGATGTTCCCACTGGTGGTCACGGCACTGGCTGGCCCGATGCTCGGGGAACATGTTGGCTGGCGTCGCTGGGTTGCGGTGGGGATTGGTTTCATCGGAACGTTGATTATTGTCCGGCCGGGTTTCAGCGTGTTCCAGCCAACAATGATGCTTGGTATCCTCGCAGCCGTCATGTGGGCGTTCTACAATATTCTCACCCGGAAAGTGTCACGCACCGACGCATCCGAAACAAGTCTGCTTTACACAGGCCTTGTCGCGGTCGCGCTCATCACACCATTCGGCATCGCGGCGTGGATTCCTCCGGCGCCGGATCTGTGGCCTCTGCTCCTGCTACTCGTGGCGATTTCCACGACCAGCCACTTGTTCCTGATTCTGGCACTCGCCCGGATCGAGGCATCGGAGTTCCAGCCCTTCAACTACATGTTGCTGGTCTTCGCGACGCTGACCGGGTTCGTCTTTTTCAACGAGTTCCCGGATTTCTGGACGATTGTCGGCGCAGTCGTGGTGGTTGGAAGCGGACTTTACGTTATTTTGCGTGAACACCAACTTGCACGCAGTAAAATTGTTGAGCGACCCTTGCCGAGGCGTGTGGGTTAACTCGATGCCAGCTCCGCAGCGTGTGCATCGGCCATCGCCTGCATGCTGGTGAACCGAAAATCGATGTTGGGCATGTCGGGAACGGGGCGCGTTGCGCCTGACCCCTTCTGTTCATGACGCCGGTGAATCCATGACGTCGCAAGACCAACCTGGTTTGCAGGCGTGTGATCATGAAACAGACTTTCCGCCGTATGCAAAACATCGGTTTTTTCGATCCCCACATCAGAGAGTTCGCGCAGCAGATAATCAAAATTCTGGATCGCGGGTTTGTATGAACCGACATCTTCAGCCGTCACGATCGCATCAAACGTCACGCCCAGTTTTGTGTTACTGGCGGCAAAACTGTCCCGGTCTACATTGGACAGGATTACAAGCTTGTAGTGCTGCTTGAGGTACGTCAGCGCTTCTGCGCTATCCGGGAATGCAGGCCACTTCTCAACTGAGTTGCCGTAGGTCGCAGCGGCAGCATTATCAACCGGCACGCCCCACTCGGCACCAAGCATCATATAGACGATGGACAAGATCTGCCGGTAGTTCATCGACGGCGTGTTGGCCTGTTGCTCGGATTCGTAGCGGCCATGCGCATCAAGGATCTCATCACGCGATAGCTCCCGTCCGACTTGAGACGTGAGCGGTGCAAGATTTTCGATCATGCCCGTTTCCCAATCGATCAGCGTTCCGTAGCAATCGAATGTGAGTGTCGAAAAGTCAGTCAGTTTCATGGGATGGGTTCCAGTCGTGAAGGTGTCATGGCAGCAATGTCAATGGAGGCTAGGTGATCGGGCAAATCGCCGCCTGTGGCAAGAGCAGCCGTCAACTGCGCGGCCGCTGGTGAACCGACGATGCCTGTCCCGCCTTGCCCTGCAAGCCAGAGGAAGGTCGGGTCGCACGGATCAGGCCCGACAACCGGGTCTCGATCCGGTGCGAACGTGCGCAACCCGGCCCAACTGCGATCAATCCGCGGGATTTTCAGGGACGTGTTCCGTTCGATCTGATCGGCAATGATGGCGATGTCCAGTTCCTCCGGTTGCGCATCACACGGTGGGGTATCGGTTTCATCTGCAGGGGATGCCATGAGTTGCCCGGCTGACAGCGGTCGAAAATAGAAATTTTCTCCCCAGTCACCAACCATGCACCACGTGTCGGAATTCGGAAACTGTTCAGGCGCTGCAAATGCGATGGCTGTGCGCCGTTTCGGTTGCAGCCCCCGTGCCGAAAGACCGGCCATTCTTGCAATCTCGTCCCCCCATGCGCCCGCAGCATTTACAACCATAGCAGCGTCGACGGTCGTGGTCCCGGCTGTGACTGTCCAGTGATCGGATCTGGTCAACCCGTCGACGGCATGCCCCATGAAAACGTGTCCGCCGTTCGCGCGCAGCAATCGAAGATAGCCCTGCAACATCGCCTCGACATCTATGTCAGATGCGGACTCTTCATAATACCCGCACGTCCATCCTTCAGGATTGAGTGCCGGACAAAGCTCGGCAATCCGGGCGCCGTCGGTCCATTCAACCGCAACACCGGTTGCCGCTATCCTTTCATATTCTTCACGAACCGCATCGGTATCTTCTTCGCGGCCGATTTCGAGTTGTGCCCGGGGGGAGAGTAAGGGGTGCTCTGCAAATCCATCAGGTGGATTGTCCATGAAGATCCGGCTCACGGAATTCAAGGTTCTCCAGACGGGGGAACCGTACCCTTCAATGAACATCGCGGCAGACCGGCTGCTGGAGTGATATCCGCACTGACTCTCCCGCTCGATCAGCGCAACGGAGCCGGTCTTGGATAACTCGTAAGCCACGGACGCACCCGCCATGCCACCACCGATCACGGCAAAATCATACGTCGTCATCGCGCTTTTTCCCATAGCTGCTCCCGTGCCGAACGCACGACCGGACTATGGATAATCGCCCGTAACGGTGCAACTTGCGATTGCCTCCCTGCACGTATTCGGTCCATCCTGCATGCACCAGTTCGCCAACGCGGAGGAATGTGCCATGACGAACAGTAATGTTGCCCAACTTCACCACAACGATCCCTATTGGGAGGAGCGCGTCGAGCTGGCCTGCCTGTTTCGCTGGACCGCGCGGATGAACATGCACGAGGGCGTTGCGAACCACTATTCGCTGGCAGTGAACGACGACGGTTCGAAATTCCTCATGAACCCAAAGGGGATGCACTTTTCGCGCATCAAGGCGAGTGATTTGCAGTTGCTCGACGCCAACGACCCAACCTGCATGGACCACCCTGATGCACCTGAGCGCACGGCGTGGGCACTGCATGGCGCACTGCATCGTCAGAATCCGAAAGCGCGTTGTGCGCTCCATGTGCATTCGCACTACGCGACGGCACTGGCCTGCCTCAAGGATCCGACCATGCTCCCGATCGACCAGAACACCATGCGGTTTTACGATCGTGTGGCGATCGATGACGGATTTGACGGCATGGGTCTTGATGACGAGGCGGAACGTGTCTGCAAACAGTTTGGGGACAAGCCGATCTTGATGATGGGCAATCACGGTGTCATGCTGCACGGCCCATCGTCGGCCTGGGCCTTCGACGACCTCTATTACTTCGAGAAAGCGGCCAAGACGCTGATCA
Source organism: uncultured Hyphomicrobiaceae bacterium (assembly GCA_937931785.1). Lineage (GTDB taxonomy): Bacteria > Pseudomonadota > Alphaproteobacteria > Rhizobiales > CALHAX01 > CALHAX01. The sequence goes on along the minus strand of CALHAX010000058.1, from coordinate 2,984 downwards.
CGGCCTATTCGACAGGCCGGGAACTGCTGGTTGTGTCGGACGCTGTTGCGCGCAAGACGATGGAACAATGGCTCGAAATTCCGGAATCTGCGGACGAACACTTGCGAGAGCTCATGGCAATTTTGGATGTAGAGGAGCCGGATTACAGAACGTAGTCACTGAACCTGTGCGTTCTGCTCTTCTTGGAGAGTGCGAAAGGGCAGGGGCTCGCGTTGAGCCTGCCGCAGCCCTGGTCTGTGGCATCCCCGGTTTGGCCGTCACAGTTTCTTCTCGGGCGATGCCAGCAACAAGTCTCGCTCTCTCAACCAGGGATGAATTTTAACCGCCTGGCGAAGCACGCGCTGACCAAGCTCGATACGTCCCTGACGCATGAAAATCCGTGCCTTTCCAGACATGGCAGCAAAGTGCATCGGTTCCCGTTCCAGCGCCTTGTCGAGATCTTCGAGCGATTTCTCGTAACTCTCGCGCAGGAAATGAATGAACGCGCGCTGGTTCCACGCTTCAGCCCATTCAGGGGCAATCTTCACGGCGTCGTCCAGAAGTTTGAGCGCACCGGCAAAATCGTACCAGCGGCGCCGTTCCATCGCCTTCGCAACCAGGGCCGTCGCGTCCTCGCTGGGGCCAGTCACCCAGAAACGCCAGATCCGTTCTTCAGCGGCCCGTCCAATTGCTTCATTTGGGGCCGTGCGCAGGTCGTTGAAGAGGTTGGTGCGCTCCTGCGCGCGCTCGTCGCCAAAGGCTGTCACGACACACATCATCCAGATCAGTGTTGCGCGTACAATCAGCATAATCTCACCATTCATTCTCCCGGGCGAAGTGTTACCACTTTGTGACGCAAGCTCTGATCTTTTTGCAGAGCTGATCCGAGATATTTGCCCCTACTCGCAACCGCCGAATTGCATCATCTCTTGCGTTAACGGCGTTGATCACAGCGCCGAACAGTCAAACACATGAACAGGATGCCTGAGATGTACGAATCCATCAATCGCGTCGGCCTGTGTTACGCGGCCGCGATCTTCGTTTTCGCCGTTCTCCTGAACGTCGTTTAACCCCGCAAAAGCACGAGCGGCGGCGCGTCTCACACGAGAGCAGCCGCCGTTTCCTTTTGCGCGTTGCCACGCGTGTTGCCGGTCCGCTATGACAGCCGAAACATCATTCGGTGCGAGGCCTCAAGGCGATGTCTGACAACAATCTCTACGCTGTTCTTGAGCCGCTTTTTGCGACGCACGCCGACACCGTGGCGTTCGAGGAATCGAATGGCCTGGAGACAACCTATGACCGGCTGCACGAAACGGTTGGACAGTTTGCGAATGCTCTGACGGCGCTAGGGGTCAAACCCGGCGACCGCGTGACGGCGCAGGTCGAGAAGTCGCTCCAAAATATCTACCTCTATCTGGCAACGCTTCGGGTGGGTGCGGTGTTCAATCCCCTGAACACCGCCTACACAGCACACGAACTCAACGACTTCGTCGGCGATGCCAAACCCACGGTTCTGGTCGTCGATCCGTCACAGGAAGTGGCGTTGCGTGCGATCGCGGAATGCCACGGTGTGGACCATGTCGAGACGATGGCCCCTGATGGGAGCGGTTCACTGAGCGACAAGGCCGCCGCCCAATCCACCGGGTTCACCACGGTCCCTCGTGCGGCATCCGATCTCGCCTGCCTGCTCTATACCTCCGGCACCACCGGTCGCTCCAAGGGGGCGATGATCACACATGAAAATCTGATCTCGAACGCGCGTGCACTCCACAGTCACTGGCGGTTCGAGTCGGGTGATGTCGTTCTCCATGCCCTGCCGACCTACCACGTCCATGGCCTGTTCGTTTGCCTCCACACGGCTTTGCTGAACGGATCAAAAATACTCTGGCTGCCGCGCTTCGATCAGGATGCCGTTCTCGAACGTTTGCCACGCGCGACGGTCATGATGGGGGTTCCAACGTTCTACACCCGGCTGTTGGGCGACAGCCGGTTCAACAAAGAATCCACATCCAACATCCGTCTGTTCGTGGCGGGCTCTGCTCCGCTGCTCGCCGAAACACACACCGAGTTCGAGGCACGCACCGGGCACCGCATCCTGGAACGGTACGGCATGACGGAAGCCGGAATGATCACCTCCAACCCGTACGATCCTGAGGGCCGTATTGCAGGGAGTGTCGGCTACGCATTACCTGATGTCTCCGTTCGCGTGGCCGACGACCAGGGCAAGGAACTCCCGGTGGGAGAAATCGGCACACTGGAAGCCAGGGGACCAAATATCTTCTCCGGCTACTGGCAGATGCCGGAAAAAACCGCCGAGGAATTCCGAGACGATGGATATTTCATCACCGGCGACATGGCAAAGGCCGACCCAGACGGACGCATCGCCATCGTCGGCCGCGCAAAGGATCTCATCATTTCCGGTGGCTTCAACGTCTACCCCAAGGAAATCGAGGGCTACATCGACGAGATCGACGGCGTTGGCGAATCCGCCGTGATTGGCGTGCCCCACCCCGATTTCGGCGAGGGTGTCGTGGCGGTGGTCACCGCCTCCAACGGGCCTCTTGATCCAGAGGCCGTCATGGCACCACTACGCGGCCAGATTGCAAAATTCAAACTTCCCAAAACCGTGTTCGTCGTCAACGAACTCCCCCGCAACACGATGGGGAAAGTGCAGAAGGCCGCGCTGCGCGAACAATACGCGGATGTTTTTAGAGTAAAGTAGGCCGCACTGGTCAACTCACAATATTGGCGGTCAAATGTCGGTTATGTACCGACCCAGTGAAACTCTGCTCATGCTACAGGGAGGATTTGGTAGCGATGAGCATGACGATGGAAGAAGGGTTCAAGCACTGGACGGCGAAGCGTCAGCGCCGTTCGGGAATATCCTCCCGTTTTCCGCGTGGAATTTCGGCTTGCTTGTCGTAGAGTGGCAGCTCGGCAAGTTCCGCGGCCTGCATCGAACCATCCTTGCAGGCGAGCATGATGCTGGTCCCAGGGCCATGCGC
>CALHAX010000057.1 GCA_937931785.1 uncultured Hyphomicrobiaceae bacterium | reverse complement strand
AACATCATGGAACACATGCCAAACCGCGATGAAGTGATGGGTCGTTCCGTCTTCGCAAACCCGGAATGGTGGGCGGACAACGGCGACGAAATCAAAGAACGCTTCAACGCCTGGAAAGCCAAGTCGTAAGACCTGGACTTTGACAATTCGAACATACCTGGTGAGGGAGTAAAACTATTTACTCCCTCATTTTTTTCAACAACGGCTTGATTGGCGATATTTCCAGATGGTTCACATTCAAAGGATAATATTCGCTTTCGTTCTGTCGTTCATCACCCTCACGGCAGCAAACACCGGCGGCGTTGACGCCGCAAATGCGAAGCAATCGACCATCATTCAATGTGTGGTCACTAACGGTCGGGGCATTTCAAACGTGCGTTCACCCACCGGTAATGCCGTTTCGGCACGTCCCGAATTCAAGCCCTGGGTTCTGGCCGGTGATGGGGTCAAGATTGAGGACCGCATCACCTTGTATTGGCAGCGCATGATGGACGGGCGTCCACAGTTGCGCGTTGCGATCGACGGGCCGGTTTCGAAGCCCGCACACCTATTCTCGATAACTGACAATACCGTGGTGGCGATTGTTCTCACGTCAGATCAGGACACGACACGGTCCTGGCAGTTCTCGATCAATTTCCGCAGGCAAGACGTGATGGCAACAGGAATCGCGTCCAATGCCAACCGGCTATCGGGACAATTGATTGTTCTCTCGTGCACGTTCGAGGCGCGCGAGAATTCCGATGAACCGATGGCGGAAGCAGCTGATCATTGGCAATAGCGTCGCGTGCCGGACTTGAAACACCATTCCACACCGAAGAATCTCGGGAAGAAAAAACATGTCACACGATCGATCTGAAGACCCTGGAAACAGCGAGAGCGCCAGAGCGACGCACATCGGGCGGAGAGGATTTCTGGGCGGTGCTGCGGCGGTCGCCACGTTCCCTTCTGCAGCGATGGCGAGCTATCTGCCCAAATTTCGCAAGGTCAAGACGCAGTACATTGCAACCCGCGCTCGACCGTCCGAACGTCGGGGCAAGGGCGCACAGAACTGGGGGTTCTGGAGTCAGGATCCCGGCCCACGCGGCGTGTGGGTTAATCGCTACGACAAGCTGGCGGCGTCTGGTGGCAAGGCTCCCGCACAATGGCAATTCGATGAGGCTGAATGGTGGCTCGACGAGAACGGTGTCCTTATGGAGAAGCCGGTCTTTCCGATTCCTGCAGGTCGATATCTGGTCACCGGCAATCGCACGATGATGAGCGTTCTGACTGTCAAGCCGATGGACGAGACTGGTGACATGGCGTGGCGACTCAATTTCGGCGCCAGTATCTACGACGTGACCCATCTTGAATGTCGCGCGGGGCGCTATACGCCTGTAGGAGACGTTGCAACGTGCACGCCGAAGGATGTGGATCAGAGCGTCTTCCCGATAAAACCCGGCACCTGGATGCCGGCGGTTCCCGGTTGTCACATGCGCGATTATGCTGTGCTGTTCGTCGTTGGTGTCGAGGTGACAGGGTAAAACCGATCGTCCCCTACACTTTTCGTCCACTACGGCGTATCTGGGTACCGGACACATCGGCCAGCACGGTTTCTCCTGCAATCATGGTCTGACCGACAGTCACGAGGGGTTCCACACCGTCCGGCAGATAGACATCAAGGCGACTACCGAAACGAATGAGGCCAAAACGTTCGCCGGTGATCATGACAGCGCCTTCGTCCACTTCACACAGAATGCGGCGGGCAACGAGTCCGGCGATCTGCGTCACCACAAGATCCTGACCATCTGCCATCTCAACCACAATGGAATTCCGTTCATTCAGATTGCTCGCCTTATCCAGTGAGGCATTCAGAAATTTCCCCGGATGATAGGCGACCTGTCGGATCGTGCCCGCGCGGGGTACGCGGTTCACGTGACAGTTGAAGACGTTCATGAACACGCTGATGCGGGTGCGCGGTGTGTCGCCGAGGCCGAGTTCTTTCGGCGGCGCGGCGGGTTCCAGAAGCGAGATCACGCCGTCCGCAGGGGATACGATGAGGCCATCTCCTGCGGGTACGACACGTTTGGGATCGCGGAAGAAGTAATAGCACCACACGGTGAGCACCACGCCGACCCAACCAAGAGGCACCCAGAGCCAGAACAACACCAAAGTGATTGCCGCGAAAATTGCGACGAAGCGATAGCCTTCGCGGTGCATCGGCTTGATGACGGCTTCCGTAATGGACATGAGATTCACGATCGGTGAGTGGTCGGAAGGCGTCGTGTGCCACAGCCAGAGCTTTGCGCCAAGGGGCGCTGTGCACGAGCTGATCGACTGTTCGAGATTCACCGCGTTGCCAGACATGATTCAGTTGCAGTTGCAATCATGCATCACGAATAGATACAGTGCTCGTCCCCAGTGCGTTTGGAGTCGCAAAGGTGAAACTATCAAGCTTATTTTCACAAATGTATCAGAGGCTTAGTTCGCCGCGCTGCGAACGCGGTATCCCGCGCACAACGCTCTGTACTTTGCAATGCAAGAGTGAATCAGTTTTGACACTTTCACATATGACCTTCATCGGATTGCCAAAAATGCCCTCATCCCAGATGACAATATCCTGGCGATCCATTGCTGGTTCGCTGGCTACCGTGGCGACAGTTACGGTCTTCTCTCTTTCTGGTGCGCCGAATGCGGTTGCTCAGCAATCCACTAAAGTTGCCGGGATCAACGCCCCGACCAGTCACACGAAACTGAATACACCGGCGCGGAATCCGTCGTTTGCCCGGACGTCGGTTCGTGGGCAGATGCAGATTGTCGTGTCGATTCCGGACCAGCGCATGGATGTCTATGACGGTACCGTGCGTGTGGCATCAACGCGCGTGTCGACCGGCAAGCGCGGACACGCGACCCCTCGCGGTGTCTTCAGTGTGATCCAGAAGAACCGCCGTCATTTCTCGAACATCTACAACAACGCGCCGATGCCGTACATGCAGCGCCTGACGTGGTCCGGCATTGCCCTGCATGCGGGTGCCGTTCCGCGCTACCCGGCGTCTCACGGTTGCATTCGCATGCCACATCGCTTTGCACGCAAGTTGTTCGGCATGACCGACATGAACGCACATATTGTCGTCAACCGTGGCCGCTCGAAGCCGAGGGTGATCGATCATTCGACCTTATTTCATCCGCGCCCGCGCCCCGTTCGCAATCTTGCGGCTGCGGTCAACGCTCTGACGCTCGACGGTCTGACAGGATCGCAAGTTCATGGTCGCGACATGCTGGTGCTGCGAGAGAAGAAGGCAGACGCTTTTGCCCAGCACCTGCGTGCAGCGCATCATCCAAACAAGGGTTCGCGTCCGCGACGCCACATTATTCTTACGCAGCAAATGCTGATCTTCCTGGGCCTGACGAACATGAAGCGCCCCGATGGGGATTTAGGCCCTGTAACGCGCAAGAGCATTCGGGCGTTCCAAACGTCGCAGGGCATGAAAGTCACCGGTCGCATCTCGCCCGGGCTCACGCGCCGCCTCTACACTGCGGTGGGACACAAGATGATCGGCATGGATGCGGTACAAGCCAATGCCATGATGACACCCAAGGCCATCGACGCCCCTCTACGGATTTTGATCACACGTCGCTCGACGAAGGATGACGTGAAACGCGCCCAGCAGATGCTCGCGCAGCTTGGCTATGACGTCGGTGGTGCCGATGGTGTGCTTGGTCGCAACTCTCGCGAAGCGATCGTCACGTTCCGCGAGCAGGCCGGGTTGGAACCCGTCAAACAGCAGAATGCCAAAGTCGATACAGAACTGCTTGACGTGCTCGCGCAAGAGACGGACACGGATCTGGGTGACACGATGAATGGTCAAATTTTCATCCGCCAGGGGCATCGCGACATCTACGAAGCGGGTGTGTCAATTCGTGAGAACGACAAGCCGCTTGGCACCCATGTCTTTAATTCCATGGGTTATAGCGACGACCGCATTTCACCCGTCAGTTGGACCGCGTTGTCAGTAATCGAGCATCGCAGCAAGGTACGGAAGCGCAAACGGAACCGGAAACGCAAGCGGCGGAACCGACGCGTGGCATCGAACAACACTTCAAGTCTGCCGTTCCGAGTGGCCAGTGCTTCAAGTGTTCTTGACCGCATTCAGATCCCGGAAGATGTCCGTGCATACGTCGAAGAGAACCTGATGCCCGGCAGCTCGATGATCGTGTCTGATCACGGCAGTAGCCACGAGACAGGTGAGGGCACGGACTTTATTGTCCTGACGAAGTAAGTAGAATTCATATGCGTGTTGCTATGGCGGAACTGCCGTTCAGTTCCGTGCTTTCAATGCCGCCCCTGCTGAAAACGCCCGAACAACCGGTTTTTTCCTGGCTTTCTTCTGTATCGTTTTCTTGCGCCGTACGCGCTTTGGTACCGGCCGTGACGCCTTTGACTTGATGCGCCTCGGTTTTGGCCTCACATCTGCGCGCATCGCGTTTTTTTCGGGCACCGGGATCACGTCATGTTTTGGCGGTTCGAGGGTGCGGACTGAAAAAACTCGGGGCCGAAAACGAATCCGTCTTCCGGGGCCGCGACGACAACTCCGCGATTTCAACGACGCGCGAATATCCTCTGGCGGTACCATTTCGTTGCCAGACGATGGAACTCTATTGAGTAACGTGTCGTGCGGCCCGAACCGGGTGCCCGCAATCTTGAACCCGTGCTCCAGCAACGCCGCTGCACGGGTATTGCGCCTGGAAGCCTGCGACCATCCAAGGACGACAGCAACAAGGCGGCGGTTGTTGCGCGTGGCACTCGCAACGATGTTATAGCCGGACGCGCAAATGAAACCTGTCTTCATGCCGTCCGCGCCTGTGTATGTCCGCAACAACGCATTGTAAGATCGCAACCGGCCGCCACTATAGCGCATGGAACGGGCTGCAAAGATTGGTGCGTAGTCGGGGAAATCGCGGATCAGTGCGCGTGCCAGAAGTCCCAGATCGCGCGCGTTGGTGACCTGTCGCGCATCTGGGAGACCATTGGCATTCACGAATGTCGTGCTCTTCATACCGATACGCTTCGCAGTGGCGTTCATGCGCGCCACGAAGCTCTGGTAACGGCATGCCACCCAGAGCGCCGTCGCATCATCGTAGCGCGCTGCGCCGAGACCAGTGCGGCGACTGGCAAACACATCCATCGGATGCGGCGGAGATGAGATATCATCCAGGCGTGCTGCATCACGGTCGTCACGTTCCGGGAGGCAGGCGCCGTAGCGGGTATATCGCGCAATCTGCCCACCAACGCCTTCCGCCACCATCACTGCTGCATCATTGGCGGATTTGACGATCATCGCGCCGATGGCTGTGGCGAGCGTCATCTCCGCGTCTGTGCGTAGCCACAGTTTCGTCGGCTCCTGCGCATTCGCATGCTCGGACAGTCGCAGGATTGTCTGATCGCCCAACTCTGTCGTGCGCAACACATCGAACGCGACATAGGCTGTCATCAGTTTGGTCAACGATGCCGGATACCAAGGCTTGTCTGCGTTTTCAGCGTGCAACACCTGTCCCGTTTGCACATCGAACAGAACGGCTGTTGTTGCTTGCAGCGGCTGCGTTGCGATAATTGCAAGCCCGAAGGCCATCATCACCCGTAGCAAAAAATCTTTGGAACGCATGTGCACGCCTCGCATACATCACTAATGCCACCAACAACGCCCCAAACGTTGATTGCATTGTAACGCGGAACACGTTGCAACGCTCGTGAAAATGACACAGCCTTATGGTTGCAGGGGAAAAACAGCATCACTAGACTGCGGCAATGGCATGCTTTGCTGCAACCAAATCCATCGTGTCGAAAAGGACCATCGGATGACTTCGACACGCCGTTGGTTGCGAGCGATCATTGTGATCTGTGCATTCTTATTTGTGTTCAGCGCGTCGGCCAGGGCGGACGTTGACAGGGCATTCACGTCACTCGATATCGCAGACGTTCACCTCTACAGTTTTATGCTCGATACGGGAGAAATGGTCAGGGAACCGCCGCCGCAGGCAGCGGATGATCCGGCCATTCTGCATTCCAAACCCTACCCTTTTCCTCTGGATCGACATTTCATTATCGGGTTGCGGTTTCACGTCGTTCCGGGTCAGGCAAGCGGTTACAAACTTGCGGACGGTGAAGGTGTTCGTGTCACGGTCAATGGCCGGGAGCGACACCTGTGGCGTGACTTCTTTATCCATGGCCGAACCTACAAGGACGGTATTTTGACGCCGAACGCCAAGGCCTGGAAATTCGTGGCACTCGATCTGGTTTGCGATTCCACTCCTGTGGATGTGTATTTTCGCGGCAAACGCCTGCGCCGCATCATCGTCAACGGACAGTGCCCCGAATAATCCGACCCCGGGCCTCAGGTCAGAAGTTGGAACACAATTCCGGACACGATTGCACCTGAAACACCAAGACCGAGGTACATGGCGAAGACCTGTTTCTTCACCAGCGACCAAACCGCTGCCATGGCCGGAATGGAACTCACAGCACCTGCCACCATGAACGCCATGGCGGCCCCCGGGCTCATGCCCTGCTCCATGAGGCCCGCCAGCAGCGGTGGTGCAACGTAGCTGTTGAGATACGCAGGCATACCCACAACGGCTGCGGTTGCGATTGGAACGATCCCCGGCCCCCCGACCAGGTTGGCGATCATGGATGCCGGCACATAAGTGATGAGCAAAGCCTCCAGAACATAGGCGAGCGCCAACCACTTCAGGAGAAAAAACGCATTCTCCCACAATTCCTTCCAGAACACGGTTTGCCGCGCGGCATCCGACCAGAACATCCATACCGGCTTGCCTTCAAACGGGGAGGGACCACATCCACAGCATCCACCGGATGACCGGGGCCGCAGGGGATCTCCCATCAGCCCGGCGGCCAGCATGCCCTTGATCGCGAAGCCCCCAAACAACCCAAGTGCCACGGCTGAAACGGCCTTTCCGATCGCAAATTCCCATCCCAACGCATGGGCTGTGATCAACAGTGTCGGTGGGTCGATTAGTGGCGATGACAACCAGAATGCCATAACTGCGGACAAGGGTGCACCCAATGCCAGCAACCCTGCGATAAACGGAATGACCTCGCAGGAGCAGAACGGTGCAAGCCCACCAAAGGCCGCTGCGAGGACTATCATTCGCGTTTCGCGCCCCTTGAACGCTTCGGCAATCACGGTTTCGGCTCCTGCTGCCTTGAGCCAGGCAATCAGAAGAACCGCAAATGCGATGTAGGGGAGCGTGCCAACGAATGCGCCCGTAGCAAATGAAAGAACCGGGATGGTGTTCGCACGATCGAGGAGGAAAACCAGGACAGGCGCGCCAATCGTAATCGTCCAGGGCGTTGCAAGCCAGCGTTTCAGATGGTTCTCCGTTTCACGCGCGGAACCGGCGGGTTTCGTTATTGACGCTTGGGACAGATCGCTCATCATCATTTCCTTTTCGTCGGAACGTCAGAGCAACATTCCTTGAGAATATATGCAGCCAACGCTTCAAGATGATTGAAGTTGGCGTGATTGATGACGACCCTGCCCGACTTCTCCTGCACAATCAGATCTGCGGATGTCAGGAACCGCAAATGGTGAGCAAGTGTCGAGGCCGGCATGCCTGTGCGTTCCTGGATTTCACCAACAGTGCGCCCAGACTCACCTGCTTTGACGAGAGAAATCAGGACCGCCAATCGCGCTTCTGACCCGATAGCTGCAAATCCCTGAGCTGCCTGCTCGATCTCAAGTTGAATATTTTTTATAACCATAATTCTAGTTATGTAGTTTTATCAAACCTGTCAATCCCCGGACAAACTGTGGCGCCTATCGACAACCTGGCTCAGTCCGCTTAAACCGGGCGGCATCATTCTACCCACAGCACGGACCCTGCTTCGATGAGCGCGACACGTACAGAGACAGACAGTTTTGGCCCGCTTGACGTTCCAACTGAAAAATACTGGGGCGCGCAGACGCAGCGTTCTCTTGGGAACTTCAAGATCGGGGGCGAGACCATGCCGGTGCCGATGGTGCGGGCGCTGGGTATCGTGAAACGGTCTGCAGCCATGGCCAACATGCGGTTGGATAACATGGAAGCAAAGCTTGGCGACGCGATTGCCGCTGCCGCGCTCGAAGTTGCCGAGGGTAAACTGAACGATCATTTCCCGCTGGTTGTCTGGCAGACAGGATCCGGCACGCAGTCGAACATGAACGCGAACGAAGTGATCGCCAACCGCGCCATCGAGATGCTTGGCGGAACAATCGGGTCGAAAGATCCCGTGCATCCGAACGATCATGTGAACCGATCGCAATCTTCGAACGATACGTTTCCCTCCGCTATGCATATAGCCTGTGCCGAGCAGATGCATCATGCGCTTGTTCCAGCACTCCGGACGCTGCGAAATGCCCTGAACGACAAGGCGGAAGCGTTTGCGGACATCATCAAGATCGGCCGTACACACCTGCAGGACGCCACGCCTCTGACACTGGGACAGGAATTTTCCGGTTACACTGCGATGGTGGAGAACGGTATCCGGCGTGCGGAAAGCACATTGCCCGCTTTGCTGGAGCTGGCACAGGGTGGAACGGCGGTCGGAACGGGGTTGAATGCAAAAGTTGGCTTTGCCGAAGCCTTCGCGGAGGAAGTCGCAGTCCTCACCAAACTTCCGTTTGTGACGGCACGCAACAAGTTTGAGGCGCTCGCCGCCCATGACGCGCTGGTGGAAGCGTCTGGCGCGCTCAACACGATTGCGGTCAGCCTGTTCAAGATTGCAAACGACATTCGTCTGCTAGGCTCCGGCCCGCGTTCGGGGTTGGGCGAACTGTCTCTCCCCGAGAATGAGCCAGGCTCATCGATCATGCCAGGGAAGGTCAACCCGACGCAGTGTGAGGCGCTGACGATGGTCTGCGCGCAGGTGATGGGGAACCACACAACGGTCACGATGGCAGGAAGCCAGGGACATTTTGAGCTGAACGTGTTCAAGCCGGTGATGGTCTACAATGTGTTGCAGTCGATCCGCCTGATCGCAGATGCAGCAGTCAGCTTCACGGATAACTGCGTTGTCGGGATCTCAGCCAATCGGGAGCAAATTGCTGCGCTCATGGGCCGCTCGCTGATGCTGGTGACGGCCCTTGCACCAGAGATCGGTTACGACAAGGCAACCGAGATTGCGAAGACTGCGCACAAGAACGGTACCACGCTCAAGGAAGAAGCAGTGCGGCTTGGCTACGTGACAGCGGAGCGGTTTGAGGAGGTCGTGCGACCGGAGACCATGATCGGCCCGAACGCGTAGCTCGCGGCAATGTCCGGACGCCCGGTCAAACGCTCAATCATGATCGCAGGGCACCGCACGTCAGTGTCGCTGGAAGGACCATTCTGGGATGGGCTGAAGGCACTGGCGGACTCGCGCGGTCTGACCGTTGCGCATTTGATTGCGGAGATCGATGCAGCCCGTGGAGATGCCGACACCGGTTTGTCCGGTGCGCTTCGCGTTGCGGTACTTGCGTACTATCAGGATTTGGCCCACGCGCACCGTGGTGACACATAACAGGATCGCATTTCAGGCGCGTCCCATTGCTCAGGTCGGGTTCGCGCCTTCGGGGGTTTGCAGGCGAAGTTCGACGGGCGGTTTTTCGCCCTGCAACTGCCAAAGGCTGTCATTCGTGCGGCGTTTCGCTCGTGATGGTTTCGGAGGTGCGGGCAGCGCCTCGATCGCGTCCGCATCTTCCTCGATGACATCCTGATCACCTTCATCGCGTACGGCGTCAGATGCTTCACCACCAATGGTGGGACGCAGCCTGCCCCGTGACGTTGATGCGTTTGCTGACTGGTCATCGCGTGGCTTGCGCTGCTTGAGACCCAGGGACTGCAGCCCTTCAAGCTGGTCGATATTTCCTTCCAAGCGGCGGACGGTCAACTCGCGCTCAAGAGCGGCGACGCCGAAGCCGGGTTTCAGTTGCGACAGCTTACGCACATCACCGGCAAAGAACACCGTAACCGGAGGAAGCGGCGTAGCACCGCCCGCAGTTTTGGGCGTCACACGCCATTCGCTATCGAGACGCAATCCCGAGATGTCGATAAACGTGGTTGCGCGTATGGATGCAGCAGGTGTGTCGACCTTCAGCTTGTCAACCTGGAGCGCACCATCACGCACACGCAAAGCAACGTCCTGCGCGCCGAGCACAAGCGGGCGATCGGTCAACCGCTCGGCGAGTCGCGCTTTGAGTTCGTTCGAGGTAATCGTCGCTTTGTCGTCTGCAATGTCGGCCACGACATCCTGAATAACTTGCGGGGAGAAATATGTAAGCATTGCACTTTTTGTGCGCACCTGCCCCTCTCCCTCCATCACGGATACGACGCCCTTCGGACTGAGGCCGAGCCCAGTGGCTGAGACGTTGAAGCTCATGGTGCCGTTGCGGTTCTCATGGTCTTTGCCAGCGCTGTTCCCTTGCTTCCCGGAGAACGCCTCGATTGGAATGCCATCACCACGCAGTCGCACGGTTGCCTGCGCTCCGGCAGGGCGGCGTTCAAGCACAGCTTCGGCGACAACGCGACCGGCTCCAACCTGTGCCGTAAATCCACGGATCGACATGCGATCTTCCGAACCGGAAATCGTGAATTCGGCGTCGCTCACTGCCATTGCGTCATCGAGGCGTAGTTCTGCGGTCTTGATCTGCGCAGTCAGCGACACCTTTCTGAAGGGGGTAAAATCAAATGCTGTCTCGGCCCAATTCGTCTCGGTTGGCGCTGATGGTTCGCCTGACGTCGTTATATTACCTTGCGTGAGAGCTTCGAGGACCGTCGCCAGAGACAGCCGAGTGCTTTCCAGTTCTAAAGCTGCTGTGATGCCGGCATTTTCTGTCGAAATGTCGGCTTTGCCTGTCAGATTTGCGTCGCCTGTCGTGATGCGAACATCAGTCAAAGCCGTCCGCATGGCATCGCGCGTTATACGTGCCGTGTAGGTCAGCTTTGCGTTGGCGTCAGGGGGGATGGCCAAAAGCCGTGCTATCTTGTTTTCGCCCTTCATCTGACCCGACACGTCACCGGCCAATCGCAAGTCACCCTTCGCGCTTTCCGCTGTGCCCGAGAAACCAAATGTCAACGCCGCCGATTGCAGGGAAAAATCCGTTTTCATCCCCTTCTGCGGTCGACCGATTGCATAGAGGACTATGCGGCCAGGGTTATCGGAGCTGATGCCGAGCGTGTCCTGCTTTGGCAAGCCCAGTTGAGCGAACATTGCGTCCGGTTTTTCCAGAGAAACGTCGGTTGCCACGGTCCAGATCCGTGCACTCACGTCCTCCTGCACACCCTCGATCCGAACCCGGCCGAGCGCGGGGTTGCCTGCCAACGTGCCGTCGTACCGCACGTTCAGCGCTTGGCCTTCTGTGTCCCGCACAACGCTTCCTGCAATGTGGGCTGGAAGGAGTGCGCGTGAAGCGCGGTCGAGAACAGCATCTGTTGTAGACAGTCCGGTCAGCTGCACGAGTTCGTCGTAAGCGGCAGCGTTTGGTGCGCGCAGCACAAAGCGGAGCGGTGATCTCTGACCGTCAGAGATGTCGGTTGCTGCGTCGCGTGACGCATCGACCTCAAGGCTGGATGAAGAGACAAATGCGACGCGGCTGAAATCGTATTTGCCATCACGGGTCGCCACATCGAGCGCCACATCCGCAAATGTCGCATTGCCGATGGTCAACTGACCGACATTCAGATTCAGGATGTGCGCTGGTGAAGGAGCTCCGGCTACGACCGCTTCTGTTTGTTTGCCTGCATTCCATTCACGTAACGTGGATCCAATCGCGACCACATCCGGAAAAAACCGCGTGACGTCAAGGGCCGGTGCATCGAGGGCAACACGTGTCAACGCTGCCCCATTACGACGATGGCGCATGCGCCCCGTGAACCGGGTTTCATCGAGCTGGCCCCGCAGGTCGTCCAGAACCATCTCGTCTTCGGACAAGCCAACCGAAGATTGGATTGCAAATGCGCCATCCGACTTTGCGACTGTTTTCCCCCATGCCGGATTCAACCAGTTCGCAAAGCGGGACAGGACCCGGCCACGCACGTCCAGCGTACCGGTGAACCCACCAGCAGAAGCTGGTGCGCTTGCAGTTCGTATCTTCCCTGTCAGGTTGATGTGCGTCGCACCTGGTGCACTGGCCGTCAGTTGCTCAAGTTCGGTCGTTGCCCCACGCCGTGTCAGCTTCAAGGCAAAATTGTCAAGCGCCTCCCCGGCGAAATTCACCTGAACCGCCTTGAACGTGGCGGTACTTACAATATCGGCTGGCAGCGCATGCGCGAGAAATCCCATCGCTGTGTCGACGCGGGTCAGAAGGCTGGATTCAGTCTCATCCGCTATCAGTCGATCAATGTCCAACCAACGAGACGTCAGATCGAGTTGGGCCGTCGCGCCCGCAGCACCGTTCCATTCAGCCTTGCCGGAACCGTTGATGATCTGCGGACGCCCCTCCGCATCAAGCAGCAATGTGACATCGCGGAACTGAGCTCCGTTCGTGTCGGCATAAACGTCCGTCTTCATCTCGAAGCCGGGCTGCCCCTTCTTGCGCAATTTTCCAGCCACCCCACCTGTGAAAACAGGGGCAGACATAATTTTCTGCAGCAAGCCATCCACCGCATGGGTCATGCCAGATATCTCATGACGGACCGTGCCCTTGATCCGCAGCCCACCCGTTTCTTCGAAACGTCCCGTCGACCACCTGACGCTGCGAACAGCTTCGCCGCTGCCGATCTCGCCAGTAAACTTGAAAGGTCCACTGAGTGCGCGCGCCGAGAATATTCCCGTGACATCGGCGATCGTGGTGAGTGGTTCGCCGCGCGCGCCAATGATTTCGATCCGCCCATCTCGGATGTTCGTGTCCCGGAACGCCACATTACGCGGCACGAACGGAAGATCGACGTCACCTTGTCCGAACCCGCTCCAGCTCACACCGCCATCCGCTGTCAGGGCGAGACGCACTGTCGGGCGGTCAATTTCCATCGCCTGCGCTTCAAATTCACCTTGCAGGAGTGGCGGCACGGCAAGCCAGAGTGTGTAATTCTCGACCTCAAGCAACGGTTTGTCAGCGCCTTCGATCCCACCCGAAGCACCCGCAATTCTCACACGCTCGAAGCTGACATAAGGGGCTGGAAGCAGCCGCAGATTGACATTGCCCTCGACGGTAACCTTGCGGCCCGCGAGGCGCGTTGCCTGCTCTTCGAAGACGGTGCGGTACGTGTTCCAGTCGACAAAATACGGCCCGACGAACAGAGCCGCCAGTGCGAGGATCAGCGTGCCTGCCAATGCCAATAGAAGATTGTTCACGCGGAGCCGCTCCGTCCGTCTGTCGTCTGCGTTGTGGGTGCCACGTTCGCTTGCGGTTCTGCCATTCTCTCGCACGGTGGGCCAGCAGAAATATGGCAAATACGCCACGGTGTGGACGGACGAACGCAGTGCAAAGCGCACCAGGTCTCTGTCTGCTCACAACACATCGCCGTACGTTTACTTGCCAGATGTGGCAGAATGCGGGATTACCGACCACCCGCGGCCATCTTGAGCTGCATTCTCCAACGCGGCCTGTTCCTACATGAGTGAACCCGCAGATGACGACATACCCCCGGACACCGTTACGTCAGAAGGGGCAGCGCCGAAAGGTCAGATCGGGCGGAGTGTATCGTGGCTCACGTCGACATTCGACGTTGTGCAAGATGGCATACGAACGGGATTGGGCGATCTCTACAAGGAACGCTTCCTGCCAAACCTCAGGATGTTTGCAGCAGAGCGCGAACCCCTGATCTGGACGCTTGCCCTGGTAATCGGCATCAGTGTCGGGTTCGCGGCGCTGGGGTTTCGCATGCTGATCGGGCTCATTCAATTCCCGTGGCTTGGAACGACGGCGGAGGAGGAAGTCGCGACAGCGGCCACTCAAGTGCACTGGCTGGTGATTCTTCTTGTACCTGCCATCGGTGGGCTGATTGTCGGTCAGATCCTTGAGCGCTTCATGCCCGGCCGACGTGCGCATGGCGTGGCGGATGTCATCGAGGCGCGTGCGATCCGCGACTGCAACATTCCAACCCGCGAAGGCCTGATGAGTGCACTTGTGGCCGCCATCTCACTTGGCACCGGCAACAGCGCTGGACGTGAAGGCCCTGTGGTGCATCTCGGAGCCACGCTGGCCTCTGCGGTTGAGGATTTTTTCACGCTCCCGGCCAGTTCGCGGCGCACCTTGCTGGCGTGTGGTGTTGCGGCAGCGGTTTCCGCATCCTTCAATGCGCCGATTGCCGGTGTGCTTTTCGCGCATGAGGTGATCCTCGCACACTTTGCCATGAGCGCGTTTGTACCTATCGTGATTGCGAGTGTTGCGGGAACACTGGTCGTGCGCGTTATCCATGGCGACAGTCCCGCATTCGAACTCCCGAACTACGAAATCACCTCCTTTCTGGAATTCCCGGCTTTCGTACTTCTCGGGGCGGTATGTGCGTTGGTGGCGATTGTCTTTCAGTCGTCACTTGTCGTGACAGAACGGGTGGCGTGGAGTTTCCGCATTCCGTTATGGGCGCGCCCGGCGATTGGCGGTCTTCTGGTCGGGGCGATTGCCATCGCGTTTCCGGAAGTTCTGGGGGTCGGCTACGAAGCAACAAACCGTGCGCTGCAAGTCGAAGACGGCATGGGGGTGGCGCTGCTTATTGCACTGGTGGTGGCGAAGACTGCCGCTACGTCGATCACGCTCGCCAGCCGATTCGGGGGGGGTATTTTTTCTCCTGCCCTTTATCTGGGCGCGATGACGGGCGCGGCGTTCGGCTTGATTGCTGCGTCGGTGTTTCCGGACGTGGCATCAAGCGGTGGGCTCTATGCCATTCTTGGCATGGGCGCCGTGGCGTCCGCCATGCTTGGTGCGCCGATTTCAACGGCGATGGTTGTGTTTGAGTTGACCGGCGGCTACGCCATGACGATTGCTTTGCTGGTGACCGTGGCGATTGCGACTGCCCTCACCCATGCGATGCATGGCGAGAGTTTCTTCCACTGGCAGCTTTCGACGCGCGGCCTGTTCCTGCAAGAAGGTCCGCACAAGGAGATCACGCGGCGGCTGACGGTGCGCGGGTTCATGATGCCTCTCGCTGAGGACGAACGCCCCGACCCGATCACGCCCGATGACGACACGCACTGGGTGCTTGTGTCGGACACGCTGGAATCAACGCTACGCCTGTTCGACCGGACGGGACATCATCGGCTGGCGGTTGTGGAAAGCAGCGATACCGCGACCATCATCGGATGGGCCGACCATCTGGATGCGCTGCACGCGTTCAACAAGGCGTTGATCGACAGCCACGTGGAGGAGCATCGGTAGGAGCGCGGCGCAGTCGCAAGCAATATGAGTTATTGCAGCGTGTCCACGTCCGTTTGCGTGACGACATAGGTGCCCGTAAATGTGACGCTGTCACCGGGCGAGAGAACATCCCAAGAGTTGTTTGCACCCGCATCCGTTGAGTCATTCAGTGGTGCAGCATCGGTCAACAATGTTTCGTTCGTTGGCACTGGAGCCGGTCCTGATCCGTTATGAACATCGCTTACTGTGACGTTGTTGATCGCAACGTTGCCTGCATTCGTCACGGTATAGAGATATGTGATCGTTTCACCAGCGGCACGCAAGGAGTCGTCATCGGCCACCTTGGTCAGCGTGAGTAATGGTGTGGGTGTGAACGGTACTGGTGTCGTCGTAACGTCATCCTCGTCCAGATCCCCTGCCGTACCGCCATCGCCCGCGTTCGTGCTGTCCGACAGGTCTGTTATCTCGTCCACTCCAACTGTGCCGCCTTGCGGGAGGGCGGTTACGGTTGCCTGGTTGTCGATGTCGCTCCCCCCAAGATCGCCTGCGATCAAGCTGTATGTGGCTGTGTAAGTGAGTGTTTCGCCAACAGGGAGCAAGCTGGGTGTCGCACCACCCGTACCGGATGAAAATGCCGGCGTTGGCGCTGTGCCTGATCCCGTGAACGTTGTCTCGTTCAGCACCACGTTCGTCAGTGGTACCCGTCCATTGTTTGTCACCGTATAGGTGTACGTGATCTCATCGCCAGCATTTGCAATACCGTTCCCGCCAAGATCGAGGGACGACCCTTTCGTCAGCCCCACATTCGGCACGGCCCACGCAAAATCGCGGAACTGGAGCGTGACATTCCCGCCGCCCCCGTTGCTCTTGCCCGTCGGAGCGAAGACAACCCGGTCCACTGCCGTGGCAAGTGGCACATGAACTGTGAAAAATTCCTGCCCATCGTTGTTGCCCGGACCGCTGGCCAGAATTGTTCCGCCCGAGCCGCTCGTATTGACGTTTGAACCTTGCGCCACAACGGCGCTGAGGGGCACCGCGACCGGCACGTTGTTCCTGTAAAAGGTCACGACCGTGTCATCGAAATTGTCGAGCCCGTCCATCGTGAACTGAAGGCCGTAGACGTCATCGGTAAAGTCGAAAGCATAACTTGCAGGGTTATTGGGCAACCCGGTTTGTCGCGCCTGCACGTTCATCTCTGTGGGACTGTTAAATCCCATCCCGTTTCGCCAAACTCCCGTTCCCGACGGATCAAGAGAACCGGTCGCCGTGAATGTCACGCCCTGGTTCAGCCCCAGCCCTGACAAAACGCCGGTTGTGTTGCTGTTCGCTGTGGTGCCGGCGAGGTTGTTCGATGGCTGAGCGAAGCCACCATTAATGGTGGGGGATGGCACGGCCTGCGCCAGAACATGCGATGGCATGACGGTAGACAGAACAACGGCAGCGAGAAGCCCACAGTTCCTGAAACGGTGCCTGCAAAGACGGGGTGGGCGGCAGACCGGCGGCGTCAGTGTGTGAATGACCATAGAGTTCGTGCTTTATCGTTCATGTGTGCGCAACGCGCGAATCAAACTGACTCAAATTACCATTTTCTGGCTCAGTTGGATGCTCATCTGCAAGCATCAATCTGCCGTGTACGTAACATGTTCTGCCGGGCCGCTCCTCTGGATGCGTGGCGCGCATTCAGCACGACCCTGATTGACCGCTACATGGAGGTGCATCGACAGGGGGAGAGGATCAAGACCGTTGAAACCGGGATCCTCAAAATTTCCTACGACGTTATTCTCAAACGTCGAATTACAAAGAACGAACTTCGGAAAATTGCCGAGTCCATTAAGGCGCAGCATCCCAATACTGAGCGGGTATTCATCGGTTATTTCATTGCGGGCACCGCTCAGGCGAAAACTCGCATCGACGGGCATTGGGGTTCTTCGCATTGGCAAGGCAATCGCGTGCAGCTGCTGCCAGGACTATCGGATGATGACGTTCAGAAACAACGTAGGGCGAAGAGGCCGACTCTGCCTGAGGGTGGCAAGGTTCTCGGACGTTGGTTCGTCCCCGGTGGATACGGCGGCCACGTCGTCATATACAAAAAAGACGGCAAGACTTACCTGCATCAGCGATATCATGATGGCAGTGGTTCGCCCAGCATTGTCAGCGTCGGATCGCATAAAGCTGGCACGGCATTCCGGGAGGACAGAGCTTTTGACTACTTCGTAGTGACTCCGACTGGCGATCTTGAATTTTGGGACAACAGCGGCAAGCTCAACCACGAAAAAAGCATTCGCACGACTCAGTAATCGACTGCCCATCCCATCCCCCTTGTGGACCCGATAACGTGCCCCGTTCCGGTCACAGGCGGTTTGCTATAGATGTCGGGGATGGAACCGAGTCGAAAACATATCGAGAACATTGGCGACGATGACCTGTCGCTGGAGGGGCCGCCTGTCGCGCCTGCGCTGTCTATCTCGCAGCGGGCCATGCAGCAGGCTACCGTGCCCTATCTTGAGGGCCTGAACACGGAACAGCGCGCAGCCGTTGAAGCGCTTGAAGGACCGGTTCTGGTGTTAGCGGGGGCTGGTACGGGCAAGACCCGGGTTCTGACCACGCGGATTGCGCACATTCTGGCAACGCGGCAGGCATGGCCGCGCGAGATTCTGGCAGTGACATTCACGAACCGTGCGGCGCGCGAGATGAAGGAGCGGATCGGCACGCTGATCGGCGGTGCGGTTGAGGGCATGCCCTGGCTTGGGACGTTCCACTCCATCGGCGTGAAGATCTTGCGACGGCATGCCGAACTCGTTGACCTAAAGTCCGGGTTCACGATCCTTGATACGGACGACCAGATCCGCCTGCTCAAGCAGCTTCTGACCGCAGAGAACATTGACCCCAAGCGCTGGCCCGCGCGGCAGCTCGCCAATCTCATCGATGGCTGGAAGAACAAGGCGCTGACACCCGACAAGGTGCCGGACGGTGAATCCTTTGCGTTCGCCGAAGGGCGCGGTGCCAAACTCTACAAGATGTATCAGGCGCGACTGAAGGAACTGAATGCTGCCGACTTCGGTGACCTGTTGCTGGAGTGCCTGCGGCTGTTCCAGACCCAACCGGACGTGCTGAAGGAATATCACGAGCGCTTCAAGTTCATCTTGGTGGACGAATATCAGGATACGAACGTGGCGCAATATCTCTGGCTGCGGTTACTGGCACAGGGCTCTCACAATGTTTGTTGTGTCGGCGACGATGACCAGTCAATTTACGGCTGGCGCGGTGCTGAAGTGGACAATATTCTCCGCTTCGAAACAGATTTCCCCGGCGCGCAAGTGTTTCGTGTTGAGCAGAACTATCGCTCGACGGCGCACATCCTTGATGCGGCTGCGGGGCTGATCGCCCGCAACGAAGGCCGGCTTGGCAAGACGCTGCACACGGACATTGGCGACGGTGAGAAAGTGCTCGTCACCGGTGTATGGGACGACGAGCAGGAAGCGCGCGGGGCGGTTGAGGAGATCGAGCAACTGCAGAAGACCGGCCACAACCTCAATGAGGTGGCGGTCCTGGTGCGCGCGTCCTTCCAGATGCGGGCGTTCGAAGACCGGTTCGTGACAACCGGCCTGCCGTACCGTGTGATCGGCGGACCGAAATTCTATGAACGGGCCGAAATCCGCGATGCAACGGCCTACCTTGAAGTCACCGTCAACCCGTCGAACGATCTGAAGTTCGAGCGGATCGTGAACACGCCGAAGCGTGCACTGGGTGACGTGACGATCAAAAAAGTACATGCGCATGGCCGGGCGCGCGGCATTCCGCTGTACTTTGCGGCCAAGGAAATTATCGAAACGGAAGAGCTCGGACCAAGGCCGCGACGGTCCCTCGCTGAAGTGGTGAGCAACTTCGAGCGCTGGCGCGGGCTGGTCGAT
>CALHAX010000056.1 GCA_937931785.1 uncultured Hyphomicrobiaceae bacterium | reverse complement strand
TCGCCAAATATTCTCCGTGCCCTCGAAGAAGCAAAACGTCTCGGCATGAAATCCTATGCCGTGCTCGGGTTTTCGGGCGGCAAGGCAAAGGCGTTGGCAGATGTGCCGATTCATTTTGAAACGGACGACATGCAACATTGCGAAGACGCGCAACTGATCATCGGACACATGATTGTCCAGTATCTCAGCGCGCGCCGCGACATCATTGCAAAGGCATCCTAGATGGCTGATCCGAAGTTTCTTGTGCTTGGTTCGAACTCCTTTTCCGGGGCGTCGTTCGTCGACTATCTGGCGGAGCAGGGCTACGATGTGATGGCAACCAGCCGCTCGGCAGAACCGCACGAAGCGATGTTGCCGTACAAGTGGCAGAAGCGTCCTGGTACGATCCGGTTTCAGAAGGTCGATATCAACCACGACCTTGAAGGTCTCGGGCAATTGATGCGGGATGAAAAATTCACCCACGTCGTGAACTTTGCCGCGCAGTCCATGGTTGGTCAGAGCTGGGACCAGCCGGACGACTGGATGATGACCAACGTGGTGTCTACTGTCCGCTTGCACGTCTTGTTGCGTGACCTCGATTTTCTCGATCGCTACGTCCACGTGACGACGCCGGAAGCGTACGGCTCGACCGACGGTTGGGTGCGCGAAGATACGCCATTCAATCCATCCACACCCTATGCCGTTAGCCGCGCCGCAGGCGACATGTCGCTGAAAACCTTTGTCGACACCTACGATCTGCCTGCCGTCTCCACGCGCGCGGCTAACGTATACGGCCCCGGCCAGCAGCTCTATCGCATTATCCCACGGGCCATCTACGCCGCGATGACCGGCGACAAGCTCCGCCTCGACGGTGGTGGAAAGTCTGTCCGGGTTTTCATTCATATGCGCGATGTGTCGGACGCCACGCTGAAAATTGCACTGAAGGGCGGGCAGGGCGAGTGCTATCATATCTCGGGATATGAACTCGTCTCGATCCGTGAACTCGTCGAACTGATCCTCAAGCGTCTTGGCAAATCCTTCGACGAATGCGTTGAAATCGCGCCGGAACGTCCAGGCAAGGATACCGCCTACACACTCGACAGCTTCAAGCTGCGAACGGAACTGGGCTGGCGGGATGAAATTTCACTGGAACGCGGCATAGACGATGTCGTGAGTTGGGCAGAACGCTGGGAAAAGAACCTTGGCGATTTGCCATCCACATATGTACACAAACCCTGACGCGAAAGCGCAAAGGACAGAACCATGGCCATGACTGAACAGGCTCCCAATTCTGCACCTGACCTGGATGCCCTTCGACGGATTGCCGCCGAGTTGCGCGGTCAGGTCGTGAAAATGTCACATCAGGCGAAAGCTGCGCATCTCGCGTCATGCCTGTCATGTTGCGACACACTCGCCGCCGCTTACTGGCACGTACTGAATATTGATCCGGACAATCCGAAGGATCCGGAGCGCGATCGCTTTATCCTCTCCAAGGGGCACGCGGCTGCGGCACTTTACGCGACGCTCGCCAAGCGTGGGTACTTCGACGAAGCCCAACTCGACACATTCTGCAAAGACGGGGGTATCCTGGCTGAGCACCCTCCGGCAAATCTGCTGGCGGGCGTCGAAGCGGCAACAGGTTCGCTTGGCCACGGTCTTCCAATTGGTCTTGGCATGGCTGTCGCGGGCCGTATCAACGACCAGAATTTTCGTGTTTACGGTTTGCTGTCCGACGGTGAGTGCAACGAAGGCTCGAACTGGGAAGCCGCCATGTTCGCGGCAGGCCAGAAGCTCGACAATGTTTGTGTCATCATCGACTACAACAAGTGGCAGGCCACTGGCCGCTCGAACGAAACCTTGATGCTCGCCCCATTGCGCGACAAGTGGGCCGCAGCCGGATGGGACGCGCACGAGATTGATGGCCACGATATGGAAGCGCTTGTCAAACTCATGTGGAACGTTCCCAACGGGTCCGGCAAACCCGTCGCAATTATTGCCAACACGGTGAAGGGCAAGGGCGTGTCGTTTATGGAAGACGACAACAACTGGCACTACCGCGCACCGACCGCCGAAGAAGTCGAAGCCGCGCACAAGGAGCTCGGTCTGATATGAGAAACGCATTTGCAGACGAACTGACCAAACTTGGTGACACCGACCCGCGCGTCGTGATGCTTTCAGGCGATATCGGGAACCGGCTGTTCGACAAGTTCAAGGCCGCGCACCCGAAACGCTTCTTCAACTGCGGCGTCGCCGAGCAGAACATGACGGGTGTTGCGGCTGGCATGGCGATGTCCGGCATGCGCCCGGTGACGTACACGATCACACCGTTCGTCACGACCCGCTGCCTCGAACAAATTCGCACGGACGCCTGCTATCACGAAGCGCCCGTCATGGTGGTCGCCGTGGGCGCAGGGCTCTCCTACGCAGGGCTCGGTCCAACGCACCATTCCTGCGAAGACATCGCGTTCCTCCGTTCGATCCCGAATATGGTTGTCGTCTGTCCCGGCGATGCGTGGGAAGTGCGCGCCGCGTTGCGCGCTGGCCTCAAGCAAGACAAC
Source organism: uncultured Hyphomicrobiaceae bacterium (assembly GCA_937931785.1). Classification (GTDB taxonomy): domain Bacteria; phylum Pseudomonadota; class Alphaproteobacteria; order Rhizobiales; family CALHAX01; genus CALHAX01. The sequence continues at coordinate 8,334 of CALHAX010000056.1, read as the reverse complement.
CCGATGTACCTGCGCATGGGCAAGAAGGGCGAAGCGACAGTGCACGACGATGTGCCAGCTGATTTCGTGATCGGCAAGGCGCTTGTCATAAAGCCCGGCGAGAAAATCGCGCTTCTTTCGACCGGCAACATGCTGCCGGAGGTTATTGAAACCGGCGAGATCCTGAACGCACAGGGACACGCACCCGAAGTCGTATCGTTCCACACGGTCAAACCACTCGACGAAGATTATCTCACAGCGGCCTTCGAGAAATTCGATCGAATTATCACCATTGAGGAGCATTCCCTGATTGGTGGCTTTGGCTCTGCGGTGGCTGAATGGGCCGTGGATCGCGGCAAGGACACCCGCAAACTCACCCGCATCGGCACGCCGGACAAATTCTTCAAGAAGTCCGGCGAGCAGGAATACGCCCGCGAGCAACTCGGTATCGACGCCAGGAGCATGGCCGCAACAATAGCCGCGACGCTCGCATAACACCTCCATTTTTATCCCAATTCGAATTGTGAACCTGCAGACATGAAAACCACAGCCGCCCTCCTTGTCGAAACCGGCAAGCCACTTGTCCTCGCTGAAATCGAAACACCTGCTTTGAACCCCGGTCAGGTGCTCGTCGAAATCGCGTACTCCGGTGCTTGCGGCACGCAGCTCATGGAAGTCGCTGGCGACAAGGGAGAGGACAAATGGGTCCCGCATTGCCTTGGCCATGAAGGCACAGGCACCGTGGTCGACGTGGGTTCCGCCGTCACAAAGGTAAAGGAAGGCGACAAGGTCGTCCTCTCCTGGATCAAGGGCGAGGGCCAGGAAGCGGGCGGCGCGAAATACGACTGGGACGGCAAAACCGTGAACTCCGGCGGTGTGACAACATTTCAGCGCCACGCCGTTGTCTCCGAAAACCGCCTGACACATCTGCCGGATGGCATGCCAATGGATGTTGCGGTGCTGCTCGGATGTGCCGCGCCAACCGGCATGGGTGCCGTGTTCAACGTCCTGCAGGCCAAAGCGGGTGACGCGATTGCGGTCTTTGGCACCGGCGGAATTGGCATCAACGCACTGATGGCAGCAGCGCTTGCAGGCGGCACACCGGTTATAGGTGTCGACCCGAACGCCAGCCGCCGTGATCTTGCCATGACGTATGGCGCAACCCACGTGATCGACCCGACAGCAGGCGACGTCATCGAGGCCATCAAGGCCATCGCACCGAACGGTGTCGACCTTGCCGTTGAAGCGACCGGCATCCCGGACGTCATGCTGCAAGCCGTGAATGCCACGCGCCAGCAAGGTGGCCGCGCCGTCGTGATCGGCAATGCGAAAGCGGGCGCAGAATTCAAGATGAGCCCCAACGTGTTCAATTCGGGGCGGAGCCTGCTCGGCACATGGGGTGGCGACAGTGTGCCGGATCGTGACTACGGCCGTTTCGCGCGGTTGCTCGGGAACGGCCGGTTTCCGGTCCGCGATCTGCTCTCCAATGCCTACAAATTGGAAGACATCAACGAAGCACTTGCGGATCTGCGATCCGGCAAGATCGGTCGCCCACTGATCGACATGAGCCTGTAAGGTTTTAGTCATGCGCATCGGGATCGATTTCGACAACACGATTGCCTGCTACGACGGTGTGTTTCACGCCGCAGCACTGGAGCGTGGTTTGATCCCTGAAGGTGTCGGAACGGACAAAAATTCCGTTCGTGATCATCTGAATGGATCCGGCCAGAAAGAGGCATTCACCGAATTGCAGGGCTACGTCTACGGATCACGCATGGATCTCGCCAAACCATTCACCGGTGTTGCGGAATTTATAGTGTCAGCCCTCGCAGGCGGGCATGAACTGTTCATCTGCAGCCACAAGACACGTCATCCGATGCTTGGTCCCAAGCACGACATGCACGATGCGGCACGCGGGTTCCTCTTGGCGAACAATCTCGTCGGCAACGTGGGAATCAACCCCGCAAACGTTTATTTCGAGATCACCAAGGAAGAGAAGATGGAACGCGCCGCGTCACTCGGCGTTCAGGCCTTCGTTGATGATCTCCCGGACATCCTTGCGATGCCTCAACTCGACAACTCCGTGATAAAAATCCTGTTCGACCCGAATGGGCAGCATGTCGCCGAAACGCATTTCAGTCGCGTCGACGGTTGGCCGGCGATTGCAGCCCTGCTGCTCGCCCAAGCTGCCTGAGTTCCGTCGTGTCCGGGCCCAACGATCCGCTCGCACTGGCGCGAGACCTGGCAGCGCGCACCGGATTGGCTGAACCAGCACATCTTGAGCGTTTGACTGGCGGGCGGAACAATCAGGCCTTTCGCGTCACGCTTGAAGACGCCACGGATGTGGTCCTGAAACTTTATCACCATGATCCGCGCGACACCCGCGACCGCCTCCGTGCGGAATGGAATTTCCTGACGTACGTATGGGAGCGCGGCGTCCGCAACGTGCCGCAACCGATCGTCAAGGATGATGCATCGCATGCCGCCTTGATCGGCTTTGTCGCTGGAGAAAAACGCAAGCCTGGAACTCTGATTGAGAATGATGTTGCCCAGGCTGCGGATTTCATTGCCGCGATCAATACGACACCGCGTGATGTTATGGCACTGAACCCGGGCTCGGAAGCCTGCGTTTCCATCGAACAACACATCGAGACAGTGACGCGTCGGGTCGCACGACTGGATCAACTGGATCCTACTGCCCCGCATGCTTCTGCGGCGCAGGCTATGATTGACAACGAAGTTCAGCCTGCTTGGATCGATATCAAAAGCAAAGCGTTCATTGGAGCAAATTTGGCGGGCGTTGGGGTTCATCGACAATTAGATCCCACCGAAATGTGTGTCTCACCGTCGGATTTTGGATTTCACAACGCGTTAGCGGACAAAGATGGTGCGCTCACCTTTATAGATTTCGAGTATGCAGGTCGTGACGATCCCGCGAAACTGATTTGCGATTTTCTGTGCACTCCAGAGATCCCTCTTCCAGGAGACTGGACGGAGCAGACCATCATAAAACTTGCCCGTGCAATTGACGGCGACAGTGTGCGCGAACGTGCTCGGCTCCTGTTGCCGGTCTATCGCATCAAGTGGATCTGCATCATGCTCAACGAGTTTCTGCCCATTGGTGGTGCGCGGCGCGATTTTGCCGAGCGGGAAACCCGAGAACAACGGTGCACGGCTCAACTCGAAAAAGTTCGTCATGCCCTCGATCAATTGAACACACCCTGACATCATCCAAACGTGGAGAACCTCAATGGCTTACCAGGAATTCGTCGGCCTCATTCACAAGTCCACGACGCGGGATTACGTCGCCCGTGTCACACAGCGCGACAAGGCAGACGTCGCCGATCTTGCGCTCAAATGGGACTACGATTATTGGGACGGCAGTCGCGAAACCGGTTACGGTGGCTACAACTATGATGGGCGTTGGCGCAAGGTCGCCGATGCCATGGTTGAAACGTACGGGCTCACCGCAGAAAGTCGCATTCTTGATGTCGGATCGGGTAAAGGATTTTTACTCCACGATTTCACTGAGGCGCTTCCGGGCATCGAAGCGCACGGCCTCGAAGTGTCGCAATACGCCATCGACCATACCATGGAGAGCGTGAAGGAGAACATTGTCCTCGGTCATGCCAATACTCTGCCGTATCCAGACAATCACTTTGATCTCGTGATTTCCATCAATACGCTACACAACCTCTACAACTACGATCTGCACAAGGCGCTTGCCGAAATCGAACGCGTGTCGAAGGGCAACAGCTACCTGTGCGTCGAAGCCTATCGTAACGAACGCGAAAAAATGAATCTCATGTACTGGCAGCTCACCTGCCGCATCTTCCACACACCGGAAGAATGGGACTTTGATTTCAAACAGGCAGGGTACACCGGCGACCACGAATTCATTTATTTTGAGTAGATGAGAGAGACATGCGCATAGATCGGGTCTTTCGAAGAGTGATTATTCAGTTGCCCGTTATGGAACTGCTTGATCAACTTGCAACGCAAGTATTGGTCGAGCGCCTTGGCGCGCGAGGAGAGTGGCGAAGATGCCAGTAAGCAAAAGGGTCAAAAACGTACTGCACCGCGTTGGTCTTTTAAACGTCGCGCATTCTCTTCGAACATCGATATTCAGGGCGCTGGGGGGCATGTCTGAAGGGGAAATCTCAAGGCAACGTCTACTGTTGCATGATCTGTCGCACAGTACTGCTGGAAATAACGCTGGTTTTTATGATTGGCCGGCGCTTTTGGCCGAGTCGGAAATCCGTGCGCAGAATGGTTTTCGCGCCGGTGCCGCGTTTCTGATATCAGAGATCGGACTTGATCTGGTTTACGGTGCGCCGGACGATAATTACCGTCCCCTTTATGAGTACATGCGAGCCATGCTTTACGCTCGCAACAATAACCCTGAAAAAGCAACGCGATGTATCGAATGTTCGGCGGTCCCTATGGGGATTGGAGGCGATCTGTTCTATAGCGATGCAATGAGTGATGGCATGCAGATTGCGGCGTGGCAGAAGCGGGCAATTCGTCGCAAAATTCCCCCAATACTTATCTCGTCGATGCCGCGTGCTGCGAGTGCGTCTCTTGTCTCGACACTCTCAACTTATCTGAACATTCCTGCGGTACGGATCAGTCTTGGTAATTTTCCTAATTTTAGTTTGATGGAACCGTGGGCGAAGCAATTCATGCAAGGTGGTGCAGTCCTGCATGATCACTTCGGCGCATCAGATTTCAATGTCGATATTCTCGAGCGCATGGGGAATCGGAATGTAACCGTTTTAGTGCGTGATCCAAGAGCTGCAGCATTCTCTCTGATAAACAAAGAGTTCTTGCGAAAAGATGTCCCCATCTCTGAAGACAAGATCATGCAAAGTTTTCGTGTTTACTTGGAATGGTTCGAGCAATGGATCACGGTCGCAAATGCTGGAAAACTCAAGGTTCGCTGGGTTGATACCGCACGGCTGACAGGAGGCAAGGAATCTGTAGGTGATGTGATGAATGGTATAGTGTCGTGGCATGGTTTGACAAAGTCCGACCTCTTCTCGAATCGAGTAGAACTCAAAACAAGAAATTTTGTCCAGGGACGCCCTGACGCTTGGCGTGATCACGTATCCGAAGATATTCAGCAGGTCATGAATGCAGCGATGTCCTCGAAAATGCGAGAAATTTTAGACGTATAGGTTTTTTGCAGTGCCTGCATTGAACGAACGCTGCCAACAATTGGCCACAGTCCGCGCGCTTTCTCGCCGAATTGCCGGGCGAGCGCACGGCGGGGCGACAGGGGAATTTCATGATCAGGATTATGATGGCGGCGATATGCGCGGTTGCGCTCTTCTGGCAACCTGCGGCCGCGCTTGCGGCCGGGCCAAGTTACGCGTGTTCGTTCCAAAAGGGGGCGTCCTGGAATGTGGAAGCCAGCACGTTCAAGCCTGATAGCAGTTCGCCGTTGGCCTTTAAGATTTCCAACATTTCTCGCAAGGCACAGACGGCGGAACTCACCACGAAAACGGGCAGAACCGATCTGAAAGTTGTCTCTGCCATCGATGCGCTACACTTCATCGAAGTCACCGTCTCAGGCTATCTGACGTTAACGACATTGTACGGTGACGGCGAGCGGGTGCCAGCGGTCCATTCGCGTCATCTTGGCATCGTTGGACAACCGGTCGGCGGACAACTCACGGGCTTTTGTGTCCGCAAATAACCTGTACCATCAGATCACGCCGGATTTTCGCAGTCCCTCGATGTCTGTTGTGGAATAACCGAATTCTGCCAGAACCGCGTCCGTATCGGCTCCGTGTAGAGGGGCCTCTCGCGTCAATTCTGGACCATGAGTGGCATAGTCAAACGCGGCCACTGGCGTTCGCGTTGCGCTTCCTTTCTCCGGCGCCGAAACTCCGGACTGCAACGACCGACGCGACTGAACTTGCGCCGACCCCATCGCTTCATAAATGTCCCGAACGCGTGCAGCGGGCGCTCCACCGGCGTTCAGTTTTTCCTCCCATGCATTTGCAGTGTCTGTGAGAAAAATCTCCTGTAGCAACGCACGATCATCTGCGGCGATCGCATCAACGTCCTCCATGGAAAGGCCCTGCATGGCATCGGCCTTGTCCTTACGGCCCACGCTTGTAAAGACGCGAGCCAGTTGCGTGTTTGTGAAAGCTCCGACCATGAGTTGCCCGTCTGCCGTTTCGAACAGGCCATACGCGGCCTTGCGTGGGTCCGTATTGCCGTGTGGCTCTGGCGGTCCGCCGCGCACATGGGCGTCACATACTGTACTGCTCATCAGCATCAGCGCAGCGTCGAGCATGGAAACATCAATCCGTTGTCCCATGCCCGTGCGTGTCCGCTGGAAGAGCGCGGATGCAATGGCGAAAGCCGCTTGTGCGCCCGTGCCGTAGTCCAGCACCGCAGGGCCGACCTTCACAGGTTCGCCACCCAGGTGCCCGGTCGCTGCAAGCAACCCAGAGTAGGCCTGAATGACATTGTCGTAGGCAGGGTGTTGCGCCTTCGGGCCCGTCGCACCGAACCCGCTCATCGCACAATAGATCAGTTGTGGATTGATCGCTTGCAACCTGTCCGCATCGAGCCCGAGGCGATGCATCACATCGGAGCGAAAATTCGAAACCACCACATCGGTGGTCTCCACCATCTTGAGAATGATAGCGCGGCCGGCCTCCGTCTTGAGGTCCAGGGTGATGCAGCGCTTGTTGCCACACTGGGAAATGAAACGCGTCCCGCGCCCCTCGGCATTCAACGCAGGCGAAACGCCCTCCGGTCGCATCATGTCCGGCTCGTTCGGATCCTCGATCTTGATCACGTCCGCGCCCATGACGGCCAACTGGTAGGTCGCGAACGGTCCCGCCAGAACGTGCGTCAAATCCAGAACGCGAATGCCCTCGAATGCCTGCATGTCGTCCCCTCCCGATGAAACCTTGCACGACGGGAACGCTAGCGCGTCAATTCAGGAATATCGAGAGGTTTTATGTGGTGAGTACTTATGAAGTAGCGTCTACACATTAACCGCCTCGCGAGCCTGCAAAGCACGAAGCAACAGGAAGGCCAGGAAGCCGACGCCGCCGAACACCAACGCCATCAGAACGGCAAGATCGTACCCGCCGACGGCCCAGAGAAGCGCACCAACATAGGGGGCGACGGCGTACCCCGTAAGATAGGGCACGGCCAGCCAACCGGCAATCGAGCCGAACCCGTCACGTCCCAGCGTGTCCGCAATGACCGTCGGGCGCAGAATGCTCACCAGGCCATAGGCCGCTCCTTGTGTTGCCGCAAAGGCAAAGACGAGAATCGTGTCGACACCGGCGACGAGCAGCAATGCGGATGCGGCAATCAACCCTCCAATGGAGATAAATGTGATGGTCAGCATGGTTGCGCGCCCTTCGAACCGGAACACCAGCAAGCGTCCGACAACCTGCATGGGGCCGATGATTGATGCCGCAGTGATCGCAGTGGCTTGCGTCGTGCCGCGTTCCACAAGGAGGGGAATGATATGATTGAGCAGGATGCCGTGGTTCAGCGCAATCAACGGGAATGCGAGCGCCATGAGCCAGAACGTCGGTTTGCCAAGTGCGATGCGCACAGCCTTTTTCACATTCGCAGGTTCTGCTGACACGACAGATGTCGTGTCCGTTGAGGTCGGCGTTACGGATCGAAGGAGAGTCGCGCCGATGAAATGAAGCGGTGCGCCAAGTACAGCAATGGCCACTGCGTATCCGAGGACAGCAACCTGCCAGCCATAAACCTCTGCCGCGGTGGCACCGACGGTAAACGATATGGGAGAGGCAAATCCAGCAACAAGGGTCAGTCGCAAAATGGCACCGGGAGCATCCGCACCAAGCACGCGCGTCATGAATGCAAAACAGGATTCGTACAGACACAATCCTTGTGCAATCCCGATCAGCGCCCAGACCACAAGGAATTCGTATCGGGTCGTGACCGTTGCAAGCAGCCCGAGCGCCCCGGCGCCAGCCAACGCTCCAAGCGTCAGCATCCAGCGCCCGCCATCAGCATCCGTCATGCGCCCCGCCAATGGGGCCATGACCGCCGCGATCAACACGGCAATCGTCAGCCCGAGTGTCAGGTCTGTCTTGGCCCAACCAAGGTCGCGTTCCCAGGAGAGCAGCAGCGCCGCAAAACTGTAGTACAACCCGACCCAGCAAATTGTCTGGCCGGTCGCCAGCGCATAAAGCCCAATCGTGCGACGCATGGGCGGGGTTAGCGTAGCAATGGAAGGATCAGATTGGGCCATACAACCGCATACAGCGCAAAACCCGCAAGGGAAAGTCACCGCAACGGTGCGACATCATGTTGAAAGGTGTTGGCTCCCCGAGCAGGGCTCGAACC
>CALHAX010000055.1 GCA_937931785.1 uncultured Hyphomicrobiaceae bacterium | reverse complement strand
TGCAGCGATGCCGTCTGCGATTGCGTGAAGCGCGGTCTCGACATTCGTTCCCACTACGGCGGACACGCGCAGAGGTTCCTTGCCACAAACGCTGCGAAGTGCCGCGGCGAGTTCGTCAACGTCTTCCTCGGGAAGGGTGTCGACCTTGGAAAGAGCGACAACCTCGATCTTGTCCTCAAGACCTGCGCCATAGGCATCAAGTTCGCCACGTACGGTTTTGTATGCGGCGGCGGGATCCGGTTCGGTGACAGAGATCAGGTGGAGCAGCACGCCACATCGCTCCACATGGCCCAGGAAGCGATCCCCGATCCCGGCACCCTCGTGTGCGCCCTCGATCAATCCCGGAATGTCGGCGAGGACGAAGTCGCGCGCCCCAACCTTGACCACGCCCAGGTTGGGATAGAGGGTCGTAAAGGGATAATCCGCAATTTTTGGTTTGGCGGCGCTGACGCGTGCCAGGAAGGTTGATTTTCCTGCATTTGGCAGGCCGATCAAACCCGCGTCGGCAATCAGTTTGAGCCGCAGCCAGATTGTCAGTTCGATTCCTGGCTCGCCTGGATTGGCATGACGGGGTGCCTGGTTGGTAGATGACTTGAAGCGGGCGTTGCCGAAGCCGCCATTGCCTCCGCGCGCGATTACCATAGTTTCGCCTGGCTCCATCAGATCGCCGAGCAATGTTTCATTATCCTCTGCAAGGATCTGTGTGCCGGGTGGGACCTTCAGGGTCTTGTTCTCTCCGCCTGCTCCGGTGCGGTTCTTGCCCATGCCGTGCGTGCCGGTTCCGGCCTTGTAGTGTTGCTGGTAGCGATAGTCGATGAGGGTGTTGAGATTGTCGACGCATTCGATGATAACGTCGCCGCCTTTGCCGCCATCACCGCCGTCCGGGCCACCGAACTCTATGTACTTCTCGCGCCGAAATGAGACACAGCCTGCACCACCGGTGCCGGACTTGATATAGGCCTTGGCCTGATCGAGAAATTTCATGGTGATGTCCTCGCCTGCCACTGCGCTCGCGTCAATTCTGTTGCCTGGGTCTGAACGAAACAGCCGCGTGCCGTGCAAAAAACTTCCGACCTGCCAATCGGGTTGAAACCAAGCCTGTGCTGAACACGTCCGGACACAGGGTTGTCGACGAAAAAACCGGCAGTGATCCTGCGTGTTCGGAAGTCGGCAAAAGCGCGTTCAACCAGGGCTGCTGCACATTCGCTCGCGAACCCTCGTCGCCAGTAAGGTTTCCCCACCCAGTAGCCGATCTCAAAATCTCCGGTTGCGCGTGGCATGAAACTGCATCCACCAACTATGAAGTTGTCGAACGCCAGTGCTCGAGCATGGGGCAACGATACACGATCAAGGAATGCGATTGCATGGCTTCTCGTATAGGGAAAAGGCATGCCAGCAGTCATTGAGGCCACGTCCCATTGGTTTATCAGCGCGATCAATCGCTCCACATCCCGCTTCTCAAAAGGGCGCAATGTCAGCTGCGGTGTTTTCAGAACTTCGCTTTGAGTGAACATAACAAAAAAGGGGAGATGGTCGCCCATCTCCCCCTCATACAAAATGCATGGGACGTTGTGTCAGGCGCTGGCTTCGGCTTTTGCAGTTTGCTTGACAGCCTGGTAGGCCTTGAATTCTGCGTCTTCCAGTACGGACACATATGTCCGGCCATTGGCTTTCTTGGCAAACTGCACCTGACCATCGATCGTGGCGAAGATCGTGTGATCCTTGCCGATACCGACGCCAGTTCCCGGGTGCCATTTCGTGCCGCGCTGGCGGACGATGATGTTGCCGGGAATGACGGCTTCGCCACCAAATTTCTTTACGCCCAACCGGCGTCCTGCACTATCGCGACCGTTCCGTGATGAGCCGCCTGCTTTCTTGTGAGCCATAGTCTTGTCCTTCCTTCAGGTGCGCACTGCCCGGCGGGACGTGCGCAATACATTTCAAAATCGCTGTGCGCTGCGCTCAGGCTTCCTCGGCCAGTGTCTTGGCCTGTTCGATCCAGTTGTCGCGATCAATGCGGCCCTTGAAGCTCAGTGCATCGTCCACGTTCGCGACATCTTCCGGCGTGAATGCCGCGACTTGTGCGAATGTTGTGATGCCCATCTTGTTGAGCTTCTCGACGAGAACCGGACCGACGCCGTTGATTTTTGTCAGATCATCACCATCGCCTGCTGGCGCGGTAAAGAGCTGCGGAAGGTCGCTGCCTGCTGTTGCTGGAGCCTTGGCGGGCTTTTCGCTCGCAGGTGCGCCAGTCGCGAGTTTCTTGCCGCCCATGATAATGTCAGTAATGCGGATCGTCGTTTGTTCCTGACGATGCCCCTTCTTGCGGCGATAGTTCTGGCGGCGCTTCTTCTTGAAAACGATGATCTTGCGGGCGCGGCCCTGATCTACCACTTCGGCAGCAACCGTAGCGCCGTCAATGGTCGGTGTTCCAATCGTTGGCGTGTCGCCGCCGACCATGAGAACGTCGGCGAACGAAATGGTTTCGCCCACTTCGCCGGTAACTTTTTCAATCTTGAGGACGTCGTCGGCAGCAACCCGGTACTGCTTGCCGCCTGTCTTGATGACAGCGTACATCGTGTATTCCTTCTCTTTTCATTCGCGCCCTGTGGCGCCGCACTTCGAAAGTGCGGACTTTGAATTGCCAGATGAACTGACAGGATGGCCTCGGGCAGCGCCTTTTGCACGGGTGCTTGCTGCACGCGTGTTAGGCGAACGATATACGCTGTCGTTTCCGGTTCGACAAGTGGTGAAACGCTTGAAAGCATGGCGAAAAGCACACTAGGCGTGCGGAAATTTACGATGCGGTATGGCTTTGCCTGTGATCGGCTGGTCGATGTCGGTACAGTTATTGCTCATGTCAGCGCAGTTGCAGTCCTTAACGCCCGTTAACGATTGACTGGCTGGGCCATATGGTTGCCGCCCTGTTCCGAGTAAGTCGACGCCAATGAAGACCGCTACCTTCCTTTCTTTCTGTCTCAGTCTTGCCGTTGCGTCTCCTTCCATGGCGTCGGGATTGATCCCGACCCTTGAAGACGCGGGATATGCCCATGAAGCGGTCGAGAACTGTTCCCAAATGGTTGCGACGTTTGAAGCGACACGCAGACTAAAGCGCTCGTCGCGTTTTCGTGATGGGCGTCGCATCTTCAAAAATGCGGCAAAGCAGTGGGGCAAGAACTGGGCCTGCCAGACGGCGTTGCAAAATCTCGGACCTGAGATCGACTTCAGCGACTATGCGTCGGGTCGTCTCGTCATTCAGCCGCCTCCGAGCGAAATCCCCCCCTTGCCGACCCTCAAAAGCACGGTTGTTGGAACGATCGCTGTTCAGGCAACCGACTAAATCCCTGCAAGGTGATTTACGACCCACAATGCCCTTTGGTGTTGAACGCAATTGTTCCGTTCGCGCAATAGAGCTACCGGTGCTTCTTATGACGCAAGCTCAGTACGGGATGGAACACCATGAACAAGATTGCCCTTGTAACTGGCGCCGGATCAGGGATCGGCAAAGCTGCTGCGCGCGCATTGCTTGATATCGGATTTAAGACTGTGTTCGCGGGCCGTCGTGCGAACGTGCTCGAAGACGCCATCGCTGATATTGGTGCAACGGAAGAGAATGCTTTGGCCATCGGGTGTGATGTGTCGCGTGATGACGATGTTGATACCTTGTTCGATACAATCGAGAACCGATTTGGCCGGTTGGATGTCTTGTTCAACAATGCCGGGTTGGGTTTGACGAGTGCAACAATCGACGAAATTGCACCAGACGCGTGGCGCAAGATCATTGATGTCAATCTGACAGGGACATTTCTTTGCGCGCGGCGTGCGTTTGGTTTGATGCGGCAACAGCAGCCCATGGGGGGGCGGATTATAAACAACGGCTCGATTTCTGCGCATACGCCACGGCCAGGTTCCGCTCCGTACACTGCAAGCAAGCATGCGATCACCGGGTTGACGAAAACCATTTCACTGGATGGCCGGCCTTTCAATATCGCCTGTGGTCAAATCGACATTGGCAATGCTGACACGGATATTGCGACGGTCATTGCATCGGGAATCCAGCAGGCAGACGGCACGATCGCTGCCGAGCCGATCATGGATGTCCGCCATGTTGGAGATGCGGTTGCGCAGATGGCAGCGTTGCCGTTGTCTGCCAACGTCCAGTTCATGACGCTGATGGCGACGAACATGCCGTTTGTCGGTCGAGGATAAAAAAGGGCGCCCCAGAAGGAACGCCCTTTTTTAAGACCCTGATTGATCGAATGATCAGCCGTTGGCTTTCAGGCTATCGCGAATTTCGCGCAGCAGCAGTACGTCTTCCGATGGTTCTGGCGGAGGAGCCGCTGCTTCTTCTTCGGCCATCTTAGCTTTCATGGCATTGAAGCCTTTGATGATCATGAAGATCGCGGCCATGATGATCAGGAACGTGATGATGTTGTTTATGAACGTGCCGATGTTGATGGCAACGGCTTCGGTGTCGCCCACCGCTTCTGCGAGCGTAATCTTGATGTCCGAAAAATCCACGCCGCCCATCAGCATCCCGATTGGCGGCATGACGATGTCCGACACCAAGGACTTGACGACCGTTCCAACGGCAGCACCAATTACGATACCTGTCGCCATGTCCAGAAAGTTGCTCTTGAGTGCAAAATCCTTGAATTCGTCTAGCATACCCATGAAAGGGTCTCCCTATTTTTCAAATTGAGTTCGCGTACCACACAACTGTTCGGCTAAAAGCAGTACGATACGGAGCGCCCAATAACAAAATCAGGCAGTACGCGAATCATCGGTAACGCTTATGACAAATTATTCCAAGTCTCTCTCGTCTGGAACATTCGGTTTTCCGCATTCCATCTGTTAGTAAACAAGCGAACTCAGGACGTTTGCGGAAGGGGACACGGTTAGATGATCGATGGCTGGGTCATACTTGGTGCCGCGTTTGGCTATGTCGGCCTACTGTTTATCATTGCGCACCTTGGTGATAACCGAGAAAAGAAGCGGTCGGGAATTCATGGTCGGCCACTGATTTATTCTCTGTCGCTTGCCGTCTACTGCACTTCGTGGACGTTCTTCGGCAGTGTGGGTCTGGCTGCGACATCAGGCTTCGGGTTTATACCAGTTTATCTGGGTGCAATCATCATGATTGGCCTGGGCGCGCCATTGATGACGCGCGTTGTTCGGTTGTCGAAGTCGCAGAACATCACTTCGACTGCAGACTTCATTGCAGCGCGCTACGGTAAAAGCCAACTCCTTGCGGCGCTTGTGACGATCATCGCGGTGGCGGGTACGATCCCGTATATCGCTCTGCAACTGAAGGCTGCCGCGTTGTCGGTGGAGGTATTGCTCGGACCGGTGGGGGGCAACACGGCGGCGCTGACGCCTGCAGGAGACATTGCATTTACGATTGCCATATCGATGGCTATTTTTGCTGTCCTGTTCGGGACTCGCCACATTGATGCGACCGAGCATCAGGGTGGGCTGATGTTGGCGGTTGCAACGGAGTCGATCGTCAAACTCTTTGCATTCGTGTCGGTCGGGTTTTTCGTTACGTACTGGATGTTTGACGGGTTCGCGGATCTGTGGAGCCGGGCATCTCAGGCAGGTTTGATCGATCGTCTTGTGAATGAAGGTTTTTCTGCCAGTCGATGGCTGACTATTACGCTCCTGAGCTTCACGTGTATCGTACTGCTGCCGCGGCAATTTCATGTTGCCGTGGTGGAGAACCAATCTCAGGGGGACGTCCGTACCGCTGCATGGCTGTTCCCGATCTATCTCGTCCTGATCAATATCTTTGTTCTCCCGATTGCACTTGCTGGCCTTCTGACGTTTCCTGCCGGTCAGGTGGATGCAGACATGTTTGTGCTCGCGCTGCCGCTTTCTGAAGGAGCAACGGCGCTGACCATGTTTGCGTTCGTCGGTGGATTATCGGCGGCAACGGCGATGGTTATCGTTGCCTCCATCGCGCTGGCAATCATGGTGTGCAACGAAATCATTGTTCCGCTCATGCTGCGCAGTGCAGCAACACGGAGCCCTGACTCAGACGATTACGCAGAGATCGGGCCCTTGCTGCTGAATATTCGACGGGTGACGATCTTTCTAGTTCTGATGCTGGCCTACGGGTTTCACAGAACAATCGGACAGAGTCAGGCGTTGGCGTCTATTGGCCTGCTCTCATTCGCTGCAATTGCGCAGTTCGCTCCGGCGTTTTTTGCTGGTCTTTTCTCGCGACGTGGCACTGCCGCCGGTGCCATTGCTGGAATCCTTATTGGTTTTGCAGTCTGGAGTTACACAATGTTTCTTCCATGGATTGCAGAAGCAGGCTGGGTGTCGAAACAAATTCTGCAGAACGGACCCTGGGGCTACTCGATTTTGCGCCCAGAAGCCCTTTTCGGGCTGGAGATGAACGCGCTTGTGCACGGCGTGTTCTGGAGTCTCAGCACCAATGTCGTTGCGTTCGTGGTGGTTTCATTGATGCGACAGCCATCGCCGGTTGAACGGCTTCAGGCCAATATTTTTCTCCAAACGGAGGGCGTTGTTACTGGCCCATCTCCGGCATTCCGTCTATGGCGCACCTCAATCACCGTTCAAGACCTTATGCGTACGGCTGGGCGTTATGTTGGGACGGAGCGTGCGGAGCGGAGTTTCAAACAATACGCTGCGCGCGAGAATGTTCCCCTCGATCCTGGTGGGGATGCTGATGTTGAATTTATCCGGTTTACGGAGCGGTTGCTGGCCAGTGCCATTGGTGCCGCTTCGTCTCGGCTGGTCCTGTCGCTGCTCTTGCGACGTCAGAATGTTGGAGAACGATCGGCATTAAAACTTCTCGATGATGCGTCCGAGGCAATCCAGTATAATCGCGATCTTCTACAATCTGCGTTGGATCAAATGGGCCAGGGCATCAGTGTATTTGATGAAGACCTGCAATTGATCTGCTGGAACCGACGATTTCGACAGATGATGGATTTACCTCCCGAATTTGGCGCCGTCGGAGTGCCGCTGGACAAGATCATTCAATATAAGGCGGAAGCGGGTCATTATGGACCTGTCAATGTAAAGACCTGGGTGGCCGAGCAGGTCAACAGGATCGCGCTGACCAAGGAAACTTTTCAGGATACGAACGTAACGGACAATCGCGTTCTGGAGATTGGCACAAGTGCCATGCCGCAAGGCGGTATCGTGACAACCTACACGGACATCACCGACCGTGTGACCTCCGCGGAGGCACTGGCACGCGCCAATGAGTCGTTGGAACGCCGTGTCAACGAGCGAACAGCGCAGCTCACGCATGCCAACACAGCACTTGGTGAAGCGAAGCTCAAAGCCGACGAAGCGAACCTCGACAAGACCCGATTTCTGGCTGCTGCCGGCCACGATATTCTGCAGCCTTTGAATGCTGCCCGACTTTACACGAGTAGTTTGTCGGAACGCGCACGTGGCACCAGCGCGGACGATCTTGCGCAGCGCATCGACGCATCGCTGGAAGCGGTTGAGGAGATTATTGGCGCACTGTTGGATATTTCGCGATTGGACGCCGGGGCGATGGAACCGGAATTCAGCGTGTTTCCAGTGGCTGAGATGTTCGAGAGATTGCGTCTGGAATTCGAACCTCTCGCCAGTGCCAAAGGACTGAAGCTTCGGTTTGTGATGACGGAGGCATGGATTCAGTCCGATCGCCGCATGCTGCGCCGTGTACTGCAGAATCTGATCTCGAATGCCATTAAATACACGGATGAGGGAAAAGTCCTGGTCGGTGCCCGTCGAGACGGAGATCATCTGAACATACAGGTTGTCGACACAGGTAAGGGTATTGAAGACGATGATCGTGGCACGATCTTCAAGGAGTTTCAGCGTCTTGAGAAGGACGCACGCAAAGTGCGGGGGTTGGGTCTCGGCTTATCTATCGTGCAACGTATTGCCAGCGTTCTTGAACATCCGGTGACGATGGAATCGGTTATTGATCACGGAACTGCGTTCTCGGTACGCATTCCGGTTAAGGCACCTGTTGTTCGTCCGATCAAAGACAGTGCCGGACGTAAGCTCGGACACAACCTTAACGGTACCGTGGTTCTTGTTGTCGACAATGAACCTGAGATTGTTCGCGGCATGGAAATTCTTCTGGCTGGATGGGGGTGCCATGTCATTGTTGCTGAAAGTGAAGATGAGGCGTGTGCCAAAGTTCGCAATGCGTCGGTTAAACCGGATGTCATTCTGGCCGACTATCATCTCGCTGAGAATCTCGGAACGGACGTCGTGGCATCTGTGCGTGCGATCGTTGGCGAACCGGTGTCAGCGATCATGATCACAGCAGATCGATCCGTTGATGTTCAAAACGATATCATGGAACTCGGCCTGACCTTAATGCGCAAACCTGTACGCCCGGCGGCCCTTCGCGCGGCAATCTACCAGCAGCGCCAGCAGCTGGTCGCCGCGGAGTAAAATTCAAACGGGCGCTGGTTGCCATTCGCTGCGATCAACACTGTTGATTGCAATGACGGCCTGTGTACGACTGTCCACGTCAAGCTTCTGCAAAATCGCAGAGACATGAGCCTTGACGGTTGCCTCTGACACACCGAGCTGAAATGCGATCTGCTTGTTCAGCAGCCCTTCACCCAGCATAACGAGCACGCGCAATTGTTGCGGAGTGAGTTTGGCGACCCGGGCCAGAACATCGTCTGTTCCCGCGTCGTCTTCGGCAGTCAGATCATAGTCGTCAGGGACCCACACGTCCCCTCCGAGGACAGAGCGGACCGCATGGCGAATATCGTCAACAGAGAGTGATTTCGGGACGTAGCCTGAAGCGCCAATTTCGATGCATTTACGCACTGTTTGAGGATCTTCGCGCGCCGACACGATTATGACAGGAATTTCGGGATGCTGTGCACGAAGCAGCATCAGGCCCGAAAGGCCCCGCACACCGGGCATTGTCAGATCCAGCAGAATGAGATCAACATCACCCGCATCTTGCAGTACGGCTGTGAGATCAGTGAGTGATCCGGCTTCAAGGATGTCAACCTCGCCTAATCCGCTATGTGGCCCGGCACTCAACGACTGGCTGAGCGCGCCGCGGAAAATCGGATGATCATCAACAATTACAATGGTTTTGCTGGTCATGGTCCGAATCTAACTGCAAAGAACATGTCAGTGCAACGCGACGAAGGATGTACGTGTTGATTGCTGTCACTGTCGTTAAAACGCCGTTTTCGATGGCAACCAATTCATGTGGTATCACTAGATGCGTTTGTTGCAGTTGAATGGGGGCTTTTGAAATGATCAAGTTTCGCCGACGGCGGCCATATTGGAAGCGGACCAAGTTTCAGATTCTTGCAAGTCTGGTACTGCCTGCGGTGATCATGCTGGCTACGCCGCTTTATGTTGATGCACTCAATACGCGAATGCTTGCCGGGTTTCCTCTAGGATATCTCATTTCAACGCACGGAACGATCGTTTTTGCAATGGTGGCCGTGTTTCATTTCGTTGGGCGGCAGGATGCTGTGGATCGATGGCACGGGGCTCATGAAGATATCTGATCCCCCGGACAAGGTGAAGATCATGCCACGAGAGATACGGAACTGATGCAGCCGCAGGTCAAACGACGAACGCTCGCGCCGCGTATCGGTGTGTATCTTGGCATCTTCACCAGTGCCCTGATCAGCTTGTTGTTCATTCTTATGATCATGGAACAGTTGGGTTCGACGACCGCAATGGTGAAAACCACAATGATCGTGGTTCCGCTCGGGCTGTATCTCATGGTTGCCCTCCTCGCCTATGCAACGGACGCGGGAGAGTATTTCTCGGCAGGGCGAGGTGTGCCAGCTCTGCTGAACGGCCTGGCCATGAGCATCACATGTCTTGGTGGCGTTGGTGTTGTTACTTTGACTGGGCTGTTCTTCTTCATCGGTCATGATGCATTTGCATTTGCGATTGGCTGGATGCTTGGCCTGATGGTGCTGGGTATCCTTCTGGCTCCCTATTTGAGGAAGTATGGGGCGACGACTGTTCCTGGCTACCTCGGGCGCCGTTTTGCCAGCCGAACGTTGCGTGTCGCGGCTGCACTTTTTCTTATTCCTGGCATTGTTCTGGTTATGGCTGCTGAAATGAAAATTGCAGGCATCCTCCTGACTCAGTTTGCCGATCAATCGCTTGGTGAGACAATTGCCACTGGAGCTGTCCTGCTGTTTTGCATCGTATCGATTGGTGGGATGTTTGGTCTCACGTGGTCCAACTGCGCTCAGGCGATCACCGCGCTGTGTGGAATTTTAATTCCTCTGACAGCTGTTTCGCTGACTTACACCAATCTTCCATTCCCACAAATGACATATGGGCTCATGTTCGACCGGTTGGGATTGCGTGAGTTGAGCAACGGACTTCTGGAACGGGCTGCGGACGCAGGCCCGGCCAGTCTCACGCTTCCAGGGCTTGAGGCAACATTGCTCGAGAAACCGTTCGTCGAGGCGTTTGGCGCCATGAGTGCAACGGGATTTGTCATTACGGCGCTGGTGATCATGGCCGGTATTGCAACGATGCCGGCGCTGCTTGTTCGCTCTGGCACCACTCGCAGCGTCTATGACATGCGAAAATCCATGGGATGGACAGTTTTTTTCGTCGGGCTTGTCATGCTCAGTTTGCCTGCGATTGCCGTTTATTTTCGCTTCATTCTTTTTGATACAGTGATTGGCACAAGCGTTACTGAAGCGCCTGTTTGGGTGCGTGCGCTTATCGAATCCGGGTTCATCATTGTGGACGGCGATGTGAATGTTCTGACAATCGAAAACGTACGCTTTGTGCGCGATGGTGTGTTTGGTGGATTTGCCGTTGCAACCGGGTTGCCGACTGCTGTGGTCTTTCTGGCGGTTGCAGGAGCGCTTGCTGCCATCGTTGCTGCGACGACGGCTCATGCGCTGGCACTTGCCAACATGCTGACCGATGATCTTGTCTTCGGTGCGCAAGATTTACCGCCAGCAGATTTGCCGCGGCTGGTTACTGCACGCTTGTTTGTGTCGGTTGCCATTGTAGCTGGAGGCGTGACCGCGCTTCAAATTTCAGTCGATCCGCTACGCTTGTTTTGCTGGGGATTGTCACTCACGTCAGCGACGCTATTTCCGTGTCTGGTGATGTCGATATGGTGGAAGCGCATTACAGGCTACGGGGCATTATTGGGCATGGTTGTCGGTTTCACTGTCACGCTTCTATTCATCATACTGGCTGCTCAGGGTGTTACACCGACACTGTTAGGTAACGACGATTTGCTTGCCGCAATGTTCGGGCTTCCGGCAAGCATCTTGACCACTATCTTGGCAAGTCTTGCCAGTCCTGCGCCACAACAAACTTTGCTGGAGTTTGTTCGTGACCTGCGCATTCCGGGTGGAGAGACGATCGCAGACCGGGAGTTGCGGATCGCTCTCAATCAGAACCGATCCTGAGACCGTAACGCAGCCGAAAGATTCCACTGCGCACGCGGAGGTCTACAGTGGTGTTCCGTTGGGTTTGTTTTGCTGTAGTTCTTCAGCTAACCCCTTGAAGCGTCGGATAATCCCTTCAAGAAAGGTGAAAGCTCTGTCGACATCCTGTTCGCTCGGGAGCTCGGATATGCCGCCGACACCTGCTGCGCCTTTCGTCGGGAGATCTCCTGATCCAGTCTGCAGTTGTGCAATCCGGTTGCGCAAGCTCCTGTTTTCACGCTTGAGATCGCGTAGTTCGCTCTCAAGACCTGCGCTGTCGTCTTCAATGCGCGCACAAGCCCAGGCCCCATTGCGTGCATTACAAAGCGACATCGCCCCCGTCAGTGTATCGAGGCGCAACATGCCATTGTCGGTTTGTTGCATCGTGTACCGGCCCGCTGCGTCCGCCGCTGAGCCAGGCGCCGCGGTCATCATGAGAGGCAACAGCATTGCCGCAGCAACTCGTGCTGTTCGCTGACCAGAAACTGGTTTCATTTCAAACTCCTGCGGGTTGCCGTAAGACATATTTGTCACAAAAATGACGGTACAGATGAAATCTGGGGGAAATTCGACCAATTACAAGTCGATAGGCCTCAAAAGTTTACGGCAATCACTTCTTAAATTAAACTGCAAGTAACCGACTCAGATGAGTGTTGCGTCTGATCGGCCGCCTCAGTTCGCCCCATTATGCGTTGCGTATGCGAGCTCTGCGACCCGAAATCAGTGTGTCGTTAGCGTTCCTTTTCGATTTTGTCGTGCCGGTCTCGTAGATCCGAGTGCCTTGAGCCGATGATGTGACAATGCAACGGGTTGGGATTGAGGATGAGTGACGGAACTGCAGCACAGCATGGGAACAGGGTGGCAGGACACCCGGACCAAATCGCAATGAGAGCATCACGACTTCAACACCTTGAAGAGCTGCTTGGCCGTATCGCGCATCACCTGCAATCCACTGGAAACCGTCACGGCGATGTGGTTGCGCAACTCCAGGACCGTTTGCGCTATCTGGATCAGTCTATGGTTGCGGGCACGGCAACACCGGATCTTGATCGCCATCTCGCTCTGTTTGATGCACAATTAACGTCATTGGCTATTCGCACGGGGGTGTCGACACCCGCCCCCGCACCAGGACCGGCTCCTGTCGTGGCAGCGGCTCCTCACCCAGTTGCCAGTCCGCAACAACAGGCATTCGGTGCTGTTCCCTCTGCGCCAGTACCACCGGTTGCAGCACGGGCGACGTATCTGGCGCCAGGCAACTTACCAGAGCCGCAAGGCCTGCCAACACCACACGATGAGACTGCATTTTCTCGATCTGCTGAAAAACCGATTGGCGCACCGCCTCCGTCGCAGCCGCAATTGGACCGACCGGACCTTGGTGCGTTGACACGGCAATCCGATCTGACATTCGAAGATGCAGTGGCCGCGGATCGTGCCGAACAGGCCCGTGCTTCCGCAATGGCAGCAGGTGAGAGCGCGGATGACCGCATCTTCGCTTATCATCCTTCCGTGGCCGCTTCTCCTGATTTTGAAGCGCAAGCAGACTTCCATTCGCCGTTTGTTCCAGTTGAAAACGTGAACACAAGTGAAGTTCCTCAAGGAGAGCTGGATACTGCTGATCCGGAGCAGAGCATTGCGAATGATTTCGCTCCGTTGCATCAAGCTTCGGAGAATTTAAACTCACTTTCGAAAGAACAGGAAATTTTCTCCAAAGACATTGTGCAGGACGACGACCTGTCGATTGGTTCGTTACGCTCGGAGCTTGAGCAGGTTCTCTCCGGCAAGGCGAAAACGGCAGAGAGCAGTGTGCAGGAACCGGTCGTTTACAAAGACACGCCAGATGCGACAGACATGGTTGCGGCAATACCAGAAAAAAATGAAGACTTGTCCGCGCAACATTCGACGGATGATGGCCTTGATTTCAAGAGCGAAATCGAGCGGCTGACGCGACAGCTGGACAGTGTCACAAACAGCGTGGAGCGTATTGAGTCTGGTCTCGATCAGACACGTACGGAAATTCCAAGCCTGATTGAACAGGCTGCAAAAGCGGCCGCTGCTCAGGCTGCAGAACAATTCAAGAGTGCAGATACTCAAGTCAACCGGCGGATTGATGAGCTCCATGACCTGCTTGACGATCGGCTCACACCGGACTCACGCAGGGCTCCGATTGTTGTCCCGGCCCCTGTGGCTGCATCACAATCACCGCTTCCAGCTGTTGAACCTCAGGAGAATGTGGTTGCTCACGAGGGGCGCATGAAGCAGGCAAAACAGTCGGTTTTGCAGCGCCTCGCGCCTGTCGGGAATGCACTTGCACGACGAGGCAAACGCGCCGAGGCACCGATAGAGCAACAAGAAATGCAAGAGCAAGTGGTTGAGACGCCGTTGCCTGAAACCGGGTTTACGGAGGCGGTGCAACACGCGCCGTTATCTCCCGCTGCTGACAACAGGCAGCACCCTGCGGCCCAGTCCGGCTACCTTGATGAACAAGAAGATTTATCGTCACAGTCGATCAGCAATTTGCGCAGGTCGCTCTTTCAAAATCTGAAAGACGGAAGTCCGGCTGCGTTGGTTCTGGTGTTTGGAATTGCCACGATCCTTAGTGGGTTGCTTTTGTGGAATGCAATTTCAGGTGACGGAAACGACAGGCTGACACAAACGGCTTTGGTTGATCGGACGACAACTCGGGGAACGGACGTTACGGCGTTGCCCTCTGATGTCACGCACTCGACGAAACCGATGTCTTCGGAAACGGCGAACGCAGTGCGAACTGCTGGCGTTGTAAAGCCGATGTCTGGAGTGAATAATCCTCTTGAGGGTTTTCCTGACCTTGAAAATACCGGCCCGCCAGTAGAGAAGGCGGCGCTCACGCCCGACCCACAAGATCTATCTGGTAACAGGACTGTTTCCGGGGGATCAAAGCTGGAATTACCGCCTCTAGCAACGGGGCCATTGTCACTTCGTATGGCGGCTGCAAGCGGTGATACTGCGGCGCAATTCGAAGTTGCATCGCGACTTGCTCAGGGGAACGGTGTGCCGCGGGATACGGTTGCTGCTGTAAAGTGGTACACGCGTGCCGCTTCTGCGGGTCATGCGCGCGCGCAGTACCGCCTTGCAGCACTCTATGAGCGTGGGGTCGGTGTTGCGACAGACACGGGGCGGGCGAAAATCTGGTATACGCGCGCGGCCCAGCAGGGCAACGTCAAGGCGATGCATAATCTGGCTGTGCTTTACGCCGGTCAGGCTGCGGGATCACCGAACTATGTCAACGCTGCGCAATGGTTCGAGCGGGCTGCAGATCATGGTCTCGCGGACAGCCAATTTAATGTTGCAATTCTCTATCTCAACGGATTGGGTGTCGCGAAAAACCGACGCACTGCATACAAATGGTTTTCCCTTGCCGCCAAGCAGGGCGATCAGGAGGCGGTGCGTCGTCTCAAGAGCGTGACCTCACAACTGAGTGCATCCGAACTTGCGGCGGCCAGGGATCTTGTGAAAAACTGGCGTGCCACACCGGCCAGTGAAGAAGCGAACAAGACTGTGTCATGGCAACCGAAATCCGTAGAGCGTGTTGTGCGACCAGTGGCAGCAACGTTTGACCCTGTGCCCGCGACCAAGGCCATCGTCACGCCAGGCAAGATTGGCGAGGACGAGGTCAAGAAAGTTCAACGGTTATTGAACGGACTTGGTTTCAATGTCGGTTCACCGGATGGGCGCGTTGGCGGGAAAACCAAAACGTCAATCAAATCGTTCCAGACACAGAATGGCATGATTCCTACCGGGGCTGTCGATCATGCCTTGATCGAGCGCATTGAATCAGCCGTGCGCGAGAAAGCTGCAAAACTTGGTCGCATCTGATAACTGAGAGTTTTGTCGTGGGATTTCAGTCACCGCGCAAATCTTTCGCAGCCACACTATAAACTCCGTTTTCCCCAACCATCCAGACACGTGGGCCGTTCTGTGTTCCCGGGGTGAGGAATATTTTTGTGAACGCTTCATCACATACGTTCAATCCACCCGTATAAGCTCCGAAGGCTGGAATGACGACGCGCGTGTCGTTTGCAATAAAGCACTTGCGGCGAAGGCTTCGACCATGCCGAACGATGCGGGCTGCAGGATGAAGATGTCCTGCAATCTCGCCCGTGGTTTCGAGTGGTCCGGGTTCATGGCGTAACGTCAAACCTGCTTCGGCATAATCCTCGCACACGTCACCCCCAAGGCGTTCTGAAATGGCGGGATCATGATTTCCGGTAATCCAGATCCATGCGCACTGCGCTTGCAGTCTACACACGTGTTCGCGCTCCGCCTTTGGAAGGCGATGCATCGCGTCAAGGTCGTGAAAACTGTCACCAAGCAAAATCATCCGCTTTGGAGCTCGCCGCTGCATTGTTGCTTCAAGACGGCGCAACGTAGTGCGGCTGTCGTAGGGCGGGAGGAATGCACCGCGCCTTGCGTAAGCGGATCCTTTTTCAAGGTGGAGGTCGGCAACGATCAACGTTTCGGTTTCTGGCCACCACAGTGCGCCTGACACGTCGGCGACGAACGTTTGTTCCGCGACGTTAAAATATACGTCGGCTTGTTCGGTGTTGTCGTTTGGTTGTGGTGCTGCGGTCATGTTGAGGACTGTCTGCCCATGGCGTCCTTGATCAAATCGTTGGACGCATCCCGCAAAAGGTCGTCGGGATCAATGCCGGGAACACGTTCACGGCCAATTTCCAATAGAACAGGTACCGCGAGGGGGGAGACGCGCTCGAGTGCGATATGACGAATTTCTCCATTGATGCGAGTCAGGAAATCATTCAAACGGCCAAGGTCAAGCAATCCGGTTGCGGCGTCGGCCCAGGCGGCTTCCAGAAGAATGTGATCGGGCTCGTGTTCGCGAAGTACATCGTAAATCAGATCGGATGAAAAAGTGACTTGCCGGCCAGATTTTTCAGCGCGTGGAAAACGTCGTTCGATCAAACCCGCGATGACAGCACAATTGCGGAAGGTCCGCTTCATCATCATGGAATTCGAAAGCCATGCATCGAGATCATCACCGAGCATGTCCGGCTCAAACAATGCATCAAGATCAATCGATCCAGTGGTGACCATTTCGGACATATCCCGCAAGCCCCAGATTGCGATGGCATAGTCGTTTGCGACGAAGCCCATGGGGCGCGCTCCTAGTCTATCGAGCCGACGCGTCAGAAGTACACCGAGTGTTTGATGTGCAAGGCGCCCCTCAAACGGATAACAGATGAAGTAGTGCTTCGCGCTACGTGGAAATGTCTCGATTAAAATTTCCTGTGGTGATGGTACAATTGATTTTTTCTGTTGGATCTGGAGCCACTCTTCGACCTGTTCCGGGAGATTTTTCCAGGATGACGCGTCGCTCAACATGTGACGCACGCGATTCGCAAGATGTGTCGAAAGTGGAAATTTTCCTCCCTGATACGACGGTATACTTGGGTTCTCAGCCTTGGCGCGAGATACGAAGATGTTTGTATCTCGCATGCCCTCGTATCTCAGGATCCGGCCGGCAAAAACAAATGTGTCGCCGGGGGTCAGTTGTTCGATGAACCATTCTTCGATTTCACCGAGCATGCGCCCGCCGCGCAGCCCAGCCGTACTGCCGCTTTTCTTCGGTTTGCCAAGGCGAACCTTGAGCATAGGGGCCTCGATGATGGTGCCGACGTTCAAGCGGTACTGTTGCGCGAAACGCGAATGCGTCAGTTGCATCAAACCCTCCTCATTCTTGCGAAGACGGGCGAAGCGGTCATAGGCTTTCAGCGCATATCCGCCGGTAGCTGCAAAGGCGATGATGCGGTCGAACCGGTCTCTGGTGAGTTCGCTGTAGGGCAGGGCAGATCGCACCTCACGGAACAGGTCTTCAGTGTCGAACGGACCGGAACAGGCCGTACCGATGATATGCTGCGCCAGAACGTCGAGTCCGCCAGGCCGAACGATTTGGGTGTCCTGATCGCCGGCGGTTGCTGCATCCAAAGCAGCGCGACACTCCATCACCTCGAAGCGGTTTGAGGGAACGAGCAATGCGCGGGACGGTTCGTCAAAGCGGTGATTGGCTCGCCCGATGCGCTGTGCCAGGCGGCTCGCACCTTTGGGCGCACCGACATTGATGACCAGGTCAACATCGCCCCAGTCGATACCAAGGTCGAGCGTCGAGGTGCACACGACACCACGCAGTTTACCGGCCACCATTGCGGCCTCAACCTTTCGACGTTGCCCCACGGCCAACGAGCCATGATGAAGTGCGATGGGCAAATTTGCGTCATTTGCTTCCCACAGTCCCTGAAACACCATTTCCGCCTGTGAGCGCGTGTTCACAAACACCAGCGTCAGATTATGGTCCGTGATTGCACGATAGATTTCGGGAAAGGCATAACGTGATGAATGCCCAGACCAGGGAAGGCGCTCGCTGGATTCGAGGATTTTTATGTCAGGTGTTGTGCTTTCAGACACAAAGTGGCGGCGCGCCAGATTGATTTTCTGTTCGGGATCAGATTGTCCCATCAAGTAGGCTTGTAATTCCGTGGGCCGTGCAACGGTGGCGGACAAACCGAAACTCACAACGTCGGGAACGATGGTACGCAGGCGTGCCAGGTTAAGCGCTAACAGATCACCGCGCTTGGAGGTGACGAGGGCGTGCAATTCGTCCAGTATGATCGTTTGCAGGTCGGCAAAGAACGTCGCGGCGCTTGGGTGTGAGAGGAGCAGCGCGACTTGTTCCGGTGTCGTCAGAAGAATGTCGGGTGGGGTGCGGAGTTGGCGCTGACGTCTGGCTGGTGGGGTGTCGCCTGTCCGGGTTTCAATCTTCAGGTTGAGGTTCATTTCTTCGGCTGGTGTGATCACGTTGCGCGCAACGTCCACGGCTAGCGCTTTGAGTGGGGAGATATAGAGGGTGTGAACGTCGCGACCGGCTTTCTTGCGTTCCGGCCCCTCACCGTGCAGTGCGATCAGGCTGGGCAGGAATCCGGCGAGCGTTTTGCCAGCGCCGGTTGGAGCGATCAGCAGCGTCGAATGCCTGGCTTCGAATGCCGCGATCATGGCGGCCTGGTGTTCTCTTATCGTCCAGTCACGGTTTGCGAACCATTGTGCGAAGGGTTTCGGCAGAACGGGCGGTGGGCACACCTTGCCGCTTCCCCGTTTCCGGGGGGCCGGTTTGGCTCGCTTTGTCCGCGCAACACATCCCACCACAAATGCCCGTCTTATCTGTTGACTGGTTCACGCCACACTCTAATCGGACTATATGGCGGGTGAGAAGCTGATACCTGCGACAGATGGGAACGAGACGATGGAACGATTTTTTGGCGGCAATCCCGTTGCGGTGGTGTTCAAGCTGATCGTGATGTCCGTTGTGGTTGGAATTGTACTTGCGGCGTTTGGCCTGAGCCCGCTGGAGTTGATCGAGCGGCTGCAACGCCTCGCTATCCGGATCTACGATATGGGCTTTGATGCCTTTGACTGGGCCTTCCAGTACTTCCTTCTGGGGGCGGTGATCGTCATTCCGGTCTGGTTGCTTTCGCGAATGTTCAAATCCGGCAAGAAGTCCAGCTGACGTTAATCTGGCATTCTTTGTCGGAAGGCGTAGCCGCCAGGATTGATTGACCCCATGACGCAACCTCACCCGCCGGTGACCCATCGCGAAGTTCTTGCGATTGCGATCCCGATCATCCTGTCGAATGCGACCGAGCCGCTGATCGGTATCGTCGACACAGCGGTGCTTGGTCAGCTCGACAAGCCGTCGCTGGTTGGTGCCGTTGCGCTCGGCGCAACGATTTTTTCAATGATCTACATGTTGTTCAGTTTTCTGCGGATGGGGACATCGGGGCTCACGGCGCAAGCTGATGGAGCAGGAGATCAGAACACTGTTGCAACGACGCTCCTGCAGGCGCTGACGATTGCCGCTGGTGCGGGTGTTGTTCTGATTTTACTGCAAAGGCCGATCGGTGGGCTTGCGCTTTATGTCTTGCAGGGATCGCCTGCGGTTGAGGAGGCGGCGCACACATACCTAACCATCCGGATCTGGAGTGCGCCTGCTGCGCTGCTGAATTTCGTGATGTTGGGATGGCTGATCGGTCTGCGACAAACCAAACTTGCATTCCTGCTCCAGCTGCTGATCAACGGATTGAACATCATCTTTGACATTGTTCTGGTGTCCGGTTTCGGGATGGAAATCGAGGGGGTCGCATATGGAACGCTTGCGGCTGAAGTGATTGCGGTTGGTGTCGGGCTGTGGATTGTGCGTCGTGAGTTGATGCGGCGCGAAGCCATGCCGGCGGTAAGCGAGGTTTTCAATCGTCAAAAACTGGTACGCGTCTTTCGGGTGAACCGGGACATCATGCTGCGTACTGTGATCCTCGTGTCGGCTTTCGCATTTTTTGTGAACGAGGGGGCAAAAGGTGGCGACATCATTTTGGCGGCAAACGCGATCCTGTATCATTTGATGAGCTTGTCGGCCTATGTGCTGGATGGGTTTGCCTACGCCGCCGAAGCTCTGGTTGGCCACGCTGTTGGGGCGGGCAAGAGAGAGCGGTTTATGCGGGCTGTGCGGCTGTCATCGCTATGGGCTGGCGTGTTGAGCGTCGTGATCAGCTTGCTGTTTTGGCTCCTTGGGGGCCTGTTTATTGATCTCCTCACAGTCAGCGAGGAGGTGCGTGCAACGGCGCGGATCTATCTCCTGTGGGCTGCGGCGACGCCGGTGTTCGGGTTCGCCTGCTTTCAACTGGATGGAATTTTTATTGGTGCCACGTGTACGGGCGATATGCGAAATGCGACATTCGTCAGTGTCGTGATTTATCTGGTGGCCTGGGCAGCACTAACGCCAGCATTCGGCAACCACGGTCTCTGGGCTTCGCTCTTGGTGTTGTTTGTGGCACGGACCGTGACACTGGGTGCGCTGTACCCGAAGATCCTGAGAGTCAGTTTTGGTTCTGTTTCGACATAAGGGCAGCACGCTTCAAGTCGTAACGTTGCGCGATGCCCATTCTTTGGATTTCGTTCCAACAAGATCGCTGATATTATTCGCGCCGTGATCTTGTATGGCCTGTGAGATGGCGGATTTCATCTCCTGAATCAGCCCCGGTCCACCGTAGATCAAGCCCGTATAAAGCTGGATCAGGGATGCGCCGGCTTCGATCTTGGTGACGGCTGTTTCTCCGGAATGAATGCCGCCAACACCAATCAGCGGGATTTTTCCTTCGGTCAACTGGAACACGCGCGCCAGCATCATTGTCGACAGCTCGAACAGCGGTGCGCCGGAGAGGCCGCCTGTTTCTTTTTCGTTCGGAAGGTGGGCGACACCGGGACGCGTCAAGGTTGTGTTGGAGACGCAAATGCTATCGGCACCGCACTCCTGGATGCAGGCCACAATTGCGGGAAGATCGTCCAGCGCCACGTCTGGTGCAAGTTTTACGATCACCGGTATGGAACGCCCCGATGTGTCCGCTGCTGCGTTGCGCGCGTCCATGACCCGGCGAAGAAGGCCGCGCAACTGGTCCGGTGCCTGAAGGTCGCGCAAGCCGGGGGTGTTGGGTGAGGACACGTTCACTGTGAAGTACGAGGCGACATCTGCGAACGTCTCGACGCCCGTGACGTAGTCCGCTGCGCGATCCTCACTGTCCTTGTTCGCACCAATGTTCACGCCGACGATGCTTTTGTCTGTAGAGCGTTTGCGTGCACGCAAACGTGCGAGTGCTGACGCATGGCCCGCGTTGTTGAACCCCAGTCTGTTGATGACTGCACGTGCTTCCGGCAGACGGAATACACGTGGTCTAGGGTTTCCCGATTGCGGGCGTGGTGTGACCGTACCGATTTCTGCGAACCCCAGACCCATGGCAAGTAGTGCATCGGGGGCGCGTGCATCCTTGTCGTAACCTGCTGCGATTCCGATCGGGTTTGTGAACTCCATACCCCAGATGTTCTGCAACAGTGCTGGATCATCTGCGTTGCTCTGGCGGGGGTGAATGCCGAACTCCAGCGCGCGGAGGGACGCATCATGAGCCTTTTCAGCTTCGAGTGCGAAGAGTGCTGGGCGTACAAGTTGAAACAGTCGATCGCGCATCACTCAAGGTCCTTTTGGCACAATATGGCGTCCATCATCTGACACGGAGAGTGGGACGATGTCTGTCACAAGGTCGAGCGTCAACACACCGTAGAAGTGTGGAAATAGAGCCCCACCGCGGGAGGGTTCCCATTTCAGAGCTTCGCCCAAAGTTGCGGCATCAAACCGAACGAGACTCAATCCCGTTTCGGCCACACCGTTTGCGTTGGAGAAATGCCGCTCCAGAGTGCCATGGATCTGATTTGCCGTTGAGAGATGTACGAAGCCATCGCGGAGATCATCCGCTGAGCCGGCGTAACGTCCACTCGCCTGAAACTCGTTGTATTCCGATGTTCGTAAAACCTTGAAGACCGTCGCTGCCATATCGTCTTGTCTCAATTTAATCTCAATCTGGTAGACATTGATAATTGTCTGGCGCTGATCGATCGGCTAACTTCGCGTGTCGATTATGGTGAGCACGACATATTTCCGTACCACCCACGTGTTCAATGCGTTCGTCGTTCAGCGTGCCAGTGGGGGGCACTTGTGTTCAAAGCCAGGCCACTTTCGCTTCGCAAGCTTCTTGCGGGACAATATCACTTCAGACTGCCGCGATTCCAGCGCCATTACGCGTGGACGGATCAGGTTGTCACCAAGCTTTTCGATGATCTGAAAAATGCACGCGCCGAAGAAGCGCCCGATGGTGGACCGCGCACAACGTTTCTAGGCGCAATCATCGTTATTCAATCCGCCACACCGGGTCCTCGTGATCGCCTTCTTGGTCGGCGTGAATTCGACATCATTGATGGTCAACAGCGGTTGATCACACTGACTTTAATGCTTTGCATCGTGCGTGATCTGCTGACAGGGCGGCAACAGACTGCGATTGATCGGGCCATTGCCGGTTCGGCCCCGGCAGATATTCCCTGGCGATTGACGCTGCGACGCGTGGACGAAGAACTGTTTGAGCGCGTTGCAAAGACACGCGGGGCGACCCGAGAAGATCCTGATGTCGACACGACGTCCGATACCGCACGTAACATGATGACCAACCGCCGGTTGTTGCGCGACGGCATCAATCGACTTAACGACAACGAAGAGGACGACCTGTACGATTTTGGCCTCTACCTGCTGGATCATTGTCAGATTGCGATGATCGAGGCGGACCATCATGACGACGCCAACCAGATTTATGAGGCGCTGAACCATTCAGGTTTGGCGTTGCAACTCAGCAGTCACATCAAGACGCTGGCTTTTCGTGGTACTCCTGAGGGCGATCAGACAATCGATGCTCTTGCTGAAGAATGGGACGATTGGGAGCGCAAGCTTACGATTCTCCGGTTCAATCGGTTGTTCAGCATCTTGCGCGCCATTCACAGTCCGGGCAGCAAACCGATCGCGCTCGAGAATGAAAAAATCATCCAAAAGGTCGGTGGGTGCAAACCGTACCTGGAAGAGATTGTCCGACCCGCAGTGACTGGATATATGCGGATTGTCGATGCCGCCAACGGGAAGGGGGAAGATCATCCCGAGGTGCGGAAATATCTGACCTATCTCAACTGGTTGCGGGACAGTGACTGGGTTGGCCCTGTCATAAAGTGGTTCCAGCTTGGGCCGAACGACGATGCGGCGACGATCGATTTTCTGCGCCGTATTGATCGACTGGCCTTCTGTCTGCTGATCAACAGTGTCAGCGTCAATGAGCGGGCGCGACGTTTCAAGCGCGTTCTGGATGAAATTTCGTCGAATGGCGTGCGCGACTCTGGCTCTGCACTGGATCTGAACAAAAAAGAACAGGCACGGGTGCTCTTTCGTTTGTCGAACGATTTTCAACATAAAGGTGGGCGTGCATGCAAACTGGTTCTGGTCCGTGTCTCGGATGTGATTGGCAAGACATTGACGCGCGAGATTCCGGCTGACCTTACGATCGAGCATGTCCTGCCACGCCATGTGAATGACAACAAAACCTGGACCACGCACTATGAATCACTGGCTGAGATGCAACGTTGCTTCAAACGATTTGCCAACATGGTGCCGTTGCCAAAGCACATCAACGAACGCATCAAAAACTTTGATTTCGTGCGCAAGATTGATGGAATTTTTTACTTTAACCCTGAGAAAAAATATCAACCAACCTCTTACGCACTCACGAATTTGATTTCCGAATGCAATGACTGGGATGCAGCAACCATAGATGCACGCGATGATGAGTTGTTCGTAATCATCAAGGAGTTGTGGAGTTTGCAAGGAAAGGGTGGGCGTGAGCTGGACAAAGGCAATGCTGGTTGAGTTGTGACGACCCATGACTCCAGACATGATTTCTATCGAGAACAGCAGATATCAATATTATCCCGATATAACTTATTGAACGATCTGACATCATGGATGGCAAGTGTTCGCGTATATGGTGCTTGCTCTTCTTGTTCTGACTGCTGGTGCAGTGTGTGCAAAATGCATATGTGAGACGTGGAGCTTCTTTGTGGACGCAGCAATACTGTCAGGGCACGTCAAGAAATTCCGAAACCCTTGTAACGAACGCAGCCGGTGCGTCGTGGTGGATCCAGTGACCGGCGTTTGGGAAGGTGGCGAGCTGGACATCACGAAAACGGTCCATGCGGCCATCGTTTGCGGGGTTTGAGGCCCAACTGTCATCTCCATAGATCAGGAGAACGGGGGCTTCGATGTCGCCCATCATGGCCATCTTCAGTTCCTGAGAAAAGTCTTCGGGCGCCATGGCTTGCAACAAGGGATCGAATTTCCATGTGAGACCATCGCCGACCGGCCTCGTTCCATGTCGTGTCAGGTGGTCGGCCAGTTCGACTGTCAGATGCGGGTTTGCCTTGTGATATCGTGTCGTAGCCTCTTCAAGAGTCCCCATGGTGCGCGGCATACGATCCAGGGCCTTGCGTCGGGTTTCAATCCATTTGCGCATGCGTTGTGATATCGGAACAGCCTCAGAATTTTCCGCGACATCAGGTGCAGCGCCGATGCCTTCCATGACGACAAGTTTCCTTACGTGCTCCGGGAACGCAGCGGCATAGCGGAGTGAAATGTTGCCACCGAGCGAGTGTCCGACGAGATCAACCGTTTCCAATTGCAGGTGTGCGATGAGCTCCGACAGATCGAAAACGAATCCGGACATGGCGTAATTGCCATCGCTCGGCCAGCCACTGTCGCCGTGGCCGCGCAGGTCGGGCACGATTACATGCCAGTCGCTTGCGAACGATTCTGCGACCGGGTCCCAGGCGCGACCATGATCACGCAAACCGTGCACGAGTATAAGCGGAGGGGCTTCCGGATTGCCCCAGCTTGCGTAAGTGAGATCAAGTCGTTGGGAGCGGAATTGATGAGATGTCGGAGGCGCGGGCATGGGTGTGTCAGCCTCTGTCACGCAGCAATCGTGCCTTGCTTCTCTGCCAGTCACGATCTTTCTCGGTCTGGCGCTTGTCGTGCAGTTTCTTGCCCTTCGCCAACCCGATTTCGATTTTTGCAAGTCCACGGTCGTTGAAGTAGAGTTTTAACGGGATCAACGTCATGCCTTCACGCTGAACAGCACTTGTCAGTCGTGTAATTTCGCGAGCGTGCAACAGGAGCTTGCGCCGACGTGTTGGTTCGTGATTGTCGAAGTTTCCAGACTTCTGGTAGGGCTGAATGTTCGAGTTGATCACGTAGATTGCGCCATCCTCGGCGGACGCATACGACTCCGCGATGTTCGCCTTGCCATTGCGCAGTGATTTGACCTCGGTGCCGGTTAGAACCAGGCCGGCCTCGAAAACGTCTTCGATATGGAATTCGTGCCGCGCCTTGCGATTCTCTGCAATGATCTTGCGGCCGTCATCGGCCTTCTTCGCCATGGCGGGTGTCTTTCAATCCTTCGACGATGGACTAGGCGTTGCTGAGGCCGGCGTGTACGAGTGCGGCCTTTATCTGCTCTTTGGCACCCTCAGACAAGCCGACGATTGGTGAGCGAACATCCGGAGTCATATGACCCAATAAGGACAGCGCGTACTTTGCGGGCCCCGGGCTTGGTTCGCAAAACATGGCTGTGTGCAACGGCATGAGACGGTCCTGATAGTCCAGGGCTTTTGCAAAATCACCAGCCAGACAGGCGTCAACAAACTCGGAGCAGAGCCGTGGCGCAACGTTCGCAGTGACCGAGATCGTGCCATGCCCGCCGTGTGCCATGAAGCCAAGCACTGTTGCGTCTTCGCCTGAAAGGAAATTGAAGCTTCGGTCGACCAACCCGCGCATATGCGAAATGCGTGTGATGTCTGCTGTGGCGTCCTTGACCCCTATGATGTTGTCAAAATCGTTGTAGAGCCGCGCCATCGTATCGTCCGACATGTCAATGATGGAGCGTGGCGGGATATTGTAGATGATGATCGGCAGGGATGTGGATTTCGCGACGGTCGAGAAATGCGCATACATGCCGTCCTGGTTTGGTTTATTGTAATATGGGGTGACAACGAGCACACCCTGGGCTCCTGCCCCTTCCGCATGTTGCGCAAAATCGACAGATTCGATGGTGTTGTTCGAACCGGCACCTGCAATGACCGGCACACGGCCTGCAGCAGCTTCGATCGTCAATTCCACCACGCGCTTGTGCTCTTCGTGGGACAACGTTGGTGACTCACCGGTTGTGCCGACAGGTACGAGACCATGTGACCCTTCGGTGATCTGCCATTCGATGTGATCGCGCATCGCCTTCTCATCGACCTCCCCGTCCTTGAACGGGGTGACGAGTGCGGGGAAGGAGCCCTTGAACATGCCGAAATTTCCTTTGATGTGCGCGATATGCAGTCGGCGCGGACCATATGGTGTGTCGCACCGGGCTGCAAGACGGGCTTTGTTGCAGATTTGAAGCGCACGAACAGACGTATGTTGCCCGGCCAGTCGAGCGTTGACACGAATTTGCCGGATTCATGACACACCGCGCTATGATAAGGTTGCAATGTGGTCGCGCTCATGCGGCCCGGTAAAACGGACCTTGACGTGACACAACCCCTTGATCAGCCCCATGACGAAGATGCCGAGGTGTCCGCATTGGCGAAGCCTAATCCTGCACGGGCTTCCGTTGGAGACTGGTTGATCTGGGGTGGTTCGAGCGTTTTCATGATCTTGATTGCCGGCATGCTTGCAGCCAGTGCCGTGCCTCAGGCGGGACATCACAGCGACCGCACAGCGCAGGGTGAAGACCCCATAGCTCCCGTTACCACGCTGACCAGCGATCGCGCACGAAAGGTAAGATTTGCGCCTCCTGATCCGGTTGCATTACGCGGATCGTCTTTGCCGAAGGTGGTTGTAACCCCCGTTTTTGGCCCGCCTGAACGCATAAAGACGGTTGCTGAAAAAGCGGTCGCGCCGCTGCTGTCGGTTGGTAATGATACGCAGGATGTTCAGGTTGTGCGGCGTGCCTTGGTGAACGTTGGTGGACGACGGATGTCTGAGGCACTTGCGCAGGCCAGAACTGTATCGAATCCGGGGGCGCGCAAGCTTGTCGAATGGTTCGCCTACCGCCGAGGTGGTTCTGGTATCGATGCGCAAACGATTGAAGCGTTTCGGGTGGCAAATCCGTCATGGCCAGAAAATGATCTTCTGCGACGCCGGGCAGAAGAAGCACTTTTCTTCCAGAATGCGCGTGCAGGGGAGGTTCGCAGGTTCTTCAAGGACAGTGTACCCGAAACATCTGCGGGGCATGCTGCCCTGGCTGCACTGGAACGGTCTGAAGGCAAGGCACACGCTGCGGAGAAGCGGGTCCGCGAGGCATGGCGCGAGGGGAACTTCGGTGTGTCTGTGGAGCAGCAGTTTCTGGCGCGTTTCAAAACGATCTTGACGGAAGACGACATCAAATGGCGGCTTGATCAGTATATGCTGGATGACGATCGTTACGGGCGATCCGGTCGTCTTGCAACGATCAAGCGGATGATTGCGCAGCTTGGGCCAGATGCAGCCGCCAAGGCCAACGCACGGCTGCGTGTGTGGCGCTCATATCGAAGCCGCAGCAAGCGACGGTTAAATGGGGCGGTTCGAGCGATCGCTGCAATTGAGAAGAAAGAGTCGGCGCAAGCGGCGGCGCAGAACATCGCATTACCGGTTCGCAAACCGAAACTTGCTGAAGTAATAAAGAGCTCTGAATCTTCGAGTGAAGAGGAAAAAAATAGTGGAGAGATTGCTCCCACTGTAGCGGCCTCGACATCTTCGATTGCTTCTTCTGCGGACAAGAAGGTTCCCGCTACGATCGTAGACTGGCCATATGAGTTCCATCGAACGCAGTTGCTGCGACGGCAAGGCCGTGATGGTGAAGCATGGAACAGGTTGCTGCAGACGCCCGCAGAGACAGATCAACTCGTCAATCCCGATGGGTGGTGGGAAGAGCGTCGCGTCAATATCTTCAATGCGTTGTATAAAAAATCTTACCGCACGGCATATCAGCTTGCGGTAAAACCCGGCGGCGACTTGAGCGTAAATGCGCGTAATCAGTCGCTTTTCATGTCCGGATGGATTGCGTTTCGATTTCTCAACGAACTGGAACCGGCGCTGGAGCATTTCAAGGCTTTCACGGCATCTGCAGATGGGCCACGCACGCGCGCGCAATCGCACTACTGGCTCGGGCGGGTTTACGACGTAATGGGTGATGTGGGCGGTGCAACCCGCAGCTATACTCAGGCTGCGAAAGAGCCCCAAACTTTTTATGGACAATTGGCCCAGCAGAAGTTGAGCCCCGACCTTGTTAAGCTGTCGCTTCCGAAACCTCCTGAACTGACGCGGGAGCGGATCAAGGACGCTCAGAACAGTGATATATTGCAGGCACTTCGGTTTGCGCGGCTATCTGGCAACGGTGCAATTGTGCGGCGGTTCCTGCGGGCGATTCAGAAATCAAAACAAGAGGCACACATCTTCCATCTCGCCGCCGAATTTGCGAAATCGACCGGTGATACGCAGATGTCCGTTCGCCTGGGCAAATCCGCCTTGTTCCATGGCATACCGTTATACGAATACGCTTATCCAACCCACGCGTTTCCCTTGTTCAAACCGCTTGTCGATCCGCCGGAGCCTGCCATGCTGTATGGACTTGCGCGGCAGGAGAGTGAGTTCAATACGCTGATCAAGAGCATTGTTGGTGCACGTGGTGTGTTGCAGGTGATGCCCGCCACGGCGCATGGCGTATGCCGTGAGCATGGTTTGCGATGTGGGTCGCGGCGTGCACTCAGCCGTCGTCTGTCCAGCGACCCGGCCTATAATGCGACACTCGCCAGTGCTTACGTTACTGGTCGCCTCCAGGAATTCGGTGGTTCGTATATTCTCGCCTATGCCGGATATAATGCCGGGCCTGGTCGTGCGCGATACTGGATTGGGAAGAGTGGTGATCCACGTGATCGAAGTATCGATCCGATTGACTGGATCGAATTGATCCATCTTGAGGAAACACGCGAGTATGTGAAGAAGGTCATGGCAAACCTTCAAGTCTATCGTGCCCGCCTCGGCAAGCCGGATACCGCGCTGCAGATCACCAAGGATATCCAGCGCGGCACCTTCTGAGCATTGGCCCGGTTTCGCTGACAGTTGTGGCGCTGCATGCTGGCGATCTGTTGGTCAGTGCGATATAGCGCGTCTCTACAACACGAGGATGAGGCACCGAGGCATATGCAGGCCGTGAACGTTAAGACTGATCTGCAGGACGCGTCTTTATGGCGTGATGTCTTCTTCACGTCCCGCGATGGCTTGCGGCTTCATGCGCGCTCTTACGACCCTGAGGTGGTCACTAACTATCCGGTTGTCTGCTTGCCGGGGCTGACCCGCAATGCTCGTGATTTCGAGATGCTCTGCGACGCGTTGTGTGCCGCTGGGCATCGCGTCCTCGCGGTCGACTACCGCGGCCGCGGACAATCCGATCACGACACGGACTGGAAAAATTATTCTCCGTTTATGGAGGCGCTAGACCTGACGGATTTGATGGCGCGTGAAATGGTTCACAAAGCCCATGTTGTCGGGACGTCCCGCGGCGGGCTGATCGCGATGATTCTTGGTGCTATGCGACCAACCGCTTTGATGTCCGTTGTCCTGAATGACATAGGGCCCGTGATAGAGGCGGATGGTCTGGCGCGGATTACAGGATATGCCGGACGCATTCCGGATCCGGTTGATTGGAATGATGCCACGCGGATCGTCAAGGATATAGGGCAACGGGACTTTCCCGACATCGATGAGTCGGAATGGCGGGTCGTTGCGGAA
The DNA here is from genome assembly GCA_937931785.1 of uncultured Hyphomicrobiaceae bacterium. GTDB lineage: Bacteria > Pseudomonadota > Alphaproteobacteria > Rhizobiales > CALHAX01 > CALHAX01. Next base: position 3,836 of record CALHAX010000055.1, on the reverse strand, counting down.
CAATGGTTCAATGATGTGAATGGTCAACCGGTCTCAGGGTACGACAAGGCGATTGCGCGTGCTGTGACGAATGTGGACCTCGATAGTGCACCACCTGAACTCTGGCCCCAGTTCAATGCGTTGCGCCGCTTTCCTTTGATGGTTATCCGGGGTGAAAACTCGGACATTCTTAGCGTTGCAACGCTCGACAAGATGTGCCGGTTACATCCCGGCACTGTTCGGGTTGATGTAAAGGGACAGGGACATGCGCCCTTGTTGAGAGATGCGCCAACGATCGAGGCGATCGTTGCGTTTCTGGCGCGAGACACAGACTAGAGTCTTTCAGGTTTACCTCGAGACATTGGGATGCCAGTGGAGCGACTTGGACCATTGCGTCATGATTCCATTTGAATCAGACGCGCTATAGACATTCAAACATTGGGGATTCGAACTTTCCGAGTTTGCCTTATGTCTTTTTAACGAGAACCTTTGCCTGTTCGATCCAGTTTTCACGTTCTATCCGACCACTGAAGTCCAGGATGGAATTGACCTGGTCGATATCGGGTTCCGTCCACGCTGCAATCTGAGCGTAGGAGTGAACGCCCATCGCGTTGAGTTTTTTCTCGATGACGACGCCAACGCCACGAATGCGTTTGAGGTCGTTCGCTTCTGATGACTGAAGCATTTGTCCGCCGCCGCTGGCTCCGATGCGGCGGCTTTCCGGATTGCCGACCCCTGGTATACTGCGGCCAACACGTGCTGCGCCCGGACGTGAGCGTGTTGCTGATCCCAGGGTGCTTTCGCTACGTTCAGTCGCGCCGGTCTCATGCTCTGCGCGCGGCTCGCGGTCTGCGCGTGGTTCACGGGGTTCGCGGTCTGCGCGTGGCTCACGGGGTTCGCGGTCCTGTCGTTCTGCAAGTGTATTTTCTTCAGTTGCCTGGGTTTTTCCTGAGCTTTGAGCGTGAAAACTTGAGATTGCATCAGTGGTGCGACCTGACGGTTCTTCATGCGCGATGTTGGAAGACGCACGGCCGACAACCGCCGCTGTGATGGTGGCACCAGAAAGGCCTCCGGTCGCTGCTGCTGGCATCGTGCTCGCTGCATCGGTTCCAGCGGTGGTCACGCCCTTTGTGGCAGATGCGTGTGACGATGTTCTTCTGTTTCGGTACTGGCGACCTGAAAAGTAAGTTTCGTTCCCGCGCGACAAGATTGTGGCCTGTTCAATCCAACCTTCACGTGAGATGCGTGCTGGTGCGCCGAGTTGATGATCGAGTTCTGCAACATTTTCTGATGAAAATTGTGCAATCTGCTCGTAACGGTGGATACCCAATCCGTTCAATGTGTCTTGTGTTTCCTGATCGATGCCTTTGATACGCATAAGGTCGTCTGGATCGGCTTCTGCGAAGGGGAGGGAGTCTATTTCACCCGTGGCTGGTTCTGGAATAGATGCAGTTTCTTCTGCAGGTTGCATGTTCTGGGTTGCCAGCGCGGTGGCGCCTGCAGCTGAAGCGGCAATTGCAGCCGTTTCCATGTCAGGTTGCGGTGTGTGATCTACCTCAGAGGTTTCAACCTGCTCGTCGCTCTTGCTGTGCCCGGGGTGCTGGTTTGTATCTGCAATCTGTTGGTGCTCTGTTGCATGGTGTTCTGCCTGAGACTCCGTTTGCGAAGTATGCTCAGGCGCGTAAGCGGGGACAGGCTCGGGTTCTTGTATGTCGTTGTCCACCGCGACTTCCGCATTGTCTTCGCGACTGGATGTTTCGATCGGTGTTATTGCGGCCGATTCCTTTATTGCAACAGGTGGAGAGATGAACTCAAAACCATCCTCGTCCGGTGATGGGAGAATATCGTTGAATTCTTGTACTGGTGCTGCATCCGTAATAGGTTCCTGGATGGCCGCGCTTCCCGCTTTGGCGGCGGCAATCGCTGCGGCTGCTGCTGCGCTTGCGGCTGCGACAGCGCTCGCGACATCCGTCGGTGCGGTCGTTTCTGCGATGTTCGAAATTTCGCCGACATGATCTGTTGTTGGTTCTTCGATCCTGGATGCGGCATGATCACCAGCAGGTTCTTTTTTATCCTTTGCAACGGGAGCGTTTGCATCTGGCTCAATCGGCTCTGGAGCAGGTATAGGTTCTGGGGTTTGTGTTTCAGTGATTTGAGCAGCCCCGGGGGCTAACACTGGGTCGTCGCGGTGTGCCTCACTGTCCAGAACGGCCTGCTCGGCGGCGTTGCGATCGCCAAACAAAGTGGTCTCTGCGGACCTGTCAGACGCTACAGCCGCTGAGGGAACTGCGTCGGGTTTCGAACGCGCGACCACGTCTGCCGTAGCGACCGCTCCAGCACCTGCAGCAGCCCCTGCTGTTTGCAGTACGGGACGCGCACCAAAGTTGAATATCTTGCGCATGACGCACGCAAACCAAGCGCCGACAAAGAAAGAACCCAGCAAGAGCAGCGCTGTGTAGAGCACGAAGTAAGGCATGCGAAACAGTCTCCTTCAGGCGGTTGTGATGAACCTTTCATCACGTGCCAGACTTGGTGTTTTCTATCTTTCGTCTTCTCGTCCGCAGGCGAACCAACCGACAACGAAACCAAGTATCACGGACAGTACGACATAAGGCATCAAGGCTTGCAGCAGGTACAACACGTTTGTTCTCCGTTCGTCTCTTGACGAGGTGCGTCCGCATCTTCGTACGGTGCGCCCCTTTATTACTGTTCGGTCACTGTGAATTCGATGCGTCTGTTCTTCGTGCGATCAGCGCGCGTTGCGTTGCTGACCAACGGCTGACTTTCGCCGAGACCACGCGCCCTCATGCGGTTGCGTGCGATGCCCTTTTTGGCGAGATAATCCAACACTGCTTCGGCACGTTGTTCGGAGAGTTTCTGATTGTAAGCTTCAGGTCCGCGTGAATCCGTATGTCCTGCGACCCTGACTTTCGTACGTGGGCATTTCTCGGCAATCACTGCGAGTTTGTCGAGTGTTGGGGTATCGGATTTGCGGATCTCCGCTTTTTCGGAGGCAAAGCGGATGGGCGCAAACGTGGCGACCGAATTCATAAGGTTTCCACATTCGCCCGCGTTAACGGGGGCATCCTTTTCCAGGACCTCTTCTACGGCTGTTTTTTCAAGAGCTTTTGGAGCTATTATGAGGGATGAAACCTCAAAGCGTGAGGGTGTCTTGCGATCGATCGCGGCCCGAACCGCCTGCGCGGCATCGTTGCTTACAGCGTCGCCGTAAAGATCAACGTCGCTCTGGGTTACAAGTGCTGCGCCATTGCGCAGGCGCGAGAGTTCATCAATTCCATGCACTGCTGCCGCCTGCCATTCCGGATCTTCGGCCCCATCAATGACCTCAAGGCGATCCACAACATCGCCGTCGAATTGCGCACGGGCATGGCGACGCAATGCGATCCGCATTTGTGGTGATGCGACTTTGCCTGACAGGATAACCCGACCGCGACTGTCAGACTTTCGTTTTGCGAAGCGTGCTTCGTCAATTTTTGAAAGGTCCTTATTTGCTGCACGCACTTTTTTACGTTCTTCCCACAGTTCCAACGGTGTGCCATTATACTCCGCGACCAAGCGATAATCTTTTCGTCTTGCGTTGCGTTGCGCCAGTTGCAGGCGGCGAGCCTCGTTGGTGGCGGCAATTGCGGCCAGGCGCTTGCGTTCCTGTTCGGCTTTTTCTTCGGCAATGACACGAAGGCGTTCAGCTTCCTGCCGCTCGCGTTCCGCTTCTTCTGCAGCGGCAATTGCGGCCAGGCGCTTGCGTTCCTGTTCGGCTTTTTCTTCGGCAATGACACGAAGGCGTTCAGCTTCCTGCCGCTCGCGTTCCGCTTCTTCTGCAGCGGCAATTGCGGCCA
>CALHAX010000054.1 GCA_937931785.1 uncultured Hyphomicrobiaceae bacterium | reverse complement strand
ACCATGGCGGCCCTCAATCCACCCCAAACACACGATCAAGCACCGCGTGATAAATTCGATCCGTCAGTGCTGCACCATCTGACGCGGCGTCGGACAAGTGTTCCAGCATGACGCCGGAGTTTATTTCCAGCACGAGCGGAGTGCCGTCGACGATGGCGATGTCTACGGATCCAAAACGCAAATTCGTGTGAGCAGCGGCGGCGCGTGCGAGGTCCAGCGCATCGGCAATGCCAGGATCGGCGATGTCGAGCATGCGCGGCGTTCCCCCCTTGCCAAGGTTGTGGCGCCACTGAACAGAGATGACTTCATCAGCATCCGGCACGTGTGCCGCCGGGTGAACTGATGCGATTTCGGCGAGAATTTCGCGATCGACACCTTCAGGGAGATCCAGCGCGGCGATGAGTTCGCTGATGCTGCGTTTGCCGTCGCCGATCACGACAGGGCGATCCTTGGCGTAGGCGAGGAGGGGGGCCCCATCGAGGAGGACGAAGCGCAGTTCGACCTGGATATCGACATAGGGTGAAATCGCAATGCTGCGTGCGCGTTCGAATATTGCAGTTGCCGCCTGTTCCAACTCCTTGACGGACGTTGCGCGCAAAACTTCCTTGCCGCCCGTGCCTTCGTTGTCCTTCACGACGGCATCGTTGTTGCAGGCCGCAAACGCCTCCAGTATACGCGCCCAGTTTCCGTCCAGCGCGACGTAGTCCAGCCAGCGTGGATGGAGGAAAAGGTGATGCGGGATTGCGGCGATGCCGTGGGTGTTTAACACCTCGAAGGTTGCCGCCTTGTCGTTGCACAGGCGGTGCGTGGTGGATGCGTTCAGTCCAAGGTCGTAGCCGAAGACATGATGCACACGGCCGTCGCGAGTCACTTCCACGATCCAGTCGTGGGAATGGGTGCGTACGTCCAGGCTGTGCGCTTTACCGTAGCGGCGCATACTGGCGACGATTTCGCGATCAAGATTGTTCATGTTGTTTCCGCACGTATGAGGTTGCGGTCATTTCTTGCGAAAGGCGTCCAGTTCGACGATTTCGGCTGTCTGGCTTTCCCCGTCGTCTTCTGCGTCCCGATGATCATCGTCTGATGTGTCCTGCATCGGACCATCAACGGGATGATCGGGGTCATGGACATCTTCATTCTTGGCGACGCCTGCCGCCATTGCGCCTTCGCCATGATCTTCTTCACCACTGCCAACAAACTCGACGATTGCAGGGGCCTGGCGACCAATACCGCCCGTCGAGCCCGAAGGTTCAAACTGAAGGCCGTAGGGAACGCTCGGGTCGAAGAACACTTTTATGGAGGCGTACGGAATGCCCAGAAGTTCGGGAATACTGTCGAATGTCAATTTGACCTCGAAGCGATCGCGCTCAACCTTGAGGTCCCAGAACCGATGCTGAAGGACCACGGTCATTTCTTCCGGGTACTGCTCGCGCAGGCGATCGGAAAGTACGACGCCCTTCGCGCGGGTGTCGAACGCGATGTAGAAGTGATGGTCGCCCTGAATACCATCTCGCAACACGGTTTCCAGCACGGAACGCACGACGCCGCGCAAAGCCTCTTGTGCGAGACTGTCATAGTCGATGACTTTTTCTGCCATGGGGTGCTGCCGCAGCTAATCCAGAGAATCTTGTGAACACTATCAGATCAATACAGATTGAACACAATGGGGCAATCCGCGTCACACATTTCGTTGCGTCACGTGCACTGCGTGTCCTGACTGTTGTATGTAGGCGATAAGTGGAGAGCTTCTGTTGCCCGGTGCTCTCCAAACCGCGCCTGACAGCGGCTAGGCCGACAGGAGTTTCATTCGAAGGTCAAGGACCGCTTACGCAGCCATTGCACCCTCAGCATAGTTGTCGTTTGCAACTATTGAGACGGCCCGATAACGGCGGAACCATGCCGAGCGAAAGAAATCCTTTTACACCCTCGTCGATCCTATTTCGCCCCCATCAGATACCGCTGGAACGAGCCACATCGCCCGATTTTGCTAGCATACTGAGGCACTCAACAGGGTGCGCTCGCCAGCGGTATATGGTGGAGGCGCCGGGTACCGCCCCCGGGTCCGAATGGTTTATTATGAACACCGTTTATCGCCATAGTCGGACAAGCCGACACGACATATATAGGTGAAATAGCTGGAAAAATAAAGGTCTGGCTCCTAGCCCCTCGCCAATCGCTTGCGTTAAACGCATAGCCTCGTAAAACGGCGCACATGAGCAAAACCCTGGACGCCCTCCCGAAACCCGGCCCGCTGGACCTGCGCATCGACTCCGGCCCCTTTGATATCATTGGCGACATTCATGGTTGCTTCGATGAATGCGTCATGCTGTTGGACCGGCTGGGCTATACCATCGACGATTTTGACCCGAATGGAGAGGCGTCAATTCTGGCGCATCATGCCGAGGGACGGCGTGCGATCTTTGTTGGAGATTTTACGGACCGGGGCGCGCAGAACGTCAATGCTGTACGTCTCGTTCTAGGGATGTGCGAAACCGGGAACGCCTTTGCTGTGGTTGGCAATCATGATGCGAAACTTCGGCGCTGGCTCGAAGGCCGTGATGTACGAACTGCCTACGGGCTTGCAACGACAGTCACAGAGTTCGAGGCGACATCGAAGGCCTTTCGCGAACGCGTACGCGTCTTCCTCCACAATCTGCCGCCGCACATTCTACTGGACGGTGGTGATCTTGTCGTGGCGCACGCCGGGTTGCGTGAGGATCTGCATGGCGTGCACAGCAACGAAGCACGCAGTTTTGCGCTGTACGGCGACACGACTGGAGAACGCGACGATTACGGATTTCCTGTTCGGCGGGAATGGGGGCGGAACTACTCCGGTCAAGCGGCGGTGGTTTACGGTCACACGCCGATGCGCGCCTGTGAGTGGATCAATAATACGATCTGCATCGATACGGGATGTGTTTTCGGCGGCCAACTCACCGCGTTGCGCTGGCCCGAGCGTGAACTGGTTGCCGTGGACGCAGCAGCCGTACATTGGGAGCCGACGAAACCTTTGGGATTGCGGAGTGACGAACCGGAGTGAGGCAGAGTTGGAGATTCGGTGGTCATCACGCTGGCACCGTAAAGAAGTCGGCGGCACTCGACACCGTGCTCTGTCTGCGACGTGGTGCACCCGCATCGTCTGACATGGTCTATGTCCGCAATCTGACACCTTAACGGAAAGTCGTGAACATCTCTCGACGCTCATTTTTGATCCGGAACAGTCATTCTGACGATGAAAAAAGGCCCGCACCTGTCTTCAAGGTGCGAGCCAGTTTTCACTTGATGACGCGCTCCTCCGAGCGTCCGCGGCATCAAGATTGTTTCCAATGTTACTGAACGGACTCTTCGCTTTTTACTTCTTTTTCCTGCGTGTCGGGATCGACGTCTTCTGCGCCAAATCCTGATGCGTTCGGATCGACCGGTGTGTCGCCAGCTTCAGGCGTATCGTCGTAGACGATGTTTCCTTCGATGGAGACAATTTCATTCCCCTGAAATTCGAACTGATTCTCGGTATCTGCGCCCAGTTGCAGCACACATCCGGACATGCAGACGTCATTGCGCCGTCGCAACGCCTGACGACCAGCGTCATCGCCAACTTCCG
>CALHAX010000053.1 GCA_937931785.1 uncultured Hyphomicrobiaceae bacterium | reverse complement strand
AGCAGGCTTCTTCATGATCTTCTATCTCGCAGCGCTGCAGCACATCCCACCAGAGCTGCGTGAGGCTGCGAAGCTTGAAGGCGCATCACGATGGTATTTCTTCCGCCGGGTTTTGTTTCCGCTTCTCATGCCCACAACGCTATTTGTGCTCGTCAACGCGATCCTGAACTCGTTCAAACTGGTCGACCACTTGTTCATTCTCACAAAAGGTGGACCGGACAACGCCAGTAATCTTCTACTCTATTACATCTATGAGAGCGCGTTCTCGTACTTCGACACGACCTACGCAGCGACACTGACCGTGGTTCTTCTTTTGTTGCTGGCATTCATGGCGCTGGCTCAGTTCTTTGTTCTTGATCGACGGGTGCATTACAGATGAGTGCCTCGAGATCAAACACGCGCACGTTCATGGATGTTGTTGAAATCCTGGCCGCCTGGCTTCTGGCGCTCTTGTGGATATCCCCCCTGCTTTACGCCTTCTGGGCCGCGTTCCACACGAGCGAGTTCGCAATTCACTTCGACCTTTTCGCACCCCTCACATTGGACAATTTTCGTGAGGCACTGTCGCAGGCACCGTTCCTGCGTTACGGGTTCAACACCTTTGTTCTCGTGACCATGCTCCTCACGGTGCAGATGATTGTCGCGACACTGGCGGCTTACGCATTCGCGCGGTACGAATTTTTTGGCAGCAACGTTGCGTTTTCACTGGTCCTTGTTCAGTTGATGGTCACGCCGGAAATCCTGATCGTTCAGAATTACGGAACACTTGCGAATTTGGGTCTGGTCGACACCATTACCGGCATTGGCCTGCCGTACATGGCAAGTGCATTTGGCATATTCCTCCTGAGGCAATCGTTCAAATCAACACCGAAGGAACTGGAAGACGCTGCGCGGTTGGAAGGCTGCGGAACACTCGGCATATTAATGAAGGTGTATGTTCCCCTCGCACGCCCGACATACCTGGCATTTGGTCTCGTTTCCATCTCGCACCACTGGAACAATTTTCTTTGGCCACTGGTGATCACCAACTCCGTTGAAACACGCCCCTTGACGGTTGGTCTTGGCATTTTTGGCGCCCCGGAATCTGGCGTGGACTGGTCCATTGTGTCCGCGGCGACCTTGCTTTCAGTAGCCCCGCTCTTGATCGCGTTCCTGTTGTTCCAACGTCAATTTGTACAATCTTTCATGTATGCGGGCATCAAATGATCGTTCTGTCCTGGAACATCCAGAATGGCAAAGGGGTCGACGACGTCATTTCCCTGCAGCGGATTGCTTCGATCATAAGAGAGATGTGCGATCCGGATGTTATCTGCCTCCAGGAAGTTACGCGACATCTTGCTCTTGATGAAGACGGGTTTGCACCAGATCAGGTCGAGGAGCTCTCCCAACTGTTTCCCGAATACACGTTGACTTTTGGCTCCGCAGTAGAGGCGAGCGTTTATGGTTCTCAGACGCGTTGGCAGTTTGGAAATGCCACGTTATCGCGCCTCCCAATTCTCTCCGTCTTCCACCATCCCCTTCCCGAACCATCCGAAAGTGGCATCCGGCACATGCCGCGTCAGGCCACCGAGATCACAGTCGCGGGTCCCGAAAAACCTCTACGGATCATCAACACGCATTTCGAATTTCATTCTGCACAGCAGCGGATGATGCAAGTCGAGCGATTGCGGACGTTGCAGTGTGAGGTGCTCGCAAATGCACAAACGCCCCCTGATCGAGATAACTCCGGCCCCTATCAAGTGGTTGCAAGGCCTGGAGACTGCGTGTTGTGCGGTGACTTCAATATGGAAACGAAATTCCCCGAATATGCCACGATGCTCGCACCTGATTGCCATGGCGCAACGATGTTTCAGGATGCCTGGACACTCGTGAATGAGAATCTACCGCATGAACCCACATGCGGTATTTTCGATCATGTCCAGTGGCCCGATGGAGAACATTGTCGCGATTTTTTCTTTGTGAGCCCGGACATTGCCAAAACGGTCACGGAGGTGCGCGTGAACACACAGACAAATGCGTCCGACCACCAACCTCTGATGCTTGTTTTAGACGGAGCCAGTATTACGTGATGCAAGCACAGAAAAATGGCGTGACGAGCGCCTGGGCCTTCGATCGATATGAAGCAGTCCGGAACCGTTTGCCTGATGCCCAGTTTCCTCCATCGTCAGTTTCAGCCAGCGATCTTGGTGAACTCATCGACGAGTTCGACGCCTTTGTTTTTGATTCATTTGGCGTCTTGAATGTTGGTGACACTCCTATTTCTGGCGCGCGCGAACGCGTCGATGCACTGCGCGCAGCCGACAAGCGTGTCTTCATTCTGACGAACGCGGCGACAGTTCCATTGGCAGGTTTAGAAGAGAAATATTCAACACTGGGCTTCGATTTTCAGTTGAATGAAATCGTCAGTAGCCGCGAGGTTCTCGCTGGCGCGTTGGCTCGTTATCAAGATGTTCAACAGTGGGGGGTGGCCGCACCGACAAGTTCAGACATCAATGAATTGCCTGTCCTCTGCCATGCGCTGACTGACACGAAAGCATCATTCGACAGAAGCGATGGCTTCATCCTTTTGAGTAGTGCAGGCTGGAACGATCAACTGCAGGCTCGATTGCTGGAAGCATTGAGCTCCCAACCGCGTCCACTGCTGATTGGGAATCCGGATCTGGTTGCACCACGCGAAGGTGGTTTCACCATCGAGCCCGGCGCCTTTGCACATGATCTGGCAGATGAGTTGAAAATTACTCCGGTTTTCTTTGGCAAACCGTTTTCCAACGCATTCGAAGCTGTGACCACACGCGTTGGCAGGGAAACCCAACCGCATCGAATCGCCATGATCGGCGACACACTTCACACTGACATATTAGGTGGCGCAGCAGCGGGATGGCGCAGCATTCTCGTAACGAATTATGGACTTATGAAAGATATCGATATTTCTGCGTCTATTGCGACATCCAATATCGTTCCAGATTTTATTATTCCGCATATCTAGCCCCAGCAAGGTCGATTTGACCAAAAGCTTTCCCGGTAAGGAGGAGCTGCAGTAGCAGATGGCAAAGGGAACCACAGAACGCGTGTACTGATGGAACTCGACAGCACGATGTCTCCGGCGCAGCCAGGCGAAGGTGTTTTTCTTGGTGGTCGGCCTGTGAACTCCATCACGTCCGCAGCCTGAGGGTACCGGATCAATAAAAACCTGGCTATGTCGTATATTGAGCCGGAGCATGCACAAGAGGAAAGCGAACTGTAAGTCTCACTCGTAGGACGCTCTGCCCAAACGACTGTCATGAGCGCCTGTCCTTATGGTTCTACAAACAAAATACCGCGCAAACAGAACGATCACTCATGACTGCTCCGGTCCAAGGGCGAAGTGATCAGGATGTACAGTGCGCTTCTGCATCCTCACAACCAATCGACATCGGAAAGTGGTCACAGCTTATTCGCCTTTAGATCGAATTCAATATTGCCAACTTCCCCTTGCCGCAGCCGCACAACTACACGACAGTGCGATTTCAGAACTTGTCCCTCGATTCCTCTAACCGAGTAACGAAACATGCCTCTTGTTATCAGGTGGGCCTTTGTGGTCCTGACAGCATCTTTGCTAACAGCTTGCAACGATACCAAAATCGAAACACCAGAACTTCCTCCCCGTGCGATCAAGCACATGAAAATCAAAACTCTGGCCGAGAATGAGACCCGTCAATTGGCAGGTATTGTACGGGCAGGCACGAACGCGAATGTCGCCTTTGAAATTGGGGGCAGCGTTGTCGTCATGGCAAAGAAAATTGGCCAATCCGTCAGCAAAGGCGAGACCCTTGCCAAGCTCGATCCCAAACCCATCGAGCTCGAATTAGAGCAGGCAGAATTCTCCCTGCGCCAAGCCAGCGCCGTTCTAAAGGATGCCCAAAGTAAACTCTCGCAACAGCAACAGTTGAGAGATAAAGGCTTCTCAACCCGTACAGCACTGGATACGGCCAAAGCCAATTTCGGTAATGCTGAAGGACAGGTTGGGATCGCCACGAGCCAGCTCAGCAGTCGTCAACGTGATCTCTCGAAAACCACGCTGAAAGCTCCATTCGATGGACGTATATCCAAAAGGCAGGTGGAAGTATTCGAAGAAGTAAAGGCTGGCGAAGCGATCTACACGCTGCAAACGCAGGGCGAAAATGAAGTGGAGATTTCTGTTCCAGAGCAACTAATCGGTGTCGTGCGTGTGGGTCTTGAAGTCACAGTAAAAATTCCCCCTCTAAACAATGCAATCGTGAAAGGGCTCGTGACCGAAGTCTCCCCAGAAGCAGGTGATGGGAACGCCTATCCCGTAACGGTACGTCTGGAGACATCACCCGACGGCATACGACCCGGTATGAGTGCTGAAATCGAGTTGGCCTTCAAGGGGGAAGGTACTGGCAAGGCGTTTTCCGTTCCTGTTGGTGCATTGAAACCGGATGTTGCTGAACGTCGGGCGACGATCTTCGTCTACGATCCGACAAGCAGCACCGTGCAACAGAAAGCTGTTCAAGTTGTCGGTATCGAAGGCAACAACCCGGAAATCATCGGCGATATTAAACCGGGCGATATCATCGCCACCGCCGGTGTTGGGCAGATGTACGATGGCATGGAAGTACGACTTCTTGATCCTGCCAAACCTTTCTGAGGGAGGGGCGCTTCCATGACCAGCCTCGCACTAAATAACAGAACGCTGATACTTGCGTTCCTGCTTATCGTCCTCGTTACCGGGCCACTGAGCCTGCTCACTCACCCCTCGCGTGAAGATCCTGCAATTACGATCCGTTCAGCCTCTGTCATTGCACAATTCCCAGGCATGTCCGCGGCGCGGGTCGAAAACCTCATAACCTCCAAGCTGGAAGAAAAAATCCGGGAAATGCCGGAGATTGACAAGTTGGAGACCGTTTCCTCCATCGGTAAGTCTCTTGTGAAGATTACCGTTGCCGATACCTACACAAATATGACGCCTATCTGGGCTACGCTCCGCAACAAGATGGACGACATCAAAGCGGATCTGCCTTCGGGCACGATTGGACCACAAACGTTTGACGACGAGGGAAACGTGGCGATGGCCAGCATTGCCATGACGGCCGAGGGGTTCTCGAATGCTGAGATATACGAAGCGTCAAAGATTCTGCGTCGAACGATCTACGCGCGTGTTCCAGGCGTGCGAAAAGTTGAGTTTTTCGGCCGGAACGAACCGCGCGTTTTTATTGAATTCGACAACGTCCGTCTGTCGCGCATGGGGCTGGATCCCAACGCAATTTTGTCCGCAATCTCGCAGCAAAATGTCATTCTCCCCGGTGGACGAATTGAGGCGAATGGCAAGTCGTTCACGATCGAACCAAGTGGTGACCTAGGTAGCATCGAGGACATCGAGAGCGTTTCAATCGCGGTACAGGGCAGTACAAACTCTATCTTCCTTTCCGACATCGCCAACGTTCGATTTGATTACGAAGATCCGCCGAAAAACCCCGTATTTTGGAATGGCAAGGAAGCCATTGTCGTGTCGGTCTCAATGATCGATCAGTTCAACGCCACAGCATTTGGAACAGGACTGTCGCAGGTCATAAAACGTTACAATAGTACTCTGCCCGTTGGCTTCAAACTCGATCTCGTCACGTGGCAGCCAACAGAAATCGATGCTGCCGTGCTTGGCGTGTTCTACAACCTTTTGCAGACCATCATGATCGTGCTCGGGGTCGTTATTGCATTCCTCGGATTCCGGACAGGTTTCATTGTGGGCGCGATGGTGCCGCTTGTCATGATCATCACAGTGTTGATCATGCGCTTGGCTGGCATTGAACTGGAGCGCATGTCGCTAGCATCCCTGATTATTTCTCTCGGTCTTCTTGTGGACAACGGGATCGTGGTTGCGGAAGAATTTGGAAACCGTGTGCAAAGGGGGCAGGAGCGCTTCCAGGCAGCCATGGAAACCGGTCGCAGCCTGTCGAAACCCTTGTTGGCTGCATCACTCACAACCATCCTGGCGTTCATGCCATTGATGTTGGCTCCCGGCGGCGCAGGTGAGTACACACGCTCTATTTCTCTGGTCATTGCCATAGCTCTATTGGTGAGCTGGGTTGTCGCCCTAACGGCGCTGATCCTGTTCTGTGTTCAGTTTCTGAAAGTCGGCCCCCCGGTCGACGATGAGCAGGCATACGGAGCAGTGTATTACGAGAAATACCGCAATTTCATTCAGACCTGCCTGCACTTCAAATACCTGTCCGTGGCAGTTGCATTCTCGACGCTATTTCTGGGCATTTGGCTATTTCAGTTTGTCTCAAATACGTTTTTCCCCGGATCCGAACGATCACAGCTACAGGTAATTGTCGAGCTACCGCAAGGTCATAACACAATGGCAACACGCGACGTGACCAAGCGTGTTGAAACATGGCTACTGGATAAAAAATTCAACCCGGAAGTTGAGAATGTTGTCACCTATATCGCCGATGGTGGCCCGCGTTTCTATCTGGCATTGAGCCCGGTGGATGGCACACCGAATACTGCATACATGCTGGTAAATGTTGCCACATCAGCCGATGTTCAAGTCGTCAAAAACCGTGTTCGGCGGTTCGCAGTCGATCGCGTACCGGAAGCGGAAATTTTTCCCAAACCCATGTCGTTGGGGCCGAGTGAAGCGGGACTTGTCGAGTACCGGGTGGCTGGTCCGGATGAGAAAGTTCTGAAGCAGGCAGCCGAACAACTTCAACTTGCATTGCGGCGCATTCCTGGAACCGTGAATGTGACTGACGACTGGAAGAATCCGACCGTCACCCTTCGTGTCGTGATTGATCAGGACGCTGCTCGTCGCGTTGGAATTTCGTCGCAGGACATTGCAAACGCATTGTCCAATCAGTTGTCCGGTGTCGAAGCGACAAACTACCGGATCGGCGACCTTTCTATCCCAGTCGTGTTTCGCACCGGAAAGGAAGCGCGCACACAGCTGTCTCGCCTTGCGTCGCTCAACATTGCTGTATCCGGAGGGAGCCCTGTCCCGCTCGAACAAGTCGCACGTCTGGAACCGGAATTCGGCTTTTCACAGGTGCGCCGTCGAGATCTGGAACGGGTTGTTACGGTTTCAGGAAAAAACGACGTTCTGACGGCCGCTGCACTAGACACGAAAATGACAGAGGATGTCGAAGCACTCAAGGCAACACTACCTGTGGGCTACAGGATCGAAAAAGGCGGAGAAATAGAAGGTTCGAGTGACGCGCAATCGGCCTTGTTTGGCAATGTCCCACTCGCATTTGCGTTTATGGTTCTCGTCCTGATCTGGCAGTTCGACAGTTTCAGGAAACCCGGAATCGTTCTGTTGACAATCCCCTTGTCGATCACTGGTGTGGCGTTGTCACTCATCATCATGCCCGGAGCAAATTTCAGCTTCATGGGAATTCTCGGATTCCTCGCATTGGCGGGAATTGTCATCAACAATGCAATTGTTCTGATTGACCGGATAGAAATCGAAATAGATGCAGGCCGGGACGATCAATCTGCGATCATTGAGGCTGGCGTTCGTCGTTTGCGCCCAATCATCATGACGACCTGTACAACCGCAATGGGTCTGCTCCCGATCATTCTTTCGCGCGATGTTTTGTTTTACGATCTCGCAGTCGTCATTGCTGGCGGTTTGATCGTCGGTACGTTGCTAACATTGGTTGTAGTCCCGTGTCTCTATGCTGTATTTTTTGGTGTTGCAGCAGCAGAGGTCGAACAAGACACAAACCCACTAGATGATGTGCAACGAGAACCTGAAGCAGCATAAAACCAGTGGTTAGCTTTAGGTTCGATGCTAGTGGTAAAATAACTACGTTGGGTCAGCAGGTTGAGCAAAAACGTCCGAACAAAGCGCTTCCGCTTTGCTTTCAACAGTAGATGTCTCCACCAAATCTCGCTTGCGCTACAAAGAAAAACCGCTTCTCACGAGGGGGGGTGAGAAGCGGTTGTTCGGTCAGGGAGGGAGTACGGAGAGGAGTGCGACCCAACCAGACTCTTTAGGAGAGGAGAGGGGAGGGGAGGGTTGGAAGGTTAGCCGGTGGGTCGCGAAATATGTGCCGGTGTGTGTGCTCCTTGTTGGTTGCGTCTGTCTTGAGAAGAATAATGACACCGACCATCACATTGGAATGTGATGTACGTCACACAAATATCGTTTCCGATATCTATTTGCAGCACGCTCCAAATGTTCGTGCACCGTTGATAACGGCACGTGAATTTTCCGCATT
>CALHAX010000052.1 GCA_937931785.1 uncultured Hyphomicrobiaceae bacterium | reverse complement strand
GCAGGTGGTATTCGCACTGGCGCCGATGTAGCGAAGGCGCTCGCGATGGGGGCGGATGCCTGTTCCATCGGGACGGCGGCGTTGATTGCGCTTGGCGACAATTCACCGGATCACGAGGAAGAGTATCGCAAGATCGGCACGAGCGCCGGATGCTGGGAAGACTACCAGAAGGGTAACGACCCGGCCGGGATCACGACGCAGGACCCGGAACTGGCGAAACGGCTTGACCCGGTTCTGGCGGGTAAGCGTTTGGCGAACTACCTGCGAGTGTTGACGCTCGAAGCGCAAACCCTCGCCCGCGCCAACGGCAAATCCCACGTGCACAATCTGGAGCCTGAGGATATGGTGGCGCTGACGGTGGAGGCCGCTGCGATGGCCGGTGTGCCACTGGCGGGGACGCGGTGGATTCCGGGAGCGAACGCGGAGGGTTGAATTGTGTGGCGTTGGGTTGGGACGGGGCTGATCGGGTTGATCATGCTAACTCCTGCCATCATCGTCGGTGTTCAGCTACCGTGGGTCGGAGACACTATTTTCCCATCAATCAGCGCTTGGTCGATTGTATCCGGGATAGCTCTGACCAATCTGAAGTGGCTGGTTTCGCTGTTCTCGACAAGTGTCCTCGTTCAGATCGCATTTGAATTTTTGAGGAAACAAAGTTTGTTCGGTTGTGAGTTTCATTCTCGAGTAAATTGGACGGCGATAGCACTATTGCTCGCTGTGCTCGGATACACCGAATTGTCTGGAAACTATGGAGTCCACAACTACGTCGGAGTTATGGGAAGCTAGTCGCTCAACGAGTACGACCTGCAATTTTGGAAGTTTGGATGAGTCATGAGAAATGCCGTCACCTCACAACGTTCTTCGCGTCCGATACTCCCGTGGGTCCCGGCCTGCGCCGGGATGACGGGTGGTTCGTCTGATCTTTCTCGCGCACGCGTCGTTGCCGATCACCCCCCTCCCGGCGCTTGCGCGCCGACCTCCCCCTCAAGGGGGGAGGTGGTGGTTGTGGCGACCTCGGTTCAAATCCCCTCCCCCCTTGAGGGGGAGGGTTAGGGAGGGGGGATGACGCACCGCAATATCCCCGAGTATATGCGTGCTCACGCCCGATCTCTACGCACGAACATGACCGACGCTGAACGAAAATTCTGGCAGATCGTCAGAGCGAAACGATTCCATGGGCTGGTGTTCCGTCGTCAGGTTCCGATCGGCGCCTATATTGTCGATTTCATCTGCCACCAAAAAGGTCTGATTGTAGAGCTCGACGGTTCGCAGCACTACGAAGACGAGGCCCTGCGCGCTGACGCTAATCGCGATGCCTGGCTTGAATCTCAGCGCTACACTGTGGTGCGTTACAGCAATCGGGACGTGCTGACGAATTTGGATGGCGTGCTGCTTGACCTTTCATATAGAACTGGTGTTGCCGATCACCCCCCTCCCGGCGCGTGCGCGCCGACCTCCCCCTCAAGGGGGGAGGGGTGTACTTCAAATGGGCAAGGCGACGTTGTTGTTGGAGGGTTTCGTAGACCGTCGTAGTGAACGAAAGCATTCTTGGACGAACGGTTATATGTGGACCCGGCAACCGGTGGCTCCATGATGCTCCTACTAATGCTCGCAAGGTTGAACCACGTCATGACGAAAACTATCGACCTACAAAATCCATCGCGTCCGATACTCCCGTGGGTCCCCGCATCCGCGGGGATGACGGCAGGGTTATTCGAGAGTGTTGTGAGCAGCTCTAGATGGCTCACAGATGCGAGTGCCGGATGATTGGTCGCTGGCTGGCCACAGCGGCGATCGCAGGCCTGATGTTTTTGCCGTTGGCTATCTATCATGTCTGGCCGACAGGTGGATTGCCGCCTTCGACAGACAATGTCTACGCGTCACTGCGAGGCATGGCCGTGGTTTTTGCAATCGCGATTGCCGTTCAAACCGTTTGGGCGATGTTTCGCGGCGATCCGCCATTCGAATCCGGATTTCATGGACGTACAAACAAGATCGCGCTGGGTTTTGCCTGCGCCTATGTCGCGATCATGACGTATATTTCCTACACGATTTCGACGATGGACTGGAACAGAGTTCTGAATGATATTCAGATCGAGAAACATGATAGTCGTACCGGTGAAACTACGACCACTGAGTAAGGGAGAATAAAATGGCTGGTGAACTTGCAAGCTTCGTGAAAGAGCGTGGCATCAAGTATGTGCTTTTCAACTTTACGGACCTGTTCGGGAACCAGCGATCAAAGTTGGTCCCGGCGCAAGCCGTTGCAGGAATGGAAGAGAGTGGAGCCGGGTTTGCCGGTTTTGCCGCGTGGCTTGATCTGGTTCCTGCTGATCCGGACATGTTTGCCATTCCCGATCCATCATCTGCGATCCAGTTGCCGTGGAAGAAGGACGTCGCCTGGGTCGCGGGCGATCTCTGGATGAATGGTAAGCCGGTGGATCACGCGCCGCGGAACGTCCTGAAACGGCTCGTCGCGGATGCAGCCAAGCTGGGATATCGTCTGAAATCGGGCGTGGAGCCGGAATATCACCTGATCAATGCGGACGGCACGGACATCTCGGACGCGGCCGATACGCAGGAAAAACCTTGTTACGATCAGGCTGCCTTGATGCGCCGCTACGATGTGATCTCGGAAATTTGCGATGCGATGATCGAGTTGGGCTGGGGCCCGTATCAGAACGACCACGAGGACGGCAACGGTCAGTTCGAGATGAACTGGAATTATGACGATGCGCTCGTCACGGCCGACCGGCATGCGTTCTTCAAGTTCATGGTCAAGTCGATCGCCGAGAATCACGGGCTGCGCGCGACGTTCATGCCGAAGCCGTTCATGCATCTGACCGGCAATGGGTGCCACTCGCACATCTCCGTCTGGTCGACGGATGGCAAGACCAACGTTTTCGCGGATGATAATGGTGAGATGGGGCTCTCGAAAGACGCATACCACTTCCTCGGCGGACTCGTGCACAATGCGGAAGCCATGGCGGCGATCACTAATCCAACGGTGAATTCGTACAAGCGAATCAACGCGCCGCGCACGCTGTCTGGCGCAACCTGGGCCCCGAACACGATCACGTATGGCGGCAACAACCGCACGCACATGATCCGCATTCCTGATCCGGGCCGGTTCGAGTTGCGTCT
Source organism: uncultured Hyphomicrobiaceae bacterium (assembly GCA_937931785.1). GTDB lineage: Bacteria > Pseudomonadota > Alphaproteobacteria > Rhizobiales > CALHAX01 > CALHAX01. The sequence goes on along the minus strand of CALHAX010000052.1, from coordinate 3,980 downwards.
GCCTGATGGTGCGGCGAACCCTTATTTGCTGCAGGCCGTTTCACTCGCGGCAGGTCTCGACGGCATGGCCAACACGCGCGATCCGGGCAAACGGCTCGATATCGACATGTACGCGGAGCCGGAGAAGGCACCGGATGCCAAGAAGTTGCCGCTCAACCTGCTCGATGCGATCCGGTCGTTCGAGGCAAGCACCGCGTTGCGTGAAACACTGGGCGCGGAATTCTGCGACGCCTACGTGAAGCTCAAGACCAACGAGTGGAACAGCTACACGCACCACCTGACGGATTGGGAACGCGGCAACACGCTGGATATTTGAGCTGAAAAGGTTGTCGGTCTTTAAAGCGAAAACGACCTCGGACTGATCCGGGGTCGTTGTTGTTTACTGGTTCTGCAAACTCCGCGTCAGAACGATCCGCGATACGCTTTTGGCAGTAGCGGGACGTCGATGACGTGGATCACACCATTATCGACCTTGATATCGGCCTGCGTCACCTTGGACTTTTCAATCTTCACACCGTCTGTTCCGTCGACTTTCAGAACCGTGCCTTCAACGTTCTTGGCGTCGGTGGTCTTGCCTGCGAGATCCGATGAGGCAACGGCACCGGAGATCACGTGCGTCTTGAGAAGGCGGACGAGATGCTTCTTTTTCGCCGGGTTCAAGAACAACGCCAACTCGCCTTCCGGCCATTTCTTGAACGCCTCATCTGTCGGTGCAAAGACGGTGAACGGACCCTTGCCTTTCAGTGTCGCACCGAGATCCGCCTGCTTGATCATCTTCGCGAGAATTGAAAATTCAGGTTTTGCTGCAACCGTGTCGACAATGTCCGCAGCCTTGGCAGTTGCGCTTAACGACAGTGCGAGCGTCGATGCCACAAGAATTGTTTTGATGCGCTTCATCGGGAAGACTCCTGATCCATGGTTATATACTGCGACATAGCGATGTGACGGGGCGCAAGCATGTCAAATGTTCATCTATGTCGAACACGAGTTGGTGATCGCTCACGAGGCGTGTGCGCTGTCTGGTTTACCCACACGACCTGTGCTAGCTGCAAAGGCATGTAGACGAGGGGAAAGTGACATGCTGATTGAGGGAAAAGTTGCCATCATTACGGGGGCGTCGCGCGGACTTGGATATGCCTGCGCCGACCGGTTCGTACGTGAAGGTGCGAAGGTGATCCTGGCTGACGTTCAGGACGAACTTGGCGAGCATTCGGCAGACAAATTGCGGGCGACTGGTGGCGATGCGCAGTACGTGCGCTGTGACGTCACCCAAAAGGCCGACGTGCAGAAGCTGATCGACTTTGCGGTCGAAACGCATGGGCGCGTGGATTGTGCGATCGCCAACGCCGGAATTGTTCATGTGAGTGATGCCCTGGAGCTTGAGGAGGAAGATTTTGACAAGGTCATTGCCGTCAATCTCAAGGGTGTGTTCCTGACGGGCCAGTTGGCGGCACGTCAAATGATCAGGCAGGAGCCGGATGAGAACGGGTCCAAGGGTACAATCATCAACATGTCGTCTGCGAACGCTGTGCTCGCCATTCCGGAAATTGCGCCCTACGTGATTTCGAAAGGTGGCGTGATGCAGTGGACCAAGGTGCTTGGCATCCGCCTCGCGCAGGAAGGTGTGCGTGTCAACGCGATCGGGCCGGGTTCGATTGCCACGGAGATGTTCCAGAACGTGGCGTCTGACAAGGATAAATACCGTGCGATCATGTCCCGCACGCCGATGGGCCGTCCGGGCGAACCGGACGAGATCGGCAAGATTGCCGTGTTCCTTGCGTCTGATATGTCGAGCTACATTACGGGTCAGACGATTTACCCGGATGGCGGGCGTATGGGCCTGAACTATACGGTGCCTGTGAAAGAGGCATAATTCGCTCCCTCTCTTCTTTCGCAAGGGGGCATCGGTGACAGAAGGTTCCGTTCAACACGCCCCCCTCCATTGAAATCAGGGACTTGCCATTCGGCAAGCTCGTGATTTCAAGTCCTCCCCCTCAAGGGGGGAGGATGTGCAACGATCATCAAGGCAATGCTTCTCATGACCACACTTGATCTCGACTTTGTCCGTTCGCAGTTCCCGGCCTTTGCGCATCCTGATTGCGGGAAGTGGGCGTTCTTTGAAAATGCTGGTGGGTCGTATGCGGCCAAGCCGGTGATCGACAAGTTGCAGCATTACATGGTGGCGGCGAAAGTGCAGCCGTATGGGCCGAGCGATCCGTCGGAAGATACCGGCAACGCGATGGATCTGTCACACGCGCGGTTCGAGGCGGCGCTGAATGCGGAACCCGGCAGCGTGATGTTCGGACCGTCGACGACGATGAACACGTACGTTCTGGCGCAGGCATTGCGGGAAGAATTGTCGGCGGGTGACGAAGTGATCGTCACGAACCAGGACCATGAGGCCAACATCGGTTCGTGGCGGCGGTTGTCGGATGGCAACAGCGGTGTGGTGGTTCGCGAATGGTCCGCCAACCCGGAGAGCGGACGTCTCGATGTTGCAGACCTCGACAACCTGATCAATGACCGGACGAAATATGTCTTCGCCACACATTGCTCGAATTTGGCGGGCGAGATCCACGATGTAACCGCGCTCGTGAAGCTTGTTCACGATGCGGGCGCACGGATTGGCATCGATGGCGTCTCGTATACTCCGCACGGCATGCCGGATCTGAAAGCGATCGGGGCAGACTTTTATTATTTCTCTCTCTACAAGACTTACGGTCCGCATCAGGGACTGCTTTACGTCAAGCCGGAAATCCTCAAGGACATTCCGAACCAGGGGCATTTCTTCAACGCGGAATTTCCAGATAAACGCGTGACGCCTGCTGGTCCCATGCACGGCGAGATCGCCTGCGCCTCCGGTGTGATCGACTACTACGATGCGGTGGATGCGCATCACTTTGGGGATGACGGCGCTGATACGGCTGCGCGTATGGCGCGGGTCGGACATCTCTTTGCCGAGCACGAGGCTGCGTTGGCGAACCGCGTTCTGGCGCTGTTGCGCGACAAGAATGTGCGGATCATCGGACCGGATACGGCCGAGCCGCACAAACGCGCCGCGACCATTGCATTCAAGTCGCCCACTGTCGCAAACGATGCGATCGCCAATCATCTACGAAGCCACGATGTGGCCTGCGGGGTCAGTGATTTCTACGCCTACCGTCTCATCGAAGCGCTTGGCATGAACCCTGAAGAGGGCGTCGTGCGGGTCTCGATGGTGCACTACAATTCTGCTGATGACGTGGACCGCCTGCTGACCGCGCTGGACGACGTGCTGTAAGTCATCCGCAACGCACGTGCGCGCGTAGGATGAACATGACCACGCGCAATCTCATTCTCGTGCTCGGCGATCAGCTTTCGCCAAAGCTCTCCTCCCTCGACGCGGGTGATCCGGCGCGCGACCGCGTGTTGCTTGTCGAGGTGATGGAGGAGGCGACCTATGTCAAACATCACAAGAAGAAGATTGCGTTTTTGTTTTCGGCCATGCGCCACTTTGCAAACGCATTACGAACGGACGGCTGGACAGTGGACTACATCAAGCTGGATGATGCGAAAAACAGCGGCTCATTCTCGGGAGAAGTACAACGAGCGGTCAAGTCGCTGAAACCTGAACGTCTGATTGTGACCGAGCCCGGCGAATGGCGTATTCTCAGCGCGATCGAAACGTGGCCCGATGCGCTAGATATTCCTGTCGACATTCTGCCGGACACCCGGTTCGTGGCCTCCAGAACTGCGTTTGCCGAATGGGCCAACGGTCGCAAACAGTTGCGGATGGAATATTTTTATCGCGAGATGCGGAAGAAAACCGGATTGTTGATGGAGGAGGGTGAACCAGCCGGTGGCAAATGGAATTTTGACTCCGAAAACCGCAAGCCTGCCAAATCCAGCCTCTTCATGCCAAAGCCTCGTCAGGTCGAACCGGATGCGATCACGCAAGACGTTCTGAAACTCGTCGCCAGAACGTTTCCAGATCACTTCGG
>CALHAX010000051.1 GCA_937931785.1 uncultured Hyphomicrobiaceae bacterium | reverse complement strand
CATTTCAGACGCGTGCAGCAGTGCCTTCGAAGGAATACAACCGACGTTCAGGCAGGTTCCACCATGGGTGGAGCGTTTCTCGACAACGGCAACCTTCTGTCCCAGCTGCGCCGCGCGGATCGCGCAGACATATCCGCCCGGCCCGGTTCCGATAACCACGAGGTCGTAGGTTTCAGCCATTTTATTCTCCTTGCGCTTCAATCAACGCACCAAAGGCCCAGGCATGCCCGAAGGGATCGGTCAACCGCCCGTAATATTCGTTCCTCGGCGCGTTTTCAGGTGACGCACCAATTTTGGCTCCATGTGCTCGGGCGCCATCAAACACCCGATCCGCCGCAGCGCGCGTCTCGAGCAAAACCCGTAGCGTGACGGTCGTCATGCCCGCGGCGTCCGGCGTCACGATGCCTGGCGGTTCGCCCGGCGTGTGCTCGTACAGCATGATGACCGAATCTTCGATGCGAAACCGCGCGTGCACATTTTTCTCATCATCCCCTTCGCCCCGGTGAAAGACGTCCGCACCAAACGCAGCCTCATAGAACGAAAACGCGGCGGGAGCATCCGGGACAGAAATATAAGAGCAAACAGGCAATACGGAGTTTCCTTACCGTGAGGTTCAAACCTCCAGGACCAACCTCTGCGGATCCTCAAGATTTTCCTTCACACGAACAAGGAACGTCACCGCATCTTTTCCATCCACAATTCGATGATCGTAGCTCAACGCCAGATACATCATCGGACGTGCCACAATCTCCCCGTTCATCACAACCGGGCGCTGCTCGATCCGATGCATACCAAGAATGCCAGACTGCGGCGCGTTCAGGATAGGCGTTGACATCAAGGACCCATACACACCGCCGTTCGACAGCGTGAACGTTCCGCCCTGCATGTCCTCAATGCTTATCTTGCCATCGCGTGCCTTCTGGCCGTATCCGGCAATGGCCGCCTCGATTTCCGCAAGCGACATCTGATCTGCATCACGAACGACCGGCACCACGAGCCCTTTATCCGTTCCGACAGCCACACCCATGTGATAGTAGTTCTTGTAGATCAGATCCGTCCCGTCGATTTCGGCGTTCACCGCAGGCACTTCCTTGAGCGCCTGAATACATGCCTTCACGAAGAAGCCCATGAAGCCGAGCTTCACACCATTTTTCTTCTCGAACAGGTCTTTGTACTGCTTGCGCAGGTCCATGACCGCCGTCATGTCCACATCGTTGAATGTGGTTAGCATGGCGGCCGTGTTCTGTGCATCCTTCAGGCGCTGCGCAATCGTCTGACGCAGACGGGTCATACGCACCCGCTCTTCCTTCGATGCATCGTCACCACTGCTCTGAACTCGCGCTTTCAGGGTTGGTGCCGAAGACGGAGCCGGAATGGCAAGTTCTGCTGCACTCGCGACCCCACCTGCAACAGCGCCAAGTGCGTCCTCTTTCAGCACCTGACCACGACGCCCCGAACCAGAAACGGTGGCCGGATCAATATTGTTCTCATTCAGAATTTTCTGTGCGGACGGCGCCGGTGGCATCGACGTACCGTTTCCTGCTGCAGGGACCGACGTCGCAGGCACAGCTGCCGCAGGTGCTGGTGTCGAAACCGCCGCTGGTGCAGGTGCTGTGGACGGCGCTGGCGCTGCGGCCATTCCCTCTCCTTCAGTGATTGACCCTAGAATAGCACCAACCTCGACAGTATCACCTTCTCCAACGGATATTCCGGCAATAACCCCCGACACCGGTGCGTTCACCTCAACCGTAACCTTGTCCGTTTCCAGTTCGACAAGCGGTTCATCAACGTTGACGGTTTCACCTGCCTTCTTGAACCACTGCCCAACCGTCGCTTCACTGACGGATTCACCGAGCGTCGGCACCTTGATCTCAATCGCCATGGAACATTTTTCCTCTTCGGTTCCATCAAAGCCGTCGGTCGCCTCAAGACGACCGGTTGTTTGCATTCAAAAAATCACTCAACCGTGAGCGCAGCATCAACCAGAGCAGCCTGATCTCGCGCATGTACGCTGGCAAGACCAGTAGCGGTTGCTGCCAGAGCTTTCCGCCCAACATAGCGCGGACGTTTATGTTTCGTATCGAGAGGCGCCAGCATGCGTTCAATCAACGGGTTGACGTAGAACCATGCGCCCGCGTTCATGGGTTCTTCCTGACACCACACGAATTCAGCATTCGGGAAACGCGCCAGTTCCTTGGTCATTGCACGTGCCGGAAACGGATATAGCTGTTCCATACGCATGAGATAGACATCGTTGATCCCACGTTGCTCGCGCTCTTCGTAAAGATCATAATAGACTTTTCCGGAGCACAGAACGAGACGCTTGATCGCATCATCGCCAACAAGTTTGATCTTTTCATCCGTTTTACTCTCAGCGTCATCCCAGAGCACACGGTGAAAACTTGATCCAATCGCCAGATCTTCGAGCGTCGAGTGCACTCGCTTGTGCCGCAGTAACGACTTTGGCGTCATGATCACCAATGGTTTACGGAATTTCCGGCGGACCTGACGACGCAAGATGTGGAAATAGTTTGCGGGCGTCGTGCAGTTTGCAATCTGCCAGTTGTCTTCGGCAGAAAGTTGCAGGAATCGTTCAAGGCGCGCAGACGAATGTTCCGGTCCCTGTCCTTCAAATCCATGCGGCAACAACATGACAAGACCACACATCCGAAGCCATTTACGCTCCCCTGAGGAAATGAACTGGTCGATCACGACCTGCGCCCCGTTGACGAAGTCACCGAACTGCGCTTCCCAAAGCGTCAAAGCCATCGGCTCTGCAACGCTGTAGCCATATTCAAATCCGAGTACCGCCTCCTCTGACAGCATCGAGTTGATGACTTCAAAGCGGGCCTGGTCAGGTGCAATGTGTTTGAGCGGAGAATAGCGACGCTCGTTATCCTGATCAGTCAGTACGGAATGACGTTGCGAGAATGTTCCACGTTCCGAATCCTGCCCTGACAGCCGTACGGGAACACCTTCCGTCACAAGCGATGCAAACGCGAGGTGCTCGGCCATGGCCCAGTCGATACCCTGGCCGCTCTCGATCATCTCGCGGCGCCCCTTGATAATTCTCTTAATCGTGCGATGCGCGTTGAAATCCGATGGAATGGTTGTCAGATGGTCGCCAAGATCCTTGAGTTCATCGATCTCGACACCCGTTTCACCACGACGGTCTCCCTCCTCGGCAAAGCCCATTTCCGACCATCGCCCGTCCATCCAGTCGGCCTTGTTGGGTTTGTAGCTCTCGCTCGCCGCAAACTCTTCATCGAGACCTGCACGAACCTCAGACTTCATACGATCAACATCGGCGGCCGTTAGTGTGCCGTTCTCGACAAGTTTGTCACTGTAGATCTTGACCGCTGTCGGATGCGATTTGATTGCCTTGTACATCAACGGTTGGGTGAACATTGGCTCGTCCCCTTCGTTGTGCCCATGTCTGCGGTAGCAGAACATGTCGACCACAACCGGGATCCCGAAGCGTTGGCGAAATTCGATCGCAACCTTCGCGACGTAGGTCACAGCCTCCGGATCATCCCCGTTGACGTGAAAGATCGGCGCCTCGATCATGCGCGCAACATCGGAGGGGTAGGGCGAGGAACGCGACGAGTGCGGCGACGTCGTGAACCCGATCTGGTTGTTCACGATGAAATGGATCGACCCGCCGGTCTTGTGTCCACGCAGTCCGGAAAGTCCAAAGCATTCCGCAACAACACCCTGACCGGCAAAGGCCGCATCACCGTGAAGAAGAAGCGGCAAAACCATGGTGCGGTTTTTGTCGTGCCACTGATCCTGTTTCGCACGCACCTTGCCGAGCACCACAGGGTCGACAATTTCCAGATGAGAGGGGTTCGCCGTCAGCGACAAATGGACCTTGTTGCCATCGAACTCCCGGTCCGAGGACGCACCCAGATGGTATTTGACGTCCCCCGAACCATCGACATCGTCAGGATTGGCAGACCCACCCTGGAATTCATGGAAAATAGCCCGGTTCGGTTTGTCCATCACGTTCGCCAGAACGTTCAACCGACCACGATGCGGCATGCCAAGAACGATTTCACGCAATCCAAGTTGCCCGCCACGTTTGATAATCTGTTCAAGCGCCGGGACCATCGCCTCACCACCATCGAGGCCGAAGCGCTTCGTTCCGGTGTATTTCGTGTTGAGGAATGTCTCGAACGTCTCCGTCTCGATCAGCTTGTTCAGGATCGCCGTTCGACCTTCGGGCGTGAACGACACACCTTTGTCCTCGCCTTCGATACGTTGCTGGATCCAGGATTTCTGATCAGGCGAGGAGATGTGCATGAACTCGACACCGATCCGGCCGCAATAGGTGCGTTGCAGGATATCGAGGATCTGCCGGATCGTGCCGGTTTCCAGACCGAGCACATAGTCCAGGAAAATCGGTCGATCAAAATCGGCGTTGGTAAAGCCATATGTCTGAGGCTGCAGTTCCGGATGCGCATCGCGTTTCGTCAGGCGCAACGGATCCAGATCTGCCGCCAGATGCCCGCGCACTCGATAAGCGCGGATCATCATCAGGGCACGCAGCGAATCCTGGGTTGCCCGCAACGTTGCAGCAGCAGACATGTCTGCACCAAAATGCTGCGCACGTGCCTGGATACCATTTTGAAGTTGGTGTTGCGCAGCTCCCCAATCGCCATCAAGGGCCGCCACCAGGTCACCGTTCGCAACGTTTGGATTGATCCCATTCGCCCACGAAGGACCATGCGCCTCAAGAAGAACCGCATCACGATCATCGTTCAGAGATGCAAAGAAATGCTTCCACTGATCGTCAACTGATCCGGGGTTGTCCTGATATTGGGCGTAGAGATCTTCGATGTAAGCAGCATTCGCGCCATCCAGGAACGCCGTGCGTGCGAAGGCGTCGTTGAGCGCCTGCCGTGTCATGTGAGATGTCCTTCGGAACCATCTTGATCGTGCCGACATATGAGCCTGACGCAAATGGACAAGCCCTCGACACCGTTAGAGACTAACACTTAAGACGTTTCGTGCGCCGTTCCAACAGCCGAGCAGCAAATTACAACCATTGTTGAACAGGATCACACATCAAGCGGCGATCCGTTCAATCTCCGCGCCACAGTTGCCAAGCTTTTCCTCGATCCGCTCGAACCCCCGGTCCAGATGGTACACACGACTGATGGTTGTCTCACCGTCCGCAATCAGACCACCGATCGCCAGCGACACGGACGCACGAAGATCGGTCGCCATCACCTGTGCGCCTGTCAAACCCGGCTTCCCGTTGATCGTTGCCGTATCGCCATTCAGGGTAATGTCAGCACCAAGGCGTGCAAGTTCCTGCACGTGCATGAAGCGGTTCTCAAAGATCGTTTCCCGGATCACGCTTGTGCCGGCGGCGATCGTCATAAGCGCCATGAGTTGTGCTTGCAAATCTGTCGGAAACCCCGGGAACGGCTGCGTTTCCACTTCGATTGGCTTCAGGTCAGCGTCCTTGCGGGACACCTGAATGCCGCGGTTTGTTTCGTTGATCGTGACGCCACACTGGCGCAGAACATCCAAAGCTGCGCTCAGGTGCTCGCCCTTGGCGCCTTCAAGCAGCACATCGCCGCCGGCTGCGGCCACAGCCATGGCAAACGTACCGGTTTCGATCCGGTCCGGAACGACAGTGTGACGCGCCGCTTCGAGCCCGCTCACCCCCTGAATGGTCAATGTGGACGTACCAATGCCATCGATCTTCGCCCCCATGGCTCGCAAGCAGTCTGCAAGATCACCGACTTCAGGTTCACAGGCTGCATTTTCGAGTACCGTCTCGCCATTGGCGAGAACCGCAGCCATCAGCACGTTGTGTGTCGCCCCTACGGACACCTTTTCAAACGCAATCCGGTTTCCGACAAGGCCGCCCCTTGGCGCGCGCGCATTGACATAGCCCGCATCGATATCAATCTCGGCCCCAAGAGCCCGTAGCCCGTCCAGGTGAAAATCAACCGGCCGTGTCCCGATCGCACAACCGCCCGGAAGCGAAACGCAAGCTTCACCGCAGCGCGCCAGCAGCGGACCAAGAACCCAGAAGCTGGCCCGCATCCGCGACACCAACTCGTAAGGCGCTCTCGTGTCCACAATCTCGCGCGCCGTCAGATGGAACGTTTCTCCGGCCCCCCCACCGCCGCCCGGCCGTTTCCCGTCAACGGCCAGGTCAACCCCGTGATTACGTAGAATGCGCGCCAGCAGGTTCACATCGGCCAGATTGGGGACATTCTTGAGCGTCAACGTCTCAGGCGTGAGCAAACTCGCGATCATGAGCGGCAACGCGGCATTCTTTGCCCCGGAAATCGGAATGGTTCCGTTGAGCGTGTTACCGCCGACGATGCGAATGCGATCCATGAGCGTTCTGTTCCTGCATTACCCCGTTGCCCCACTCTCGGATCAAGCCGGTGCGGATGCAGTTTGCCGGGTTTGAGGCCGAATCCCTTTCAGAAAGGTTTCCAGCGGGTTCGTGGTCGGGAGGTCTGGTCTCAAAGAGCAAGAAGCACTCCGTCCAATGGCGGTATCCTCATCGATATTTACATTTGGTTAACGTTTCGAAGCCCGACACGCCAGCCCCAACCAACGAGAGTGAGACTCAAATGGCTGGTGATACGGTCTGGGCACGCGTTTGTGAAGCTACTCAGGCGTTTCGGATTTTGAGATTTCCGCTGGATCACCCATCTCATGATCAGGTGTCTTCAGCGCACGCACACGCGCCTTGCGCTTTTTGAGGTTCGCGCGCAGCTCCGCCGCAAGACGCTCCGCCCGTGCCTCATCCTGCGCTTTCTGCCCTGCCATGATCATTCCATTCTTCGGTTGCACCATACACGAGCCTCAGGATAGCGGACATCGCTTGCAGACCGGCAACGCCTATGTCATTAGCTCGCCCACAGGCTGTGTTTCAAGCTTCGCACTCACAGCCAGCGACTTGGCTGCCGTAGCTCAGGGGTAGAGCACTCCCTTGGTAAGGGAGAGGTCGAGAGTTCAATTCTCTCCGGCAGCACCATAATTTTTCGCGAAGCGAAACGCCGACGTTTTCACCACGAAGCACCCGAGCGGTAGTCGTTTCGAAGAAACGATGAGAGCTTTCGGTGTTGAAGGTTTTTCCGGTTAAGCGCACCATTAAATTCCGATAAACGTCGCGTTTTTGAGTATCCATCACTTCTCGGGACTGAACACCTATTCCGTAATCCGATACGTCTGGACCGCCATGGCCCACGACGCGCGTTGCGTCGCCTCACCACCGCCACGTATTCCGACAAGACCTGCGATCTGGTCGATCAGGTTTGCAAGATACGACACAGGCGCAACTTCCGGAACGAACCCCTTGCTGAAGCGTTCCTTGTCTGCGGTGGCATATCGGGTTGCAAAATTCCGGGGCGCAACGATCACGATCAACTTTCCTTCGCCCAGCGGAGGAGCTGCACGAAACCAGTCGAACCCATACCCTTTACCAGGCAGAACAAGCGGTGTTCCAGAAATGATCTGGCCAGCAGACGTGCCTTTCTCCAGCTTGTTCGGGAAGATCTGCGTGACAACACCATCTGCATTGACGTCCACGACGATGACGTGGCCAGACACCGAACTATCGATATCAAAAACAAATCGCTCATCCACAGCAATACTCTGCGCGCTGACCTCGCCTCCGCCGTCACGACGCCTGATCTGGACAGAAACACGACCAACGGCTCCTCCAAGCGTGCGCTCAAGTTCAGCGATTTGAGCGTCGACGTCACGTTGCAAACGTACCTTGTCCGTGTACACGGGGACGTCCGACGCGTCGATCGTGGCAACCTCCGGAACGTATTGCCGTATCCATGGGATATAGGACGACACACGCGAATATATTCCGTAGGATTTCGGTTCGGCGCATCGCGCCCCCCAGCTCACGATTCCGGTGACGAATGGGCAGTTGTTGCGGTCGAACGACACAAGCGGTCCACCACTGTCACCCTGACACGAATCTTTTCGACCTTCATCGTGTCCGGCACATAACTGATTGTCGCCAATCCGGGACTTCGGAAACCGGGCCTGGCAGGTGGCCGTGGCCACCATTGGCAGATCCACTTCCCGCAACTGGCGTGAACCAGCGGCGAAGCGTCCCCCCGAACGCGTCTTGAACAGTTGCACGGGATTGCGCCATCTCTGGTCCCCAAAACCGGCAACCATGGATGTCGCTCCAGGCGGCGCAGGCGGATCGCTCCGTCTATCTGCAGACAGGCGCGCAAGTGGGCCAGGGACCGAATCCTGAAGCTGGACCAGAGCCATGTCGTGACCGCTTGAAGTGGGGCTTTTATAATCCGGATGGATGATGATTTGTGCCACGTCAGACACGTTGGCTTTGCCAACAGCTTCAAGGTCATCCGTACCATGCACGACTTGAAGACGCCCTTTTCCCGAAAACCGTGTCGGCTCGAGATGCAGCCCCCAGGCTCTGACATCTGTCAAGAAACCTCCTTTTTCATCAACCTCGAAGTAACCGCTTTTTTTTCCATCATCCGTGTGCTCGAAACAGTGGGCCGCTGTCAGCACCCATTTCGGGGCGACACTCACCCCGCCACAAAAATATGAACTCTCACGCGTCTCGGAATTATGGAACCGCAAGGTGACCTGTCCCGGCCAGTGTTTTAGTTTTGCAGGCCAACCGCCAACCACCTTCGGGCGAATCTGATGATCCCGAGGGCCGGCGCAGTGTTGCGCCACGGCGAAAGATGAACCCAAAATCAGGGCAATGGAAACTACGCTGGTTGTAACCAGAAAGCACATTCGTTTTGGCAATGGAAACGTACCCCGTCTAAAATTGGTTGGTTCGTACAGGCCCGTAATATTTGTTGCTCACGCGAGAGTAGCGTACTGATGAACCGTCGCATATTGCGTGATGATCCAACAGGAATTCAAGGCATGGTCAGAGTGACAGAGACGACACGCCGGGCTCAACTCGCGCTATTCGTTTGCATGGCCATAGTGAGCAGCGTTGTTTCAGCCCGTGCTGGCGAACGCCACGCGCTGGTGATTACCAACCAGGCTTATCTGGACGAAGTCGGGGCGCTCGCCCGCACGCATGAAGATGGCCGCTTGATCACTGCGGCGCTGCGCAAGACGGGGTTCACCGTTGTCGAAGTCCGCGATGCAGGACGTGCAGCGATGCGACAGGCGGTGGCCACCTATATCTCGAAGCTTTCAAACGCCGGACCGGATGCAGCCGGTTTTTTCTATTTCTCAGGCCACGGTGCCAATCAGACAAAGTATGGCGACAACTACCTTGTTCCCGTCGATGCCAAACTGACTGACGGTGCGCAATTGCCATTTCTTGGACTGAAACTCGGAGACGTCATAGAAGCCATTGGTGCAACCGGAATAGCTGCCAACTTTGTGGTCGTGGATGCCTGTCGGAATGTCCCTTTTACACGAGGCAGCAAGAGTGCCACGAAGGGCTTCGCACCGGAGAAGGAGCGGGGCGGGTTGATGCTGGCATTCGCGACCGAACCGGGAGACATCGCGGTTGACGAGAACGTTTATGCCAGAGCACTCGCCGAAGAGTTGCCCAAGGTCGGCCAACCCGCCGTGCTGATGTTTCGGGAAGTGCGCCGACGTGTTCTGCGCGCGACGGGCGAACGACAATTTCCGTGGACGCGGGACGGTCTGATCGACCCGTTCTATTTTGCAGAACAGACAACGCCGCGGGCCCCTGCCTTCGAGCCCCTGACGGAAGTGGTCGCACTCAACCCGCAGGACGCTAAAAAGCCCAGCGAAACAGGTCGGGGCGAACACGTGCCAACCGGAGCGTTCCGGAACTGCGAGCTGTGCCCTGAGATGGTTGCGGTACCAGCGGGACAGGTGCATCTGAAAACGGGCGTTTCCGCTGAAGACCTCGAACCTGGCGATATCGCACGCTTCAGAAAGCCGTTTGCCATCGGAAAACACGAGGTCACATTCGAGCAATGGGATGCCTGCGTCGCCGACGGTGGATGCGATGGCTATCGCCCACCCGACAATGGCTGGGGGCGTGGCACCCGTCCCGTCATTCACGTCTCGTTCCGGGATGCGTTGAACTATGCGGGATGGTTGAGCCGGAAGACCGGTCAAACCTACGCTCTCCCAACAGTGCCCCAGTGGATATATGCCGCACGTGCCGGAACGGATACAAAGTGGTGGTGGGGGAATGAAATCTCGAAGGACAGGGCGAATTACGATTACACCGCCGATGGAAGTGATGAGGCGCGCCCCGTCGCACAACGGAAAACGGTTCCAGCAGATCGGTTTGAACCCAACCCGTGGGGCCTCAAGAACGTGCACGGAAACGTAGCAGAGTTTGCCGTTCTATCGAAAAGGAACAGCGCAGGCTGTGCGGTTGCTTCAACGCAAGCATCATCGCCAGAGCAGCTTTCATGCTGGCACCCCCGCCCTATGGGCGGCGCCTGGGACAGCGCCGCCGAACAAACCACGTGGGCCCCACGATCCAGCATCAAGGAGGTCAATGATCGCAACGACACGACAGGGTTTCGCGTCGTGCGCGTCGCGCCAGAGTAAGCGTCAGACTTTTCCTCTATTGATCGCCGCTTCTTGTCTCCCAGCGCAGGGCCTCGTAGCCAGAAACCTTACGGAGCTTGTTGAGGTCGTACTCAATGAGATTGTTCCACGTCGCGGGGTCATCCTTGCGCAGTCGGAAGTCGCGAAACTTGTCATAGATCTGTTTGGCCGTAACCCTGTTCTGACGGCTTTGTTCATCCGGGATCAATGAGCGGACATTCTTGAAGTGCGCATAATTCGCCGGGATATTCAGGTCTGATTGGCTGATATCCACCCAGACGGAATAGGGCAACTCAAGCCAGATCTCATAGGCTTCATCGATAGCTTTCTCGGCATCAAGCAATCCATCAAAGCCACGGCGCAAATGATTGAAGGCTCTGTCACTGATCAATAATGCATGATCAGCGCGCATCTCGTTGCTCGGTGCAGAAATCTTTCGAAAGGCTTCGTCCGCCTTGTCGTATCGTGTTCGATCAGTCGACGCGACCTGCCCGCCATCGGATTTCTTATCCTCCCGAGAACGAGCAATATCATCTTTAAGTGCCAAGGCGCGTGCGAGATACCATTTGGCAAAACGGGTTGATTCTGGATTAAGAGTATCATCTGCACGCTTTCTCCAGCGCGTAATGCGTTCCTCCAGATAAGCCTCGATAGGAGGCAACCCGACGCGAATTGGAAAATTCCAGTCTTCCTGAATTTGTGCGACCTGCGCCAATTGCCGAATATTCTTGTTGACCTCGCAAGGGCAGAACGCGTTGGGGTCGACGTCAAGAACACGCTCACGGATCGTCACGGCTTGCCCATATTGTTCACGGGCGATATCAAACCTCTTGCCCGCGCTCAGGAACAAGACACGGATAAAGTCCGGCACCTTGCTGTTGACCTTTTTAACCTCCGTTATCAGCGCTTCGACGCCGGGGGCCTTATCCAGCCCGAGGTCCTTGATGACCTTGATCATGCGCAGATAATCCTTAAGCGCCAGACTGTCAGCCAATACCGCAAGCAACTCATGTGCTTCGGCTTTTATTTTCAACAACGCAGTGTCGTCCCGGTTGGCTTCAACCAGGCTGTCAACATCGGATATGGCCTCACGTGCGAGACGAAGTGCAACCTGCTTTTCATCGAAAGACTGATGCACTTCAGCAACCTCAAGCTGGATCTCAAGCTTGAGTTTCTGATAGCGCAGTCGCGCAGATGTCTCGGAAAGCGATTTCTCCAGCTCGTCGATCAGCGCGTACGCTGAGGACAGTTCGCGCGTGGCCAAAGTGAAGAGACGTGTTTTGGCGGACCGGAGCGCTTCATTGCTCTCGTCCATGATATCTGTGCCTTCACGGGCCAATCCGGCCATTTGTCGACGCGCATTGATGAGAGCTTCGAAATCGTCCCGCGTGTACGGTTCCACCGAGGCACCATCCGCAAGTTGGGCAATGGCCAGCGCCTGGAAGGATCGCGCCAGTTCATTAAAGCGGAGCGGGTAAGACTTGTTCGTTTCGTAGCTCGGCGCAACACTTGCGACATACCGCTGCTCTTGTCGGATGACCTCGGCCCGTCTTGCAATATCCCTCAGGGTTCTGAACAAGTCCCGACGTGTCGCCAGTGAGGTGTTCACTCCGAGCAGTCGCAAATCCGTTGCCCGCACAATGGCGCGGTCACTTGCTGTCTTCACCTTATCTACAAGATCAATATCGCGCTTGCCCGTGTTGGATCGCAGATTACGTTCTGCGAGTCTGAGGTAGCTCAATCCCAGAAGGCCCCACTCGCGGACCTGCTGAGGCGTCTTGATCTGATCTGACAACTTTCGCGATGCTGCATTCAGCGCATCCAGTGCGCGGCCATAGTCAGCATCTGCAATCAGCGTATCTGCACGGGACAAATCGCCAGCAATCTGACTGTCGCCATAGGGTCTGGTCGCTTTTTGCTCCTCGGCAACCGCATCGCTGGCCTTCTGCATGTCAAACGACGTTATGTTTGCACCATCACCAACACGTTGACGCGCCTTGAGATAGATATCTCTCAACTGCGCCAGATCCGTTTCATTCAGGCTGCCGACACCATAATAGCGTTTTAATCGACGGATCTCCCTTTCGATCACAGCATCGATACCATCCCGGACCAAATCAACGTAAACTCTATGACGGTTTTCTTCCGGAAAGATGGTCGAGGTTCCACGCACATCAAGCTGAAGCGGCGTTTTCTCAAGGCTCTCGCGTGCGTAACGCTCCGCACGTTCCCGATCGATCCGGGCATCAGGTCCGGTACCATTCCGGGCCCAGGCAATCAGGCGTGTGGTTGCTTTTTCAGATCCCAGCTTCCGCGCTTGCTCCAGCTTTTCGGCCGCCTTGTCGGTTTGCCCGCGCTGAACAAGGCGCACGGCCTCGTTGTAGAGCACAGAACCAAGCGCAACATTGAATTCGATATTGGCGCTATCGCGCCGTTGCGCAAGCGTGACCACTTCAAGCGCCTGCTCCAGCCGCTTGTCGATAACGCGACCTTCGTTGATATCGACAACGCTGATGTCGCCAAGGGCCTTCACAGTCTTGGCGTGCAGGTAGCGCAGCAATGGAGCAGGCGCTTCCTGTGAATTTTCATCCTCGGAATTGAGGCGCTGCAGAACAATTTTTTCGATTTCGTAAAATATCTCGATCGCATCTGCTTCGCGCTTCAACGCTCGAAATGCTTGCCCCGCACGGAACCGTAGCCTCAGCACTTCGGAGAAAACCGGATCCGTGGCAGATGTTTTCGATGTAATCTCGGGCAGGTGCGGTCGAATTTGGCTATACGTCGTTACGACATCGGCGAAATTCTGCGACGAAACCCATATTGCGAAAAGCGGATCAACATTCGCAGATAATGTCCGGCCCAGATCTGCCCGTTCACCCGCACTCCGTTCGGCGCGCTTTTCCTGCTGTATCCGGTCTTGTGCGCTCGACGTCTTGGCTCCACCCGACAAACGCTTGAGCCGTTCAAGAACGATCCGCACGCCGTTTTTCAGAACGTCAACGCGATCCGCTTCCGGCAGGTCAAGTCGATCCAACCGCGCACCAGACAGACTGCCGGCCCCCATGCCCTTGCGAATGCGCTCGACATGTTCAAGGTATGTCTGCTCCAGCGCTGCATGTTGGTAATTCTTGTCGGACACCAGCCCCGTCAGCGTTTTCAGGCTCGCGACGAGGCGTTCGCGTGCAGCCGGCTCAGCTGAATCCGCACGTATCAGGCCTTCCTGCATTTGCGCTTCAACAGCGAGGCGTCTCAACGGGAGACTGCGGGGGTTGCGTTGAATGGAACCGGCAATCTCGCGCGCCGCCGCGACCGCATCAGCAAGTGCTGCCTTTTTCAGCGTGTCTGCATCCACCGCACCGTCAACACCAGCCAAGGCTTCCTTGCCCCGACTGGATGCAAGCAGACATTCCGCCCGTACTGTGTTTTCAGCATCCGTTGTCTTCGGATTAACGCGCTGTTCCGACGAGTTGGCAATGCCGAGAATGTCGTCGACGTTCCCTTCATTTGCCCCCTTTGGCCGTTTGAGGGCCGCAACGCAGGCGTTCATGCGTTCATTTGCAAGTCCAAGGAGTGTACTCGTCTGAGCTGGGGCGAGATTGGCGTCGTTCAGCGTCGCCAGACTACGGAGGATATTGGCCTGCGTCGTCTGCAAACGCCAGAATGTCAGGAAAAGGTCGTGTTCACGCACGCTCGACGGCTTCGCGTCTCCGTGGACGCGAAACGCGTCCGCCTTCGCCCGGGCGCCGACCTTGACGCCGTTCTTCTCACCATTCTGATAGGCTTGTGTCAGCCGGTCGCGCGTCTTGGGCCGCCATTGCAGAGCCATCCGCCCCCGAGCTTCCGCAATCCGCATTCTGCGAATACGGCAATCCAGGCTCTTGTTACCGACACACACGGCGACGCGACGCTCTTCCGCCTCGCCCAGATTGCGGACCGCCTCTTCAAAGGAACCCAGATTCAGCTTCGTCAAAGCGATGCTTGTCTTGATATCGACTTCGATCAACTTCTGAAGCAGATCTGCTTCACCAAGCAATCCATTGGATTCAATGTCTTTTGCCGCCTGCTCATAAATTTGAAGCGCCAGATCGAGAATATTGTCCACCGTCTCAGGTGGAACATTGTCAGCCGCTGCCAAACGCTGGGAAAGTCCGCTCACAATTTCATCAGTCGTCTGGATTGCTCGGGTGACACTGTCCCGTGCAAGTCGCCGCGTTTCTTCAAGCTTGATCTGAAGTTCGCTGTTTTCACGTTTAAGCTGTTCGATGTCCCCGGACTGAGCGACAGCCACAACCGGAAAACACAGTATCAATAATGCTGCCAAAACAAAGCGACGCACTGATAATCCTTTGAAATAAATGAAAAACACAAATCATCCTTAGTTTGATCACTTGCACCTCGGAAGCGCGGTTTGCGATAAAAACCACGCATCTCGCAGACGCGCAATATACCACTGCAAACCTATGCGACAGCACAAGTCCCTGCAACCTTGCCACCACACACGTGGTACTTTGGCAGCTCCTGCATAATCAAAGATCGCAAGCTGATGATCTGCGCTGTGAGTTTTGTCACTTCTTCCCGAACACAGCACCAATCATGTAGGGAAATGTGTAATGCGACATCTAGGCAAAACAGATTAGCGCGTGTAGCATCATGGCTGAGGCATGGTGAAATTAGGGCATTTTTCGGAATACATAAAATATATGATTGATGCCCAAATTAATGGAGGTTTGGATGACATCGCGATTCGGTTTGAATATTTTGATTGCCGCTGGTTCTGTTTTTCTTTTCACGGGTTCAGCCAGTGCTGGCGATACGGCTGCAGATATTGCGCGCGCCCTGATGCCTGATCTGGACAAGTTTGAAATTGCCTACCGGAAAGCGAAAGCGTCGAGTGCAAACGACGGCGCAGACGCACAACCTGGTGGCCGATCACGTTCTTGGAAACGCAAGAAAACCGAGCGCACGCGCGGGTATCACTCGAACGTTCCGGCATTGCAGGACCTGATCAAGAACAAGGCTGCACCCAAGCCGGTCGCAGCAGCACCTGCACTCGCTGCGGCTCCTGAGCCAGTCGCTGCCCCGGTTGTTCCACCAAGCCCGGTCTACAGCACGCAAAGCGTGACGTTTGAGCTGGATTCAGCGCGACTGACTGCTGAAGGTAAAGCGATCCTGAGACACACAATCTTCACGGCGCTCCAGCAAGTGCGCCGCCAGGTTGCTGAAAGGACACGCAGTTGGGGCGAGAATGAAATGACAGCAGAATTTGTCGTCGCCGGACATACGGACGCAAGCGGCCCAGACGACTACAATCTGGATCTGTCACAACGACGCGCCAATGCCGTCTGCAACTACCTGCGTTCTCTTGGCCCAGTTGGCGCTCTGGATTGCGTCGGTTTTGGGGAAGATCAACTTGCCGATCCATCGAACCCGACCGCATCAGTCAATCGACGCGTAGATTTTGCGGGCAAATTTATTCCGAAGCGCACCGCATCCAACTGAGATTTCGAAGAGAGGCCAATTCCATGAATACCTTTTTCAGAACCGGTGTACTTCTGGCGGGAATGATTTTCATCGCACAGTTGATTTCACCACCGGCGCAGGCCGCGTTGTCAACCGAGGGGCGGCGGGTTGCGCTTGTCCTCGGCAATTCGAACTACGCCAACACCATTTCACTGCCAAACACGGCCAATGATGCACGCGCCATGACCGCAGCGCTGACGCGTCTCGGTTTCGATGTGGTATCGGGCGTTGATCAAAGCCACGCGCAAATGAACCAGTCGATGAAAACGTTCGCGCGCAAGCTCGTTGGAGCGGACGTCGCTTTGTTCTATTATGCCGGGCACGGCATGCAGGTGTCAGGGGCGAACTATCTGGTTCCCGTTGACGCCGAACTTGCTCAGGAAACAGATCTTCAGTTCGAAGCCGTGAAGGTCACCACAATCGTTGATCGCCTGATGCTGCCAGCAAAGGTGAAGATCGTGATCCTGGATAGTTGTCGGGACAATCCACTGGCGGTCTCACTTGCAAGAAGCATGAGTCCTCTGACACGCTCCACGGCTGCTCCGTCAGCTGGCTTGTCCGCGATGTCTACAAGTGCCACGGGTACGCTGGTTGCCTTTGCGACAGCACCAGGTCATGTCGCACTTGACGGAACGGGAGATCATTCCCCATTCACAGCCGCACTGCTCGAGCATATTGAGACCCCCGGACTTGATATCGATGTGATGATGAAGCGCGTACGTGGGCACGTGGCCAAGGCAACAGACGAACGCCAGCAACCCTGGACGAATTCCGCATTGAATGGCGAATTCTTTCTCAAGCCAGGCCAGGTCGCTTCTTTGCAACCTGCAGCCCCGCAGCTGGCAAGTGGTGGACAATCCGCCGTCTCAACACCGCCCACCACGACTCTCTCTGCTGATACATTGGCGCAAATCGATGTCGCCTCTTGGAATGCGGCAGATCGCGGGGGGCGGGGCCTCAAGGCAGATTACGAGAACTATCTCACCAAGCATCCAACAGGCATTTTCGCCGCCCAGGCGCGCAAACAGATTGCACGGCTCAACGGTAATTCTGCTGCGGCATCAACCAGAACAGCGTCCCTTGGAGGTGTCGCGAAACTGCCTGCCACCAATTCCGGACCAGCCGCAACGCAAGAGAGTGAACGTGCTCTTGGCTGGTCACGAAACGAGTGGCGTCGATTGCAGCGCCAGCTCACAAGCGTCGGATTTTCGACCGGCGGCGCAGACGGCAGACCAGGCCCCGCGACACGGCAGGCCCTGGAAAACTGGCAGTCCGCACGCGGATTCCCGAATACCGGTTATCTGAATGCACTTCAAAGAACAGAACTTCTTTCCGAAGTTGTGCCGGATGATGTGTTGCAACAGCGCCGCGCATCTCACTCGAAATCCCGACGCAACTCAGCAACGAAAAGCAGGTCTGCACGTGCGAAATCGGGACGCAAGACGGCGCGGAGAAAAAAGCGCGGTGGATCGAACGCTGGCTCAAGCCTCGCAAAAGGTATTGGCATCGGTGTTGGCATTGCGGTTGGCAGCACATTGTTGCGCAAGTGGTAACCGCAAGGTCAATGCCCAGGTAAATTCACTGGCCTCTCATCTGAAAAATGGATGGGGCCAGTGAGCTTGCTACCGATTGCGTTCCATCCCGACTGCAATCCGCTGAACGGTTGGTCGAACGAGCAAAAAGACGCGATACACACACTCCATGAGGTGGCTCATTCCCGGAATGCGACCGAGTCGTGCTATCCACGAAAAGCGCGGCAGGTGCGCCCATAGTGTGAAGAACGCCGCAGCGCCGCTGACCATCGTCCCGTCGGCACATCGTACGTGGAAACGTTTCATGGCCACCTCACAGCTGAGACCATGGACAACATCAAGATTGTCGGATTGGCTCACATCAATCCATTCCAGCGCATCTGCACCAGTCTGGTTTTGATAGAACCCAATTTCTCGCCGACAGAGTGGGCAACTGCCATCGTAATAAATCGTCGGCTTCTCATCTTTTATCATGTCACCTGCCTCACCAAACGGTGGAGCCTGCATCAGTTCTTGCCACGACTTGCAATGGCGCCCGCATCGACAAGTTCACGCAATAGGGCCATGGTGGCTGTTCCGGTCATTGCAAAAGGGTCAAAAACCGGGTGCTCTGAATACTTGATAAGCAAGGCCGGGTTGATTGTTTCAACATTGACCTGCCCCATCATCCAGGCACCAAACTGCCGTTCGCTGATTTCGTTGAAGGCAAGAAGTCGGACGTTATGATGTCGCTCGTCACTGACGATCGTATTGAAGAGCCTGCACACTTCGTCACGTCCACCTTCAAGCACCTGAACAAAAACGTTTTCAGTGTAACCCAGCAGTCCCGTGACGCCAGAAGGCGGGTTATTTTTCCGTGATTTCTCAAGTATCTCACGCAGCATTCCGTCAGCAGGCGGAGCATGGGGGCGACTGGCATAAAGGCAGGTAACAAGCATAGTGGTTCTCAATTCTTGTTTGAGAGAAGAGAGAGAAACTCTCTGCGCAACGCCGTATTCTTCAGAAATGACCCACGCATGACACTGTTCGTCATCTTGGACCCCGTATCTTTTACCCCACGCCAGTGCATGCAGTAATGATCTGCTTCCATAACCACAGCCAGGCCATCCGGCTTGACCCGGTCCATAACGACATCAGCAAATTCCGTGATGGCCTCTTCCTGAATTTGCGGGCGGTTCATAATCCACTCAGCCAGACGTGCGTATTTCGAGAGGCCCACCAAGCTCGAATGCTGGTTCGGCATCACCCCGACCCACAACCGCCCCATAATCGGACAGAAATGATGACTACAAGCGCTACGGATCGTAATCGGCCCGACAATCATCAACTCACTCAGGCCCGAGACATTCGGAAATTCAGTGAGGGTTGGCGCGGCTTGATATCGACCAGCAAACACTTCCTTGACGTACATTTTTGCGACCCGACGCGCCGTTTCACGCGTATTGTGATCGCTGTCTGTATCAATGACCAGACTTTCCAGAACGCCGTCCATTTTCGACGCAACCTCCTCCATCAGGAGATCAATTTCTCCAGGCTTCACATGATCGGCGATGCAGTCATTCGCATGGAACCGTTGGCCCGAATTTATGAGGCGCCTCCGGATTCGCGCCGAAACGGTCAGGTCTGCACCAGTCTTCCCGGATTTCTTTTTTGTCATGACTAAGCCATAGCAGAGGACCGCGGACATTGATGTGCGGACATAGGGTTCACATCTTTTGTGCTGTTCACAGCACAATGTCACCCGGTTTCATGGACTCTGGTTACGTTATCGCAAGCACTGCGGATCACATAACAAGGTGCGCACCATTGGAGGCTAATGCTCCAGGACAGCGTAAACCCGAGGTGATGAAAACTTAGGACAGGGCCGCAATTTCCGGCAAGACGACATCCAGCTGTCGTCGCACGG
This sequence comes from uncultured Hyphomicrobiaceae bacterium, assembly GCA_937931785.1. Classification (GTDB taxonomy): domain Bacteria; phylum Pseudomonadota; class Alphaproteobacteria; order Rhizobiales; family CALHAX01; genus CALHAX01. The sequence continues at coordinate 11,691 of CALHAX010000051.1, read as the reverse complement.
ACGCAACAAGCCTGGCGTAATCTGTGGCTTCCTGCCTCAAAGCACAGTCCTCAACCCAATGGCAGGCCTCGGCAACATACCGGGCACCAATATTCACGCTCATTGATCTGAGCGCATGCGCTGTTCTGGCGAGTTCGTCCAAACACGCGCGTTTCGCCGCACGCTCGATAGCGCAGAGAGCCGTCGGAGCCTGCTCAACATATATATCGGAAACACGACGTAACAGCTCTGTCCCCGGCTTCTGCAATTGGCGGAGTCTGTTTACGACATCCGGGTCAAGCGCTGCCCCAGAGAGGTGAGATAAAAATCCAGCTTGCGTGTCGGTCATGGTCTGTAATTTTCATCGTCCGATATGAAAGGCAACCATCCAGTTATACAGACTGAAATGAGACAGGATGGCGACCAGCGCTCGACTTGAGCCAATGCAATTATGTCACAAGATTGTAAACATCCGTTTGAGGTGCATGCAGGAAGGAATCATTAAAATTTTCAACATTTACGAAAGGAGATTTTCATCTGCTCACCTTAGTTATGGCGATCTATCGGGTGTTGAGAGTTCGTGTTGCCGTGAGGCAGCGTTGTGCAGGAAAATATGTCTGAGCCGTACCATATATTGTTCATCGATGATGACGCTCTCATCCTGGCAATCGCAGAAAAAGCACTATCAGGTGAACGTCATTGCACTGCATGTGCACAATCGGCGGTGGAAGCATTGAACATGCTCAAGACGATGCGTTTCGATATTGTCATCGTCGATATCATGATGCCGGAGGTCGATGGCTACACGTTCCTGGAAACCCTGTCTGCGGATGTTACTCTCATGGATATACCAAGGATTGCGATTTCAACACGCCGTGACGCTGAAACTCAAGCGAGGGCCCTTGCATGTGGCGCGCACAAGTTTCTTGCGAAACCACTGGACTGGAACGCGTTACCAAACCTTCTTCACGACATGGTAAAAAGCTGACGCAGGGATTTACCGGGTTCCAATAGATTCTATAGCGGGCTGATTCAAATGGAATCATGACGCGACGGTCCACGTCGTTCCACTGGCATCGCAGTGTCTCCATTTAAGTCGAACAGACTCTAACCTACGTCGCTCATTTCCATCCGGCACGATCAATATCAACAACGTGCTCATCGTGCACGTTGGTACCGTCGAACGCAGGCGCATGAAAAATGGCGTCTGCCATGAACGGCAAAGAAGTCGTCGCTTCCTGTCATGCAGCTTTCAGTCGTGACAGGAATTTACCAAATGTCATGCCACCTTCCGGCCAGGGGCCGTATCCACTTTCGCTGTTGAGATGCCCGGCATCACCTGCGTCAACAAGCAACGCGCCCCACGCAGCACCAAGATCGTCCGCCACCTCGAATTCACAATACGGATCCGTGCGACTGGCCACCAGCAAGGACGGAAAAGGAAGCGGGTCACGTGGCATAGGTGCAAATTCTTCAGCAGCGCCCGGTATCCAATTGTTTTGCGTCACATCTGCATAAGCAACAAGAAACGCACCACGCACACGTGTCGCATCAAGAGACTGCGCCGCATGAACAATCGTCGCCACACCCATTGAATGGCCAACAAGAACAACAGGTCGTGTTGCTTCAAAAACGATTTCCCTGAGAGCCCCGGTCCAGGCTGAACGATCCGGCGTGTTCCAATCTGCCTCGTTGACCCAGCGCCCCGTCTTGAAATGCATTACCCAACGGGTCTGCCAATGCTGCGAACCCGAACCAAGATATCCGGGAACAAAGATGATGTCGGTGTCAGCAGCTTTCATACGAAATATCCTGTGTAATAACGCCTTGCGACCAGCGCATTTTCCTTTGCCTTGGCAAGCACTTGGCACTAAGCACGAGCGCATGAGCAACTTCCCCGAAAGCCTGTTGCAAGGCTACCAGACATTCAAGAGTGGTCGCTACACACGCGAGCGCGAGCGGTACGTGGAGCTGGCTGCATCCGGGCAAACGCCGGAGACACTGGTTATTGCGTGCTGCGACTCACGTGCGGCCCCCGAGACAATATTCAACGCAGTACCTGGCGAGATTTTTGTTGTTCGCAACGTGGCGAACATCGTGCCTCCATACAAGCCGGACGATGAATATCATTCCACCTCCGCTGCACTCGAATTCGCGGTTCAGGGCCTGAAGGTCAAGAATATCGTTGTGATGGGCCACGGCCGCTGTGGCGGAATACAGGCTGCACTCAATCCGGACGAGGTGCCATTGTCTCCGGGCGATTTCATCGGCAAATGGATGGAACTCCTGTCCGAACCGGCCAAGACAGTATCGCGCAACGAATGGATGACGGACGCAGAGCGGCAGACCGCGCTCGAACGCATTTCCATCCGCTACTCCATCGCCAATCTGCGAACGTTCCCATGCGTTGAAATTCTTGAGCGCAAGGAGCGGTTGAACGTGTATGGTGCCTGGTTCGATATTTCATCCGGTGAGCTCTGGGTCTTGAACTCTGAAACGGGCGACTTCGAGCTGGCAGCAGATGGCATAGCGGATACAGGCTAGGGTTTAGGTTTCGATCCAGACAATTGCCAAATCTCGCAATCTGACTAGTCTTGCCTTCATTCCTTGAAGACTGGAGGCTGATCATGCGTACCTTGCCCCTTCATGCTGATTTTGGCGTTGAAGTTCTGGATATAAATCTTGCAACCGTTACCACCAACGGAGCATACCCGGCGATCCGCGAGCTTTTCGAACGTCATTCATTACTGTTGTTCCGTGCACAATCACTGACCGATGATGACCTGTTACGCGTGGCGCGCCTGTTTGGTCCCATTGAGGACCGCCAGGACACACCGGACGGATCATTCATTGTCCCCAAGATTTCCAACCGGCAGGCTCACAACAAACTTGGCCCGGCATCTGACGCACAGTTGCTGAACCTCAAAGCCAACATGTTGTGGCACACGGACAGCACATTTCTCCCGATCCCGGCACTCTTGAACATCATCACAGCACGTGTTTTGCCATCGAGCGGTGGCCAAACAGAGCTCGTCTCTACGCGGGCTGCCTGGAAACGCTTGCCGGCGGATCTTAAGGCCAGGGTTGCGGATGCGGTGCTGTGGCATCGTTTTGCGCATTCGCGGAGTAAAATTGATCCGACGCTGGCAACCCATGAATTGTTCACGCGGTGGGACGATCAGGCTTGGCGAGCCCTTTGGCGCAACCCGGTGACCGGAGAGGACGCGCTGTATCTGGCGTCGCATGCCTACGGTGTTGACGGAATGTCGGAACAGGAAGGGCAGGAATTGATTGAAGTGCTATTCGATTTCGCAACGCAACCGGAGCGGATTTACGCACACGCCTGGGACGTCGGCGATGTGCTGATCTGGGACGAACGCGCGACACTGCATCGCGGCACTCCGTGGCCCTATGAAGAAGAGCGCACGCTCGCCAGCCTGTGCGTTTCGGTAACCGACTCAGATGGTTTACCCGCGATGAAGCCGGCAACAACCCAGGGCGTGCTCGCAAGTTGAAGAGGATGCAGCACTGCAAAACGTGTGTTGCGATCCAACTTTTCAACTCCCTACCCGCTCTGCAATTCCCAGATAATGCGCTTCGAACGTTTCGCCCTTCTGCTCAAACCGCAACGTAGCTGTGCCGCCCGGCATTTCAACGCGAACGACATCTGCTGTGACAAGACCAAGCTGCCGTGCGGCGCAAGCGACAGCGGTGGCGCTGGAGCCGGATGAACGGGTCGGACCTTCGCCGCGTTCGAAGATGCGCGCTGCTATGTGGTCATCAGCGACACGCGCAGCCCATTGCAGATTGATGCCGTGTGCGAAGGCTGGCCCCATTGCGCAGGCCGCTGCAGATTCTGCATCATCGGGTATAAATGCGATAGCCTTGAGCCGATCGAACCAGGGTGCTTCGCCCAGAGCATCGAACGCGGGAAGCTCATCCACATCACGGACCCAGGTCACACAGTGGGGATTGCCAACGCGGACAAGAACACTGTCGGTCCAGCGTGGGTTGACAGCCGCCAGTTCCGCAACATGTACCGTGTCCCGTCGCGGTGTTGTCGTGGCGGCAATCGAGCGACTGGCCGCAACAGCAATCGGACCGAACTCCGGCTCACCCATCGCAACCCAGACGCCTGCATCCTCATGCGCCTCCGTAACGCCAAGCGTCGTAGAAACGGGGGACGGTTGATCCGGAGTTGCGTGGTGCACACAAACATCAAAGCGCTCCCCCAATGATACCATCCCCACATCGCGCAGAGCCTGAGCAAAGATCGTCAGTCCATTGCCGCTCCGTTCCGCGAGTGAACCATCGGTATTAACGATGAGGACGTTGAACGGAGGTACATCCTCAAATGGACCAACGATCAAACCGTCGGAGATTGCGTCGCTCTCCCCCCCCGGATGACACAAAGCGGCAACAGCACCTGTCGTCCAATGCCCGTGCGAAGCCGCAGCTACTTTTACATTCGGTCCGCAATCCGGTATCTGATCCGGGCTCGCAACGAAATATCGATTTCCGCGTGCATCATAAAGCACAGGCTGAAGTGACGTCATCAGGCGCTCGCTCCTGGCGCATTGAATGTGCCAGACATATCCCGTGTCACATGCCAGTTCGCAAGTCCTGCTTGCACCTTATAGATTGTTTCGCCAGACCTTGCCCATGCCACAGACGTCCAGCATTCCTGTAAACTTCGACGAACTGGCTGAGCACTTCTTTACGAAGGGCTGGTGCCGGTTTCCATTTGATCCCCAGCTGGCCACATGGGTTGCCGAGGCCCGACCGCAAGCCTGCACCACGGTCAATGATCCAGAGTTCGCAGTATGGCTGCGCTATGGTGGCACGTGGTTCGCGGGAGTGAATGCGCTGGCAAACGATACTGATGGACGCGTTGACACCAACGGTTCTGCACTCATTGGCATGGCTATCGACTTTATTGCCAGAAAGCTGGGCCTTGAGGTTGGTCGGGATTTTGCGTGGGATCGCGGGCAGGTGTCCGTTTGCTACCCAGGGTATCCGCAGCCAATGGACGGTGAAACAGACGGCGCTTTTCGCTACCGCGTGAAGCGCGATGCCGCACATCTTGACGGCTTGCATCCTGTTGGCGCGGAACGCAGGCGTCACCTGAATGAGACACATGCCTTCATTCTCGGCATTCCCCTCACCGAAGCAGACGAGAATGCCTCGCCCTTGATTGTCTGGGACGGATCACACGAAATGATCCGGGAGGCCATGCTGCACTGTTATGAAGATGTGGCACCAGAGCATTGGGTGAATCTGGATGTAACGGATGCGTATCAGACCGTGCGCAGAGAGATTTTCAAGAGCTGCCCCCGCACGATTGTGCAAGCCCGACCGGGAGAATGCTATCTGGTACACCGACTGGCGCTCCATGGTGTCGCCCCATGGGGAGAAGATGCCAAAGCCGAAGAAGATGGCCGCATGATCGTTTATTTTCGCCCGGAGTTAATCGCTGGCGAAAAGCAAAGCTCTGCATCGTGGCTACACGCACCTTAGGGGGCGAAATATACAGCATGCAATCAGACAGGAAGTGGGGCTTGTCCGCGCTTGATTAACATCTCGTTCAACGTCTGGATATTGCTGATGATGCGGGGGTCCGCCGAATTGCGTGCGTAGGCGGCTGACATGAACTGACGTGCCTTGCCGAGTTTTCCGCGTAGCAGGTAGGAATAGCCGATATTGTTCATGATTTCCGGCGTGTCGCCATTCAACTTACGCACACTGGCATAAGCGCGATCTGCCAGATCAAAGCGACGCAACCGATCATACGATGCCGCCAGACCAAGCCACGCATCAGGATTTTTGGGTTCTTTCTCAACGGCCAACTTGAAATACTTGGACGCGTTGCCATAGCTGCCTTCCTTGAAGTGCTTGCTCGCAACCTGCACATCATCGGCCCCGGGCGTTTGCACGGCACCTATCGCCGCATCTTCACCGATACTTGCAGTTGTGCTGCACCCGGCCAGCATTACCGCGACACCGATTGCGAGTGCGCAACACGCACGTTTCCCAACACACAACATCAAACACCCCCACGCAAATTGGACAGTTACAGCGCACTTCGAAGGTTGCCCAGACCTGTGATCGAGTGACCTTTTTCCGAAGCTCTGGTCAAGCGGTCTGCCGGACCACAGTGCATGAAATGGGGATAACAAAAATGTTGCGTGCACGGCGTGTTCGCGTCCGGTGAAGCGGGGCGGGCGCGCAGTGGAACACTTGGTCTCTTCGACCGATCCGCTGCCAGATTGTGGATGAGAATCGAGAGGTTTGCAGAATGTTCCCGGTGCGCTGGCGTTCCCGACATCTTGTTGCCGTTTTCGATTCGTCTGACCGGTACTTTTCAGGTGCCGCGCGGATGTCATCCACAGTTCGTGCTGGATTTACAACTCTTGTGGACGGGCGCGTCGTCGCCGTGGACGATAACGACCCTCACGCGGTATCGCAGAGTCCTATCGAGATTCGTCTCGCTGTTTCTTGCGTCGCATGACCTTCGCGTATCGCCCTGACAAAGCTCTTAGTAGCGTCAGGAGAAAAGGAGGTTAATTCATCAGTTTTTTCTGCGTTGTTGAGCAAAAGGTAGCTGAAAATGCGTCGTACGTCAGGTCATGAATTAAATCTCCTTCAACTTGCATGGTGCTGTGCAACACGCCACAGCCTGGCGCTTGCAGGCTTGCTCGTGCTGGCACTGGGTGGCGGGTCGTCCCCGGGCATGGCTCAAACAATCTATAAGCAAGGCGTAACAACCCAGACGCTGGGAAGCACCCAGTTGAAAAAGGTTGCATATGGCCAGTCTGATAGTGAGGACACGTGGACAGAAGACGGCCACGCGCGAAAGGCCAAGGTCGTTCTGCATCATTCCCGCGTTCTTCGAATCTCGGAAGCATTTGCCGAAACGCTGATCGCAAATGACAAGATTGCAGATATCCTCCCGATCACGGACCGTTCTGTGTATGTGGTTGGCAAGGGCATTGGCACAACCAGCCTCGCCATTCTCGACTCAAACAAACGCGTGATCGATGTCTTCGAGATCGAGGTCACGCATGACCTTTCCGATCTGCGCACGAAGCTAATCGAAAATATTCCATACGGTGATATTCGCGTCATGGCAGCCAATGGACGAATACTGCTGACCGGGTCCGTTCCTGACGCTCTGGCCGTTGAACGGGCCGTGGCAATAGCGGAGCAATATGCACCAAAAGCCGTCACCAGCGCATTGACGGTCAGAGCAACACAACAGGTCCTCCTGGAAGTTCGCTTTATTGAAGCCTCCCGTTCGGCCTCCCGTGAACTTGGTGTCGGGTTCCGAACGAGAGGCGATGGCCTCGACAGTAACATTGGCGGACAAGCCGCCGTTGGCGGAACGGGAGCGCTTGTGTCGTCTGTGCTTCTCTCTGGCACACAGCCATTTGGCACAATGATCGCCCGCCTGCTAAGCGCCGGCACCCAGGCTGATGTGATTGTGCGCGCCCTCGAGCAGAAGGGACTTGCACGTCGGCTTGCCGAGCCGAACCTGGTTACGCTTTCCGGTGAAACAGCAAATTTTCTGGCAGGTGGGGAGTTTCCATTCCCGATCGACACAGGCAACAACACCATCGCGATTGAGTTCAAGAAATTCGGTGTCGCACTTGATTTTACCCCAACGGTATTGGGGGACGGGCAAATCAATCTGAAGATTTCACCGGAAGTAAGCGAGCTTGATCCAACAGCCGGTGTTACAATCAATGGATCCGTGATCCCGGGTATTGTCGTACGTCGTGCAAGCACGTCCGTGGAACTGCGCGATGGACAAAGTTTTGCTGTTGCAGGGCTGCTGCAGAGTCGGAACGCGCGCAATACCTCCCAACTCCCCTGGATTGGTTCCGTGCCCGTTCTCGGAGCGCTGTTCAAAAGTGCTGAATATGCAAAGAACGAAACAGATCTTGTGATCATCGTAACGCCACGTCTTGTCCGACCGGCAGCCACTGGTGAGCATCTTGCTGATCCAACGCAGCTTGTATCACCAGCCAACGATGCGGAATTCTTCATCGGCGGTCGTTCGGAAATTCCTGTTCGCAACACCCGACGTGCTCGTCGTGTGGCGCGTGTGTCCCAGAAAGCTCACGGACATATCCTGAATCTCAGCGTCCTGGAGGACGAATAATGTCAAACTCTGGAAACACGACAACACGGCGGATCGCATTGCTTGGGGGGCTTCTGCTTGTCGTCATTGCAGGGTGTCGCGACGACTATCTGAACAATCGCGATACGGTCGCGCTGACAGCAGGAAGCGCGATGCGTGGCAATGCCGTTGTCCACACCATTGAACCGTGGCCTGCCGTTGCGAGAAAAACTCACCAGAACACTGACGGGCGCAAAGCGCAGAACGCGATCGAAATCTATCGTGAAAAACCTCAAAAGCAGCAACAGACAAGCGCCCAGACGGTGACGACCCAAAAGTAGCATCCCTGTCGGATATATTGCTGATTGAGTTATCTCACACGACGCATGATATCGTGGACCGGCCCGAAACCGGCGAGTGCTGCGCCAATGAAGGGCAGTGCAACCACCCATAAGCGCACGCCCGTCACACCGGTGGGACTGGCAATCGTGATTGCCGCGGTTGCAGCCAAGCCCAAGCACACCAACAGCAACCCGGCAATCAATCGCCAATGAGCAACATCGTTGCTCGCCACCCAGGTGCTCGCACGCTCATAGCGCGTGAATAGTATGAGTAACGGAAACAGCGTCACAACGTACAATATCATCCAGACTGGTCGCGCGGCCCACCATGCTCCGCTCCCGGGCGGTGTTTCCAGGCCGATCCCGCCGAGCAACCATGCGGCAACCATAACAAGAATGAACGCCGTGAGATGCCAAAGGTAGATCGTCATGATCATACCATTGATCAGCACAACCCCCGTCCACGCTCTGAGGTTGTCCAGCATGCGACGCCCGGCCGGTTCGAGTGCGAGAGCAAATCCGGTTTGCGCAATGCCAAGTGAAAGAAGTGCTATGGTTGGTGGCATGGAATTGCTGACAGAATCACCGGGAACGCCAATCATGGCAGCCGGATAAGGACCCAATCCAACAAGGCACGTCAATACCACCAAACCGGAAATGCCCCACAAGAGCGCGTGCTTTGTGTTGGAGAAATATCCCTCACTCCACGCATATCCCAGTTGATGAACCGCCAGCCAGACAAACGCAAAATTTGTGAAGTTGATCAGCGGAACGTCCAGCGTAAAGGTCGCAAAGTCGACTGCCACAGCACCGGCAACGAGTGCCCAGAACGACAGCATGCCATAACGTTTCCAGGCCGCATGGGTCAAAGGTACGACAGCGGCAACCATGAGATACACAGAAAGAAACCACACCGGGATCAGTGCCAGTTCCGCAGCAAGATCCACGATCTCTTTGTCAACGCCCATGGCCTTGCCAAACAGCGCGAACAACGTCCAGATCAGGAAAAGCGGCAAAACCGGATTCACCAGACGTTGCAGGCGTCCAGTAAACCATCCGGCATAGGAGCCCCCGTTGCGCTGATTGGCCGACCAGGAAACAGAATTGGAAAACCCGCCAACGAGGAAGAAAATGGGCATGACCTGAAACCCCCAGGTCAGCCAACGCGTCCAGGGTTGAATGCCAAGCAAATGACCACCCTGAACAACGCCATTTTCAATGTATGGTGCAGCCACAAGCCAATGTCCGATCACGACCGCGATGATCGAAAAGGCGCGCAGGAAATCAACGTACCGATTACGTGACGCAGGCGCTTTCAACGCCATCTCCTCAGCCTGGCCCCATAGCGTGCGTTTCGCCCGTGGATTGGTTGTATCGGACATGCTGCGCCTCTTTGGTTGGTCTGGAGGACAAATGGGGTGCGCATGACGCAAATCAACCCGCCCCCAGGTTTAGCCAAATCTAATGGAAAGAAATTGGAGGGGCGTTAACCACGACGCGGTGATGAGCTGCAATCTGTTTTTCGCGACCCAAAGCAGGCTCCACAGAACCCAAAACCGGACGCTCAGCACAGGGCATGCCGCAAAATCAGAAGCAAATCGATCCGCCGGAATGTGTATCATGCACCCCAAATGTCCCCGATCTTGTAGCCATCGGGAAAAGGATCTGTGGGATCGCGCATGTACTGAGCCGTGCCGTAGATCCAGCCTTGTCCGGATAGCGTCGGCACAACCGCATCGTGAGGGCCAACCCTTGTTGTGTCGATGATACGGCCCGTGAAAGTGGTACCCATGGGACCAGCGTTGACGAAATCAACACCTGTCTTCAGGTGCCCTTGCGCATGTAGAATGGCCATCCGCGCGCACGTTCCAGTGCCGCATGGGGAACGATCCAGAATACCGGTCAGGGCATTGGGATTGTCAGGATTGAACGCGCCAGTTGAAACGCTAACGGCGTTCTGAGCATCCGCGCCTTCGGGCGCAGGCCCCGTGAGCTGCGATATTGTCGGGCCTTGAAGCTCGGGATTTTCCGGATGCGAAACTGGGAGTTGTTCAGCAGCAGCATGGCGCATCGCTTCGCAAGCTCGAACAATGTCCGCGCCACTTTCGGGTGTGATTTCGATCCCGAATTGTGCGGCCTCACCAATAACAAAGAACATGCCGCCCCACGCCACGTTCACGGTAACGGCCCCATAGCCCGGCACATCAATGGTTTGATCGAGATGCACAGCAAAAGCCGGAACGTTCTCGAACGTAACACGTGTGACTTTACCATCCTGACAGTCCGCGCGCACTTTGATGAGCCCGGCCGGTGTTTCAAGTTTAAGTTCGGTTACCGGTTCCGTCATGGGCAGGATGCCGGTTTCCAGAAGCACGGTCACCACACAGATCGTATTCGATCCGGACATTGGCGCGTACTCTGTTTGCTCCATGATAATGAAGCCTGCGTCAGCATCAGGATGATTGGGTGGAACAATCACGTTGCAACACAGAGCAGGGTGCCCACGCGGTTCGCGCAGCATCATCAATCTGATATCATCATGATGGCTTGCCATATGCTGCATCTGCTCGAACACGCTTGAGCCTTTGAGAGGTGGCATCCCCCCAACAATCACACGCCCTGGCTCCCCTTCCGCGTGAGCTTCAACGACATGAAGAAGACGGGACGTCCGCATGGTGTTTCCTTTGCGATGCGGTTGCCGAGGAATACACAGAGGACAGATCCATGCCTTTCCTCGACACTCTCAACCTATTGCTTGGGGAAATAGTCCTGACAAACGCCTTCGCGATAAACATCCGTCGTTGCACAGTGCAACGCACCACCAAATGCGTAGGCGTCACGGAACGGCACAGGCAGCACTTCGAAGCCAAGCTTGTCGAACTGTTCGAGCTGGTTCACTTCACTGGCTTCGCAGCACACGGTCTTCTCGTCAACCATGAGCACGTTCATCGACAACCAAACGGAGGAATAGCAGAGCGGTGGCGGGGCGTTGTGAGCCGGACGCGCTGCATCGACAATTTCCCAACCATTTTTCTCGAAAAGGCCCCGTTGATCCTCTGGCAGGCGGCGTTCCGGATTGTTCAGGATCAGGCCGGGACGGAGCGGTGTGAACGTCGCATCAATGTGGATCGGATATGGATCACCCGGAAAATTGACAGTATGTACGCGATGATCCGGGAAATGACGTTGCAACCAGTCGATGCCTTTCAGGTTCGTCGTGAAACCGTGCTGAACGACAAGGTCCTTGCCAAA
>CALHAX010000050.1 GCA_937931785.1 uncultured Hyphomicrobiaceae bacterium | reverse complement strand
CCCCTCGGGTGTGTGTCTGTGTCTCTGTTCGTGAGACCAGTGATAGGGGAGCCTGATCCGCCCGGATGTGACGCGGATCACAAGACCTCTCATTTTCGTGATTGCTCATACTCTGCGCGCACATTTCGAGGCGTGATGGACCGATTGGGCAGCACTGACGCCGCCTCAGCGCAACAAACAGGTCAGACCGGGATCATTCAGCTGCGCTCCGTCGCTCCGCTCTGCAGCTTCAGGTGGGATGATGATCCGCGACAAGACATCCGGCTCAGAATTCAGCCAGTGGGACGGGTCATTTTTCGAGCGGCGTTGACAGCAGGTTTCGTCATGAGCGCATTTTATGCAGGAACCAGACGGGCCTGATCGCACCTTCTTCTTGCGGCGTTCTTCATCCGCATTTCACGCATTCATACTTGCCATGTCACCCCGCCTACTGACAGAGCAATACTGCGGCTATACTTCGTCGATTTCGTCTGTTTAAAATATCAAAATATTTTATTTGCTCATGTTTTGCGCAAACCTATAACACACAACCTATTTCTCGCAATAGTTCGCAATGAAACATTGCGGAACGACTTTCGCACAAGCATTAGATCACTGAGAATTTTTGGTGCGAAGACCCTACGCATACACCTAGTCAGCGTTTTGAATTACACGAGGTCATTACCCTGAACTGCTGGAGACTGCCGAGAACGGAGAGCGTGCTGATCTCTACCAATCTTTGACGTAGCACCCACAAAGCATTTCAACGTGTCACCCCATTAAAATCCTTGATCAGGCACAGTCGTAGATCCAATCTGCTTATGCCGGATCATCGCCAGCATCACGTACTGCGCCACCCTCCGACGCGTTGCCATCATCAACATCATTCGCATCTTCCCCGTCGTCAGGGATATGCTCGACGCTGACAACCTTCTCGTCATCGGCCGTATTAAAGACACGAACGCCCTGGGTGTTACGGCCGGCGATGCGGACGTCGCCGATTGGTGTACGAATGAGTTTGCCTGCATCAGTCACAAGCATGATCTGGTCGGCGTCTTCCACAGGGAAACTTGCAACCAAGGGGCCATTGCGATCGTTCACGACCATGCCCACGATGCCTTTGCCACCACGGCCCGCAACACGATATTCGTACGCGGATGAGCGTTTGCCGTAACCGTTTTCGGAAAGCGTGAGAACAAACTGCTCGTTGGCGGACAGTTCAGCATAGCGTTCAGGTGAGAGATCTCCGGCAATCGCGTCCTCTTCACCGTCCAATTCGACCTCGGCATCTTCGTCACCAGATGCGCGGCGCATCGCACCGGCCTGTTTGATGTAAGCCGCGCGTTCGCTCGGGTCGGCATCGACATGGCGCAGGATCGCCATGGAAATTCCCTTGTCACCCTCGGCAAGACGCACACCACGCACACCTGTCGAGTTGCGACTGGCGAACAGGCGCACGTCTGCCGCGCGGAACCGCATGGCCTGTCCCTGCGCTGTCACAAGCAGCACGTCATCATCCTCGGTGCAAATATCAACGCCCAGAATCTGATCACCCTCATCCAGCTTCATGGCAATCTTGCCGTTGCGGTTGATAGACGTGAAATCAGATAAATCGTTCCGACGCACACTACCCGAAACCGTTGAGAACATGACATTGAGGTTCGCCCAACTTTCCTCGTCCTCCGGCAACGGCATGATGGTCGTGATGCGTTCGTCTTCCCGCAGCGGGAGAATATTGACCAGGGCCTTGCCTTTTGATTGCGGCGTACCAATCGGCAAGCGCCAGACCTTCAGCTTGTAGCAAATGCCGCGCGAGGAGAAAAACAAGATTGGCGTGTGCGTGTTCGAGACGAAGAGTTTCGTTACAAAATCCTCGTCCTTTGTCTGCATGCCGCCACGACCTTTGCCACCACGCCGTTGCGCCCGGTACGTATCGAGGGGCACACGCTTGATGTAACCGGCATGAGATACGGTCACGACCATATCTTCGCGCTGGATAAGGTCTTCATCATCCATCTCGCCATCAAACTCGACGATTTCCGTCTTGCGTGGCGTGCCAAACTGTTCGCGGATATCTTTCAGTTCGCCCTTGATAATGCTGACAATGCGTTCACGTGAGGCAAGGATGGCGAGGTAATCCTTGATTTCTTCCGCCAGTTTCTTGAGTTCGTCACCAATCTCATCGCGACCAAGCGCGGTCAGGCGTTGCAGGCGCAGATCAAGGATTGCGCGGGCCTGCTCTTCCGAAAGCACATACGTGTTGTCTTCCGCAACCATGTGGCGAGGATCAGCAATGAGTTCAATCAACGGCGCAATGTCGTGTGCCGGCCAATGCCGCTCCATCAGTTGTTCGCGCGCTGTTTGCGGGTTCGGTGCATTACGGATCAGTGCAATGACCTCATCAATGTTCGCAACCGCGATCGCCAGTCCAACCAAGACATGCGCCCGCTCACGCGCCTTGCGCAGCAGGAATTTCGTGCGACGCGAGACAACTTCCTCGCGGAACACGTTGAACGCGGTGATGAAGTCCTTGAGATTCAACACCTCAGGACGACCACCATTCAGCGCCACCATATTGCAGCCGAACGAGCTCTGCAGTTGCGTATAGCGATAGAGCTGGTTGAGCACGACATCCGGCACGGCGTCACGTTTCAACTGGATGACGACACGCATGCCTTCTCGGCTGGACTCATCCCAGATGTTGGTGATGCCTTCGATACGCTTGTCGCGCACGTTTTCAGCAATCTTGTCGATCAGGACTTTCTTGTTCACCTGATACGGGATCTCGGTGACGATAAGGGCTTCGCGGTCTTTCTTGATCTGTTCAGTATGCACCTTGGCGCGCATGACGACAGAACCGCGCCCTTTGTGATAAGCGCCGCGAATACCGGTTTTGCCAAGGATCGTGCCGCCAGTCGGGAAGTCTGGCCCCGTTACGATTTCGCTCAAAGCTTCGATATCGATTTCCGGATTGTCGAGATGCGCGATGCAGGCGTCGATCACTTCCTCCAGATTGTGTGGAGGAATATTGGTCGCCATGCCAACGGCAATGCCGCCCGCGCCATTAACCAGAAGGTTCGGGAAGCGTGCCGGAAGAACTGTCGGTTCAGTTTCCGAGCCGTCGTAGTTCTCACGGAAATCGACGGTATCCTTCTCGATATCTTCGAGAATGGAATGCGCCACCTTCTTCAGGCGACACTCCGTATAGCGCATGGCCGCTGCCGGATCACCATCCACGGAGCCGAAGTTGCCTTGTCCATCCACGAGCGGCAGACGAAGAGAGAAATCCTGCGCCATACGCACAAGCGAGTCATAGATCGCGCTGTCACCGTGTGGGTGCAGTTTACCCATGACGTCACCGACAACGCGGGCCGATTTCTTGTAGGGCTTGTTGAAGGCCAGGCCCATTTCATTCATCGTATAGAGAATGCGGCGGTGCACCGGCTTGAGTCCATCGCGTACATCCGGAAGGGCCCGGCTCACGATCACGCTCATGGCGTAATCGAGGTAGGAACTCTTCATTTCATCCACGATCAGGATGGGACGAATATCGGACGAACCTTCGTCTCCGCCGCTTTCCGGCGCGTCGTTATCAGCCACGATGTCTATGAACCTTGAAAGGATGTCGAGGCAGCAGCAAGCGCCGCGTCGAGTCACGTGTTGTATCTGCGGCAAAGACTAGACGATTCAGCTCCGGAACACCAGTTCTGCCGCTCTGGTTTGAGTTGTGCCGGGTTCTATGTCACACCCGGGATAAGCGATCCAATATTTGCTCGGAAGCCATTGTTTTCAAATGCTTTTCCGACATATACGACACGTACCCCAAGCCAATTCGTCCGAAAGACCACACCATGCCCGAAATGGACCTGCTGATTTCCGCTCTCACCACGCTTCTTGTGGTGGTCGATCCGCTTGGACTTGTCCCCATTTTTCTCAGCCTGACACCCGGTGCGGATGCGGCAGCCCGGCGTCATATCGCTATTTTGTCAGCCACAATCGCGTTTGCGATCCTGGCTGCGGCCACGCTATTCGGGGCATCGCTCCTCGGGGCGCTCGGTATTTCACTCCCGGCGTTCCGTGTCGCCGGGGGATTGCTGCTGTTCTTCATGGCTTTCGAAATGCTGTTCGAACGGCGTCAACCACGCAAAACAGCCACCGCCGACACAGCCATGAGCAAAGATGACATCCGAAATATCGCAGCATTTCCGTTGGCCATTCCGTTGATGGCAGGCCCCGGCGCGATTGCAGCCTGTATTCTCCTCGCTGCCCGTATGGAGGGCAACATGGTCGGCCTTGGCGCGTTAATCGGGATCGCGTTTGCCGTCTGTCTGACGTGCGTCATTGCGTTTCTGCTCGCAACGCCAATCGACAAACTTCTGGGAGTCACAGGCCGAACAGTACTCTCACGCCTGCTCGGGGTGATCCTGGCCGCACTTGCCGTCCAGTTCGTTGCAGATGGCGTGCGCAATCTGGTTGCGCTTTGAGTTGCGGAGCAGCACACGGTCGCGAGAACGCGGATAACAACCATTCGGCGTTCAGCCTGCTAGCGCTTTTTTGCAATTTTCAGTTTGTCCAGTTTTGCACGCGCCTTGATCGAGTCCTCTGTCCGCGTCAGGGATTTACTGATCGCTTTCAAACTCACACCCTTTGTCGCCAACGCATGCAGCTTCTGAATTTCGTCCGTCGTCCATGCTTGGCGATGGCGCTCGAATGGTTTGGTCATAGGGCGGCTCCCGGCAGAATCCTAGTTTGATATCTTACCCGCTCTACACCCAGCAGCAGTCATGTCCAACCGAGGGCGTTGAAGTCTCTGGCATTAGATGCACTTGAGTTCGAACTGACACGTGAAACGGCGTGACAATTTTCCGTAGGAATTATGCGCACATCTGGGAAGGTCACTGATTAGTGACCATAGTTTATCGCGGATTTTTCTCGATCCTGTGTAATCGTTGTTGTCGTGTGCAGTTCGTGTTTCGTGCTTTTCATCTCACCGCAATTCCTGACGCTATGACACATGAAGGAGTCCGACATGACATCCAAATTGCTGCGACTGGGTTTCCTGATTGGGCTCGTTAGTGCTGCATCTGTAGCGCAAGCTGAAGAGTTCAAGTGGCAACAAGGATTGGAGCAGAACGCTTACGAACCTTTTCTCGATCTGAGTGCAGATACTGAAAATTTGTCCAACAGCGGCACGTCCCCCTCTCTCGACAACGGTGGGGTACAATTGGATTCTGGATACTTTGCATCTCCTGCGCTCTCCGCACCGGGAGCCGTCGACACGAGTTTTTCCGGTTTGCGGTTGAGGCTCAGCATTGATGGTCGATAGATACAATCCAGATCCGACGACAACACGATGCTTCCATTTGTTCTTGATGATAAATTTATATTCCGTGAAATTTCACTTACCGGGATAATCAAGATGTGCGAATTGTTCGGCATGTCGCCGCACTCTGCTCAAGCGTGGCTCAACAAGCTTCTTGTCGTCTCAGGGAGAAACCTGTTTTGTATATGCAGAGTGGAGGGTTTATGAACTGAAGGACAGATTCAGTACCCTTCGTCCTCCGGAATCACGCGTTCGCAACTGCGTGATCCGCAAACAAGAGCAAGAGTATTGATGCCAGCGGCCAGCGTACAAATTAAACTTCAGGCCTTACAAGCCATGGTGTCTGCTAACATACCGCTGGATGAGACGAGCACGCATTCACACATGATCAGGTGCCGTCGCGATCTCCGGTCGCGACCATACTGAGTGGGGCGCGTGCGATAAGACCTCGGCTGCATGATGCATGCCGTTGCAATGAATTTGGAGCATTAAAATGCAAAGATCGATGGCCGCTTTGGCAGCAATGACGTTCAGCCTGTTTCTCATCACGGGAACTCAGGCGCAAACTGCGGTATCTATTGGCACGCTGACGTGTACGGGAGGCGAAGGTGTTGGATTGATACTTGGGTCCACCAAATCGTATGACTGTACATTCGCTCCAGGTGACACAGCACCTCAGGAAAACTATGAGGCGAAGGTCACGAAAATCGGCGTGGATGTTGGCATTACTGGAACAACAGTTATTGTATGGTCCGTATTTTCAACATCACAAGACATCGTTGGCGGTATGCTTGCAGGTACCTACACCGGTGCAACAGCTGACGCATCCATTGGAATTGGCGGCGGCGCAAAAATCCTCGTTGGTGGCTCGCAAAACTCCATTTCACTGCAGCCTCTCAGCATTCAGGGCCAGTCGGGCCTCAACCTCGCCGTTGGCGTTGCGGCGATGACACTGCAGTAATCCATTGAATTCCAATCCATTGGAGCATCAACGCGCAGCGCCCTGACGATAAAACGTCAGGGCGCTGCGGTTATCTGCAAGCGCCGCTCTGACCTGTGTTCAAGCGGCTCGCGCGCGACTAATTCGTTACCTCGCCAGTCAGGTCGTCTCGATCGTTCGGATCAAAACCCGGTGGGAGCTTGTGCCAGGGATAACCACGCAATCCCCAATCCCGCCCAAAAGCAAACAGTTCACGCAAATACTCTATATCGAACTCGTTCTTGGTATTCGAAGCGTAGCTTGGCGGGATGAACGCAAGATTGTAGTCGATGCGATCGCGGATCGCCCGGGCGTAGAGACGATAAAGATCGCCATTTCCCCGATACTTGATCAACGTGGTGACAGCCCGCCCCACAAGGCTAAGTGTTGTCCCTGAGATTGGAGCGCGTTCGGGTGTCACTTTCCCGTTTCGGATGATGTAGAGGTTGCGTTTCAGAGGCGTTCCGACAACAGAATCAGTTGTGGATGCAGAAAAACCCAATGGCGCGAGAAACACACCGCGCGTAGTGCCTCCGTCAACATGAACTTCATCATAAGTCGTGCCATTGGCCTCGACCTTAATGACGACGGGGTCAAAAATACCTGGCACAGATGCGGACGCCAGAAGCACTTTACGAAACAGATCTCCCCGATCTGGCCGCTTGCTCTGGGCAATGCGCCCCATATCCCAGTACACAGCACGCTGTGTCTCAATGTTGGTCGTTCCGATTAAAAGCAAACGTCCCTTGCTACGTTCCGATGCGATTGCGTCCAGAATCTTGTCGTCGATGTGACGTTCGAGCAGTCGCATCACAGTTGGACCGTTGGCGACGGCCCCACCCGACAGAAACGATGTGAACCCGTCAACCCCCTGACCTTGCGTGGGCAAAGCGCGTGTGAACACATCTTGCAGTTCGTCAGCGAATTCCGGTCCGGCGAACGCGAACGGAGCAACGAGTGCACCGGCACTGACACCAGTGACCAAATCAAATGACGGGATGGTTCCGTTTTCAGTCCAGCCGACGACAATGCCTGCGCCGTATGCCCCATCCTGAGCGCCCCCGGAAATTGCGAGAAAATTCACATCCGGAATACCGTTTCCACTGCGTGCGCGCAGTCGGTTCCCAAGCTTGACGAGTTCAGGGCCAAGAAGTTTGCGAACGGCACTTGCCGGTGCATCCCCATCGATGCGAACATCTTTAAATCCAGACACCTGCGCATGCGCCGCGTGCTTATCAGGGACAGAGACATGCGCGAACGTCGCGCATCCACTCACGAGAGCAGCAAGAATCACAGGAGTTATGAGATGCCTTCGTTTCACAGCTTTTGTTCGATCTGTATGCAGCTATTGAAATTTAAATTCCCCGGACAACCAGCATCCTGACACGCTATAATTTCAGAGTTGTTGCTCCAATTATACTCAAAAAAACGGAACCTTATGCAAATTCGCGGCAACAATCGTTCAGGCGGTGTCGGGCGCAGATATCGTACGCGAGCATAGTGTCATCAGGTAAGGTGGAACAACGCCTGCCACGACACAAAAACCACCAACGCTGCACATTGATGCGCGCGCGCCTCACCTTCACTCCAGCTCAAAAATGAGCTCCATCATTCACAGAAACGTGATCCCGTCAGTCTCCCAATGCAACGGACGTTTCATGTGACGGAAACAAGTCGGCGACCGGTCAGTACGAACCGCGTCGTATCTTCTTGCGTTTGGCAGCTTTGCGCTTCGTGGGGGCTACGACCTTTTTGATCTCGGGCGCGGACTTCACCGCAGCTTCTCGTCTAGGCAACTTCACTTCAAACGTCTTGTCGGACAGCCCATGCACCTTGTCATAAGCACGTATGATCACAGATGTGACCCCGGCAGGGACCTTGATCGCACTCAAGGATCGCGTAAACGGTTGTTCGTCGACGTGGGGATGCAGCAATTTACGCGTCCCAAGCACAGTGCCATCAGGCGTCACCACATCCCATGCATTCGCGTAATGCTCCCAGCCAGTATCTCCGTGTTTCAGTGTCACATCAAACGCATAGGTTCCAACAGCATTCGCACGCGCCTTGACGTCGATAATCTCGACCTCGCCGGCGTAGGCCAGGCTCGACCCCATAATGGCCGCCGCAGTGATCGCCACCTTCACGAGTACATTCATTGCATGATCTCCTTCGCACACGGTCCGTTTACGACCGTATAGGCATTGCACTTTGGGGTGTGGTATGGCCTCGCGTGGATGACTAGGACATGAATGGGCACCACGCCACATTCACATCGCAAACACGTTTTCGGGAAGTAACACATGGCTTCAGGTTCGAAAAAAGTGATCTATGCCGCTTTGATCGGCAATGGCCTGATTGCGATCAGCAAATTTGCAGCAGCAGCATATACCGGATCGTCGGCCATGCTATCGGAAGCCATTCACTCAGTGGTCGACACAGGTAACCAGTGTCTGTTGTTGTTCGGACTCAAACGCGCTGCCCGCGAGCCCGACGAGCAACATCCCTTTGGTTATGGCATGGAACTGTATTTCTGGGCCTTCGTCGTTGCGATCCTGATCTTTGCGATCGGATCCGGTATTTCGATCTACGAGGGCGTTCAGAAGCTCCTGCACCCTCATCCAATGTCCTCTCCGACGATCAACTACCTCGTGCTTGGTCTTGCAATGATCTTCGAAGGCGTGGCCTGGTGGATCGCCTACAAGGAATTCAACAAGACGCGTGGTGATCGCGGACTGTTCGAGGCCGTGCGGCATTCCAAGGACCCTGCCCTCTTCACAGTGCTGTTCGAAGACACGGCTGCGATGCTCGGCTTGATGGTCGCGTTCATCGGGATATTCGGCGCACACATGCTTGGGCTTGAATGGGCAGATGGCGCAGCATCCGTCGTCATCGGGATCATCCTTGCGCTGGCCGCATGGGTCCTTGCGCAGGAAACAAAGGGATTGCTGATCGGCGAGGCCGCAAGCCCTCAAACGGGTCGGGACGTGCGCCAGATCATCGGCCGCTATCAAGAAGTCCGTCATATCAACGAACTGAAGTCCATGCACCTCGGTCCGGCAGATATCCTGATGGTGGCCAGTATCGATTTTCATGACAACATGACGTCTGTCACCGTTGAAGGAATCGTGAGTGAAATTGAGAAGGCAGTGAAGGCAAAGCACCCTGAAATCACACGTCTGTTCATTGAAGTTCAGTCCGAGCAAGACCATGCTATCTCCATCAAGGCGGATATAGCGCGACGCTCCGGCAACGAGGGTGCTGCATCTGCTTGACCACTTGATCTGACGGACAGCAGGAGGCGGTGGACGATCGTTCGCGCGTCAACGACTACGCACCTCCGACCCATGGGCAAACGGCATGACAGACTCTGCAAAAAAAGAGGTTCGCACAGCACGGACCGGAACGATGTTGCGTGGAAGCCTGAGAACGACCGCGCTGCCGGAGCGGGTCCGGGATGCCGTCAACGCGCAGGAACTTGAAAGTGAACGCCTGATTGGCTGGATGCAGCTTCTCTTCGCGATGCTCTTCCTTGCCTTGTTTTCGCTGGCGCCTCGCCCGATTGATGCGCCGATGTCGGTCTATCAGCCCGTCCCGTTTGCACTGCTCGGCTACGCCACGTTCACCCTGATGCGGCTCTATGCCAGCTATCGCGGATTTACACCGGCATGGTTGCTGGTCATCTCGATCTTCCTGGACGTGGCGCTGATCATTGGGCTCGTGTGGTATTTTCACGTGCAGTACGATCAGCCCCCCGCGTTCGCACTCAAGGTTCCGACCTTTATCTATCTCTTCGCATTTGTCGCACTCAGGGCGCTACGTTTCGATCCGCGCTACGTCATGCTGTCCGGACTGTTTGCTGCAGCCGGATGGTTGCTGCTCGTGGCGTGGACGATTAGCGAAAGCCCGTACGGGACAATCACGCAGAGTTTCACGATCTACGTCAACAACGGCGATCGTATTTTGCGTGGCGCAGAGTTCGATAAGGTTTTTTCCATCCTGACGGTCACCGGCATTCTCACAGTCGCAATCTGGCGTGCGCGGCAGATGCTGTTGCGTGCCCTCACGGAGGTATCCAACACTCAGGAGTTGAAGAAATTCCTCTCCCAAGGCGTTGCGGAAACCATCACAGACCAGGGTGAAACACTCAAGGCAGGCGTCGCCACCGAACGGCAGGCAGCTATCATCATGGTCGACATCCGCGGTTTTTCACATTTCTCGAGTCAGGTCTCACCGCAAGAGGTCGTGGCAATGTTGACGAGCTATCACGACAGGATCGTCCCACTGATCACCAAGCATGGCGGTGTTGTCGACAAGTTCATGGGCGATGGCGTAATGGCCACGTTCGGTGCCGTTGCTGCATCCGACCGGGCGGCGCGCGATGCCATGTCTGCATTGGAAGATATATTGCGCGCGGCAACGCGCTGGCGTCGCGAAAATCAGGCACACGCACTGGGTAAGGTATTGGAGATCAATGTGGCAGCAGCATCAGGTCCAGTGGTTTTCGCGACCCTCGGCTCGGAAGATCGGCTTGAGTACACAGTGATCGGATCGGCAGCAAACCTTGCTGCCAAACTCGAGAAACACAACAAGGACGAAAAAACCTCTGCCCTTGTAACACGCGATATGTGGTCAACGGCACGCAAACAGGGGTATCAGCCACGCGTAAGGCATGAAAAACGCCGCAACAGACGTGTGGCTGGTGTGAGCAAACCGATGAACCTTATCGCTCTCGCGCCTTGATGAAACGCATCACGCCACGGTTTTAACTTTAACACCATACAGTTCACCCGCTCACACACGCCCCACCCCATTGCGGCCCCGCGCTTGCAGACTTCTCGACACATCATTCGTGCGAGGAGATTTTTATG
This sequence comes from uncultured Hyphomicrobiaceae bacterium, assembly GCA_937931785.1. Taxonomy (GTDB): domain Bacteria; phylum Pseudomonadota; class Alphaproteobacteria; order Rhizobiales; family CALHAX01; genus CALHAX01. Next base: position 17,765 of record CALHAX010000050.1, on the reverse strand, counting down.
CGCACCTTCGTTCTTGCTGCAGCGGCAACCGCTGTCGCCTCATTCATCATCACTGCAACCCCGGCAGATGCTGGCGGGCTGGCGGGCCTTCACAAAACAAAGATCGTCAACGGCAAGGTCTGCATGATCGACCATTGGCACAATGGACAAAGCGGAGCATGGCGTTCCGAGGCTCAAGCTCGCGCCGTCGCCATCCGCTCCTGGAAAGGGCTGGTTCGCGCCGAGTACGGCAGCGCATGGCAGGACTTCCACGCGTCAATTCATAAAAAATGGTCCTGCTCCAAGGTGTCGGACGGACAGACGGCCTGCAAAGTCATGTCTCGTCCCTGCCGGCATTGATTGCCCCAGACGATCTGAAGAATCGTGACTGCAAACCACCCTCTCCCAGAACCGGAGAGGGTGAGTTCGCACATTCAAAACGAATCACCCCTTCCGACCTTTGGTTAAGCACATCTTAACAAAGCCTCTCTACGTTCCGACCACTTGAAATTTGTATCCGCAAAGTTGCAGATACTTGAGTATTCAGGAGCGAGATGTGTTGACACAACACCTCAATATGCCAGTGCTCATGCTGGCATTCACAACGATCCCCCTCACGCTTGGTATTCCCGCAAACGCACAAACGCTCACCGGACTCCATGCCAAGATCCAGCTCGGCAACAAGACCTGTTTTGCCAGCCATGAACATACGGGTTTCGCAAAGTTGGCAGCTAACAAGCGAGCAACCGTGCAAGCCGCTGTTCGGGACTGGACCTCTTTCACGAAACTCGAGTACGGCGCGCGATGGGCGAATTTCCGCAACTCTCATCGCCGCCGGATGGCCTGTTCGAAACAGGGCAACAGCTGGTCATGTAAAGTTGTAGCCTCGCCTTGTCGGGGTTAGACCAGAGCAGCGAGTCACAGCTATAACCCTCAAAGTGGTGCTTAAGCCGTTTCGGGGGAACACATGTCCATTCAGACTGCACGCACGGATCGCATCGACTGGCGCCCTGCACTACTCCTCACAATCATGACCGGTGTCATCCTGCTGGCAATGGGCCGTGTTCCGATTTGCAAATGCGGCACGATCAAGCTGTGGCACGGCATCGTGCAAAGCGCAGAAAACTCTCAGCACATCACCGACTGGTACACGCCGTCGCACATCATCCACGGATTTATCTTCTTCGCGATCCTGTCGTGGCTTTGGCCGCGCGGCGTAACGACATGGAAGCTCACACTGGCCGTCCTCATTGAGGCCGCATGGGAAATCCTCGAGAACACGCCCCTCATTATCAATCGATATCGAGAAACGACGATCTCGCTGGATTACTTTGGCGACAGTGTACTGAATTCCATCAGCGACATTGGTGCGATGGTCCTGGGGTTCTGGTTGGCGATGCGCTTGCCGATCTGGCTCACAATAACCCTTGCGATTGCAGCAGAGCTTTTGGTTGGCTTCATCATCCGGGACAATCTGACGTTAAACGTGATCATGTTGCTCTGGCCGCTCGACGCCATAAAGGAATGGCAAGGAGCGATCTGAACCGCCCCCTGCCATCCGTGAATTACACCTGCATGTTCAATCCTTGAACGGAACACCTAGTAAAAGCGACGACGGACGTTCCGACGGATGCGATGACAACGATACGTATAGTACACGGGCCGGTAGTGATTGAAACATCTACGGCGCAAACGCGCACGACGGCGGAAACGGGCACGCGGATAAAAACGTGGCCCGCGATGCAGCCGTTGGCGATGTGAGTGTCTGTGCCGACGATAGTGCACGTTCTGTTTCGCAGACGAGTTGTCAGACGCACCCTGTAAGATATTGAGCGCACCCGGCACAATCGACGCCGCGTTCGCAGGTCCTGCCAACAAGAGTGCAGCAAGCGCAACACCCGCGATTGTGGTATGTTTGATAACTGATGTCATGAGACGATCTCCTTGCATGACAGTGCATGAAAGATCGTACATTTCTCCTCGTGATCCGAATTCAGATTACCACACAATTGAGGCGCATCTGCCCCAATTCAAAAATGATAAAATCGACCATTCAGATCTCATCAAGCCAGATCGGGTTGGTCCAGGCTTTTTTACCGAACGCATCGATCACCACAACACGTACCCACGCACTGGGCTTTTCCAGTAACCAGCCGCGCTCAAGGACACTGAGGTCGAGTGTTGCATGCGTCACGGCCCGACCACGATGCACGGCAGACCGGGACGTTCCTCCGACAATGGTCACAACATCAACCGGCGAACATTTCACCTGAACCTCAGTCCCATCGATCGACACATCATCGATCCGGGGGCCCTGGCTTGAGTAGTTGTGTCCAGCCTTCAAAGCCTCCAGCAAAACATCCGGATCCAGGCTTTCACACTTGACGTGCACCCAACCACCAAACGCATCAAAATCGTGGTCAGTGAAGTGCGCATCATCTGTCGCAAAGGCATGCAATCGCTTCCCATCATTCAGCATCTGGTCGAGCAAATACCATCCGTCACCGCGATCGTTCTCGACGGCACATCCATGATTGTAGATTTCTACAGCGTGAGCCGCATCAATGCTGTGACCATCCTCGATCGTCAGTTGCGACCATGCCGGATGGGCAATCCCGACATACGCTCCTGCATCCCGTGCCCGCTGTGCCAACTCCGGACCGGTCTCGTTCTTCCCACAGGGCGCAAAATCAAGTGGCAATCCAGCAGCAACAACATGCCAGAGTTCCCCAACAGCCGTTTTGGGTGCATGGATTTCGGCGCCGATAATCGTTGTAAATCCATCGGTTCGCATCGCCCGGGTATCGGCAACCGGCCAATCATAACGTTCGACGAAATGATCCGAGAGCATCATGAAATCGTAACCGGCTTGGCGATAGGCGAGCGTCACGTCATCGGGCGTCAACCGACCATCCGACAGATTCGAGTGCGTATGGATATTCCCACGCCAGAATGATCCAGCATGGGAGAACGGGGCAATAGAGGGCATGATCGCCACACTCCACGACTTCAGCTCATACGATTATTTCCTGCCGACATGAAGGGAGGATGTCAATTGCGAATGGAAAGAGGTGTCAGATAAAGTCGGACCTCGTTCGGTTCAACAGATGCCTGATCATTAAGGTCCTGTCAGCTGGTCACCGACACCCGGAACACGAGGTGAAATCATCGCCCAAGTTTGCGATGCTGGAAGCCCTTCATGAGCTTCCCGCGGCGCGACGTGATCACACCCGAGTTGATCCCGATCCATCCGATTTCACCTGAGAGGCGACCATACTCGATTTTCGGGCAGCGATTCATGATGACCGTCAGCCCTGCGTCTCTGGCAAGTTTTGCAGCCTTTGGATTGAACACGGTCAGTTGCATCCACACGGTTTTTGCGCCGATCTCGATCGCTTCCTCAGTGATCCGTGATGCGGCGTCCGATGACCGAAAGATATCGACCATATCAACGGGTTCGGGGATATCCGCCAACGACGCATAGACGGTCTGCCCCAAAATTTCTTTCCCCGCCATGCCCGGATTGACAGGGATCATTCGATACCCCTTGGCGAGCAGATACTTGTACGCAAAATAACTCGGTCGCACCGTATTGGCACTCGCTCCAACCATTGCAATCGTGCGTGTGCTGGAGAGAATTTTACGGATCTCGATATCGTCGTAGGTTTCATCGCTGGATGAATTGGATAAGACGGGGGACATCAGCGCGCTTAGCTCTCGTCCGACCATTTGGGTGCGCGTTTTTCAATGAACGCGCCAATCCCCTCTTCCGCATCGACATGGAGCATATTGCGCACCATGACGTCAGCCGTGAATTCGTAGGCTTCCCGGAGCGGCATTTCGAGTTGGCGATAAAAAGCCACTTTGCCCGTACTCACTGTCGCGGAGGCTTTCGACGCAATAACGGCGGCAAGTTCATAGGCTTCGTTCAGAACGTCGCCATCGGAGACAACCCGGTTGACAAGGCCATACGCGAGCGCCGTTTCCGCATCCACCGTATCGCCGGTCAGCAGCATTTCCATGGCGTGTTTGCGGGAGATGTTGCGCGACAGCGCCACCATCGGCGTGGAGCAAAACAGACCGATATGCACGCCCGGCGTACAAAAGCCTGCGCTTTCTCCTGCAACAGCAAGATCGCACGTTGCGACAAGCTGGCAACCGGCCGCAGTGGCTGTCGCGTGTACCGCCGCAATGACAGGCTTCGGACATGCAACAATGGCCTGCATGAGTGTCGCGCACGCCCCCATGATTTCGGTAAAATAGGCCTGCCCCCGATCTTCGTCAGTACGACGCTCGGTTAATTCCTTGATGTCGTGCCCTGCGGAAAACACCGGCCCGTTTGCAGCCAACACGACAACACGCGTTTCTGCGTCGGTTCCACAAGCGACAATCGCATCCGTCAGTTCCGCAAGCATCGCTTCCGAAAGGCTGTTGCGTTGCTTGGGGCGATTGAGAGTCAGCGTGGTGATGTGATCCTGCGTCTCGCGCAGAAGAATAGGGTCATCTGCTCCACCGGAGAGGGGACGTTCCATTTGAAGTGCGTCAGTCATTCAGGCCATCATCATGCTCTGGTGAAGTCGATAGTGACATTGTATCACGCATGTTGTGATTTGGGCAGTTGCGACGAGGATGACGTGGACACAATTCCCGCACCGAAAATGACGCGCGATGAAGTCGCCGCCTACATCGACGAAGTGTTCCCGCAAGCCAATGCCGGCGAGAAGCTGTTCACAATCGAAAGCGTACGCATAAATGGTGCACGCATTCGCATGAACTACAATGACCGCTTCATACGGCCGGGCGGTACAATCTCGGGACCAGCCATGTTCACGCTTGCGGATATCGCCATGTATGTGGCGATCCTTGCTCAGGTCGGTCGGGTACCTCTGGCGGTAACCACAAGCGCAAACATCAACTTCCTGCGTCGCCCCGCCCCGACGGATATGATTGCTGAAGTCAATCTTCTGAAGATGGGCCGTCGTCTGGCCGTCGGCGAGGTGAACATGATGTCAGCAGGATCCGACGACATCGTCGCTCACGCGACGGCGACGTACGCATTGCCACCTAATGCGGTAAAATAATACCAAATTTATAAAGCACTGTTTTTGTTGATTTTTATTGCGCTGAACGCCGTTGACGCATGCACAAAACAGCCATAGAACACCATCAACCGGGGCCGCACCAGCGTGCCCCGCTTCTTTTTGTTCGGGCTGTGCCGTTTCTGGTGCTCCGACACCGAGGAAAACACCATGAAGACCTATTCAATGAAGGCCGAAGAGGTCGACAAGAAATGGCTCCTGATCGACGCCGAAGGGCTTGTCGTCGGTCGCCTGGCTGTTCTTGTCGCCGACCGCCTGCGTGGCAAGCACAAACCAGGTTACACGCCTCATGTCGATTGCGGCGACCACGTCATCATCATCAATGCGGACAAGGTTGTCTTCACCGGCAACAAGCGCAAGGACAAGACATACTACTGGCACACCGGGTACCCGGGCGGCATCAAGAGCCGCGAAGCGCACCAGCTGCTTGATGGCAAGTTCCCGGAGCGCGTGATCTCCAAAGCCGTCGAACGCATGATGCCAGGCGGCCCACTTTCGCGTGCGCAGTTCAAGCACCTCAAAGTCTACACGGGTGGCGAACACCCGCATGAAGCGCAGAACCCGACGAAAATCGACATCGGCGCGATGAACCCCAAGAACAGACTGCGGACAATTTCCGCAGGGCAGGAGGCCTAATCAATGGCTGACGAAATCAAATCCTTTGAAGATCTTGGCAACGCAACTGCAGCGGCCGCAGCACCCGTCGTTTCCGATGGCGAAGCACCGGCAGCAGACGCACCCATTTCCGGAAATGGCGAGCCCCAACCTGTCTACGAACAGAAGCTTGACGCGCACGGACGTGCCTACGCGACCGGCAAACGCAAGGACGCTGTCGCACGCGTCTGGATCAAACCCGGCAGTGGCAAGATTGTCGTGAACAAGCGCGAGTTTGAAAAATACTTCGCGCGTCCAGTGTTGCAGATGATCTTGAAACAGCCAATCGTTGCTGCCGATCGCCTTGATCAGTATGACGTGATGTGCACGGTAACCGGTGGCGGTCTTTCAGGCCAGGCTGGTGCCGTTCGCCACGGCATTTCGAAGGCCCTCACGCATTATGAGCCAGAGCTTCGGGGCGTGCTCAAAAAGGGTGGGTTCCTGACACGTGACAGTCGCGTCGTGGAACGGAAAAAATACGGTAAGGCCAAAGCCCGCCGGAGCTTCCAGTTCTCGAAACGCTAGGTTCGAACCTGCTATACTGAATGCAAAGGCCCGCCATCACGGCGGGCCTTTTTTGTTATGCCTCAGGCTGTCATATTACTGGCGCAACAGGGGCGATGCTCCAAGGAACTCGCAGCACATGTGCGTGACGGAAACATGCTGCACGCCAAACCGTGCGTAATCAGGCTTTTTGGTGTTCGAGGCCACACGCATTACTCTCGCGGGTGTGATTTTGGGAACAATCGAACTGTATGCTATTCTGTAGTTCGTTCGTGGTTATCTCGACAGCACCATGGCCTCTACATTGCCATTCAACCGCCGACATCTCTTGAGATCTACAGTCTCGTGGCCATTGTGGCGGGTGGTTTTCTGGCAGGATTAATTCCCGTACTCCGTGCCTATTGTCAGTTCCTTGCTGACGACATGCCCGTTCAAAACTGAATGGAGTTTGGTTTCATGAAACTGCTCACACTTATCGTTGCAGCATCCGTCTTTCTCACGCCTCTGACAGGCTTCAATGCCCAGGCCCAGAGTGAAACGGTGCTCCCGGCACAAGACATCGAATGGGTCAATCTTCAGCCAGAAGTTTCTGAAACACCGTCCGTCACAGGACAGGTAGAACCAAAGTTCGGGGATTCCACCGAACAATGGTTAAGCGAAGCTGATCCGTTCGAGCAAAGCATTCCGGACAGCGAGGAAGAAGCCATCGCCCAGATGTCGCAAATTCCCAAACAGGACATCGCGCCGGTGGTGAAAGAACTCGACGGCAAACGGGTTCGGCTTGCGGGTTACATGGTGCCACTTGATTTCGAGGCGACCAAGCTCAAGCAATTCCTGCTCGTTCCATACGTTGGGGCCTGCATTCATGTCCCAGCCCCGGCCAGCAATCAGGTGGTGTTCATCGAAACGGATGAAGCGATAGAGTTCACCGGTCTGTATGACCCGGTTTACGTTACAGGAACGATGCGTACGACCTCATCAAAGACCGATTTGGCAGAGGCAGGTTACAAGATCAAGGCCGACGATGTCCGCCCCTACGAGTAGATGAATACAATTGCAATGATCGAACAATCCAAAGGCCCGTCATATGGACGGGCCTTTGTTGTTTCAGCGAGAGCGCATCGCGCATAAGCGTCAGGCTGGTGGGGGGCCGAAAATCGTAACCGCGTTCAAGCCGCCAAACGCAAACGAATTCGACATCGCATAGTTGACCTCACGCGCCTTGCCCACGTTCGGCGTATAATCAAGATCGCATTCGGGATCAGGATCTTGAAAATTGATCGTTGGTGGGACGAAATTGTTTTCGATCGCCTTGATGCAAGCGATCGCCTCGACCGCCCCGCCAGAGCCAAGCAAATGACCATGCATGGACTTGGTCGACGAGACCGACAAGTTGTCCGCATGCTTGCCAAACACGCCCCGGATCGCTTTTGTCTCGTTGCTGTCGTTCAGCGCAGTCGCTGTACCATGGGCGTTGAGGTAGTCAACTTCACTCCCACTCAATCCGGCGTCCTCAAGTGCGATCTTCATCGCGTTCATAGGGCCTTCGGTATCGGGGTTGATCATATCCATCGCATCCGAGGTCATGCCGAAGCCAACCATCTCTGCATAAATTCTTGCCCCACGCGCCTGTGCGTGTTCCAGGCTCTCGAGCGTCAGGATACCTGCGCCTTCACCGAGCGTCGTACCATTGCGGTTCTTGGAAAATGGGAAGCATCCGTCCGGCGACAGGACATGCATCGCCTGCCAGGCCCGAAACGAGCCGTAGTTGATGGCAGCTTCCGACGCACCGGCGACACCGACGTCCACCAGCCCATGACGGATGTAGTCGTACAGAATGCCAATGGCATGGGCTGCCGTTGCACACGCACTGCACGTCGCAAACGTCGGCCCCTTGATACCAGCTTCGATACCGACATGAGATGCAGCAGAAGAACCGATGAAACGCAGGAGCGTGAACGGATGTGTGGCCTTCTTGCCGAGCTCGTACATATCCCGGTAAGCGGTATCCATCGTCTTGAGACCACCGGCTCCACTGCCGATAATCGCGGCAGCTCGGTTGCCATCCGAGATCGGTTTTTCAAGCCCTGCATCCGCCAACGCCTCGTTGGCCGCAATCCCGGCAAACTGGGAGTAGCGGTCAGCAATCAGAATCAGCTTGTTCGAAAGATAGTCACGCGGATTGAAATCCTTGATCTCAGCCGCAATCTTGATCTTCAAGTCATCCTGATCGAATGTCTCGATTGGCCCGATGGCACACGTTCCAGCCTGCATGGCAGACCAGTTGTCAGCGACATTCATGCCAAGAGGCGTAACAGCACCTACGCCCGTCACGACAACGCGACGGGCCGCATCAGATTTCGTCATGGTATTCGCCTAGCGCTAACGCCCGGTTGCCTGAGACCGGGACTGGGGGGGAACAGCACTCTTTCGCGCAGTATCGTGCGATCAAGCCGTCGCAGGCGTGCCTTCTGCATCCACAAGTGCGGAAACGCGATCAACGACAGAACCAACAGTCTTGAAGTCTTCGACTTCTTCGTTGGCATTGTATGGAATTTCGATACCAAAGCTGTCTTCGATGTCGAAGACGATCATGGCCAGGTCGAGAGACTCGATATCGAGCTCTTCCAGTTTCGTCTCAAGGCCGATGTCGTCGCGCGGCTCTTTCATGTGTTTTTTGAGGATCTCGATAATCTTCGGTGCGACGTCGCTCATAAGTCATACTCCCTGCCCGCATGTTGCGGCGCAAACATTTTTCCGTGTGCTAAAGCAGTTGTTCTTCAAGGGCAAGTCATCGACCCGTGATCACAATCCATTCTAACACGCTGGCATCCGGTCACAGGTAATGCACCAAATGGACCAACCGTACGCAAAGCGCGCAAATTGGGGGTTTCTTGCGACCATATCAGCGTTAGTACCACATTTACCATCATGGGAACTGCCATGAGTTGTATTTACGATCAATTCACGCTGTAGTTTTTTGAAGCGATCTTTTGTCCTGAACATATAAAGTGACACAACGTTCAGGATTCAAGTGCCCCGCGTCTGAACTATAGGATTACGCTGGTTTTCCGTTCTATAAACCCAGACACGAACAAGCACGTCTCGCAACGTACAGTTCACATCTACGATATGCGCAGCAAAACAAGTTGGTTTCAGGGGGAGACGAAGGATGTCAGACACAATAGCGATGCCATGGTTGCAGGCTTATCCGGATGGCATTGCGTGGGATCAGCAGTTTGAACCGCGACCACTGACGCAGATCCTGGACGAGTCCGTCGCCAAATATGGTCGTCAGACGTGCACAAACTTCCTCGGCAAGAAAATGACGTATGCCGAAATCGGCGCACTTGTAGATCGCGCAACAGACGGGTTGCAAAGCCTTGGTGTAGCGAAGGGCGTCAAAGTCGGCTTGTTCTTACCCAACTGTCCAACGGCGATCATCTACTACTACGCGATCTTGCGTGCCGGCGGCACGGTAGTAAATTACAATCCTCTCTACACAATCGAGGAACTGGAGTTTCAGGTCACCGACAGCCAGACGGACCTGATGATCACGCTGGATCTGAAAATCCTGTTCGACAAGGTGGAGGCCCTGATCCAGGGCGGTTCACTCAAGAGCGCCGTTGTCTGTCACTTCCCAAAACTGCTCCCGGGCCTGAAATCGACTTTGTTCAAGCTGGTCAAAGGCAAGGAACTTTCGAAACCTGCCAAGTCTCCGATCGCCAACCAACTGCATATTGCATCCGATGTTCTCGACGGGGCACCCGGTCAGCAACGACCACAGATCAATCCGACCGAAGACCTCGCCGTTCTGCAATATACCGGCGGTACGACGGGCACCCCCAAGGGCGCGATGCTGACACACGCAAACCTCGACACCAACGTGCAGCAGGTCATGGCCTGGTCCCCGACCATGCGCCCAGGTGAGGAGAAAATGCTGGGGGTGTTACCCCTGTTCCATGTCTTCGCGATGACAGGTGTCATGAACTACGGCCTGGCGCTTGGCTGCGAGATTATCATCATGCCGCGGTTTGAACTCGAAGGCGCGCTGAAACTCATCAGAGAAACCGGTCCGACAATCATGCCGGGTGTTCCAACGCTCTTTAATGCCATGTTGAATCATCCAAAAGTCCAGGCCGGCGGCTACGATCTATCCTCACTGCGCCTATGCCTGTCCGGTGGCGCACCGTTGCCACTCGAAGTGAAACGCGAATTCGAACGGTTGACGGGGTGCAGTCTGATCGAAGCTTACGGGTTATCGGAAACATCTCCAGGGGCAACATTCAACCCGGTCGAAGGACTTGCGAAGGAAGGCTCAATTGGCCAGCCCCTGCCTGGTACAATTATCTCCATTCGCGATCTGGAAGACCCGACCCGACCGTTGCCTATCGGTGAAAATGGCGAAATCTGCATCAAGGGTCCGCAGGTCATGAAGGGCTATTGGCAGAAGCCGGAAGAAACCGCGAATGTCTTTATTGGAGATTATTTGCGCACCGGCGATGTTGGCCACACAGACGAAGATGGTTTCACCTTTATCGTTGATCGCCTCAAAGACCTTATTCTCTGCTCCGGTTACAACGTTTATCCGCGCCGGATCGAAGAAGCGATTTATGCATATCCTGGCGTCGAAGAAGTGACAGTGATTGGAATCCCCGACGATTATCGTGGGGAAGCCCCGAAAGCATTCGTCAAGATGAAGGCCGGAGAAACCGCGTCAGTCGATGAAATGCTGGAGTTCCTGAAAGTAAAAATATCAAAAATCGAGCTGCCATCGGAAGTTGAATTCCGCGACGAGTTGCCAAAGACCATGATCGGAAAGCTCTCGAAGAAAGAACTCAAGCAGGAAGAGGGCACGCAAGCCTAGCGCATTGTCATTTTCTTCTCGCGGCACGCATCCGGAAATCGGCACCACTGGAATTGAGCGGCTTGGCCTGAAGGCCAGCCCGTTCTAAGTGTGTTGGTCGATACACGTGGGGCAACAGGACATCACACAGAACATGGATGATCGATCCAACAGGGATGACAACTGGCTCAACTCGGATCAGGCTCCGACGCCAGCAACCTTCACGATTGGCGACCTTGCAAGCGAATTTGACATCACCACGCGTGCGATCCGTTTCTATGAGGCAAAGGGCCTTATTACGCCAACTCGTGTGCGGGGAACTCGTGTCTATTCACGGCGAGAGCGCGCACGGTTGATCCTCATTTTGCGCGGCAAACGTGTCGGCTACAAACTCGATGACATTCGCGAATATCTTGACCTTTATGACAGCGACTCCACACAGCTGACCCAGCTGAACTTTGTCCAGGAACGCATGGCGGAATCGATTGCCGAGCTCGAAGCAAAGCAGCGCGATATCCGCGAGTCTCTGGAAGAGTTGCGGAAAATGAAGGCCGGCGTTGACGAACGCATTCGTGCACGTACGGACGGGAAATAGTCGCATGAATACGGATGCCGACAGCGCGAAAGCGGGTCGGGTCAACGTTCAAACATGCGAGCACTTCGCCGTCAGGCTGCTTCAGATACTCGATCATCCGCTGATACGCGCTTCGTCGCAGACGTTGCAGATTCGAGAATTGCGGTGACGCCCATGCCACCAGCCGTACAAACCGAAATCAGGCCGCGCCCCCCTTCCTCACTCAGCGTCTTGGCAAGTCCTGCAAGAATGCGGCCGCCCGTTGCAGCGAACGGATGTCCGCATGCCAGGCTTGATCCGCGCACGTTCAGTTTCGACCGATCAATAGAGCCAAGAACTGTATCACGCCCAATCACCTCCTTGCAGTAGTCGAGGTCTTCCCAGGCCTTCAAGGTGCACAGAACCTGCGCTGCGAACGCCTCGTGAATCTCGTAGAAGTCGAAATCCTGTAGCGTCAGTCCGGCCCGATCGAGCATTTTGGAAACAGCAATGGTCGGGGCCATCAGCAATCCGCGCCCTGCAATATAGTCGATGGCCGCGTGCTGCGCATATGTCATGTATGCAAGCACTGGCAGTCCCCGTTCCGCCGCCCATTCTTCCGACGCCAGAAGAACAGCCGATGCACCGTCTGTCAGGGGCGTTGAGTTTGCAGCAGACAGTGTACCGCGCTCGGAGCGTTCGAACACCGTTCGCAGTTCAGACAGCTTGTCGAGGTTAATGTCCTCGCGGATGTTATTGTCCTTGTAAACGCCATTGCACGGAACAATCAGGTCATCCATGAAGCCACTGTTGTAGGCTTGCTCCGCGTGCACGTGGCTGTCGAATGCCAGCTTGTCTTGCTCAGCGCGCGGAATTTTCCACCGCTGCGCCATCAACTCGCAATGCTCGCCCATGGACAAGCCTGTGCGCGGTTCATTCCTGCTTGGTGGCTGTGGCGCAAGTTCACCCGGAGAGAATCCCTTCAACTGGCTGATTTTCGCGCCTGTTCCCTTGGCTTTACCGATTTCAATCAGACGTTTGGAGAGTTTTTTGGAGAACACAATCGGGGCGTCACTGGTCGTGTCGGCCCCGCAAGCGATGCCGCATTCGATTGACCCCGTGGCAATTTTTGCACCGATTCCGATAGCTGCCTGCAAGCTGGTACCGCAAGCCTGCATCATCGTGATGCCCGGTGTGTTGGGATGGAGGGTCGTGCCGACCACAGACTCCCGCGCAATGTTCCAGTCACGGGAATGAGTGACGACCGCACCGCCAACAACTTCATCAATGATCACGCCACCCAGATCATATTTGTCGACAACGCCCTGTAATGCAGTGGTCATCATTTGCTGGTTGGTGAGATCCGAGTACAGCGTATTCGAGCGGCAAAACGGAATGCGCGCACCACCAACGATGGCAATTCGGCGAAGAGTTTGATCGGCCATGACGTGCTCCGACTGAGTGATTGAATGAAAACGACGGGTTATGAGGTGGTTGCAGCCTGGTTTGCACCCGCGTGAGCGTTTGAAGTGTCTCCCCGCGACGCAAGATAGTGCATTGGTCCACCACGGAAGGGAGCAAAGCCTGTTCCGAAGATGACACCCGCATCAATCAGATCGGCGTCATCCACCACCTTGTCAGCGAGGCAGGCCTTGCATTCGTCGAGCAGGGGCTGAACGAGTTCCTCACCGAGGGTTGCAAGTTCGCCTTTGGCATAAGTCTTGTCTTCAGACTTGGCCTTGCCCTTCTCCCACATATAAAATCCTTCTCCGGATTTCTTGCCAAGTTTACCTGCGGACACGAGGCGTGCTGTCTTGGATCCTGCACCGGCACCACCTTCGATACCGAGAATTTCAGCGACGTGCATGCAGATGTCGAGGCCAACCTGATCCGCTAACTCAAGAGGCCCGACCGGCATTCCGAATTCCTTGGCGGCCTGATCAATTTTCTCACGCTCGACCCCGGATTCAAATTTCTCCATTGCGCTCATCATGTACGGCGCAAGCACCCGGTTCACGAGAAAGCCCGGCGTACTTTTCGTGATCAGCGGAAACTTGCTGATGGCGGTGACGAAGCTGCAACCACGATTCACCTCCTCATCACGACTGGCAGGGCTCTTGACAACTTCGACCAAAGGCAACTGCGGCACCGGGTTGAAGAAGTGCAATCCGATCAGCCGACCAGGGTCTTTCAGGCCTTCGGCAATATCCTCGATCGGCAGTGACGAGGTATTGCTGGCCATGACGGCCCCCGGCTTCAGTTGTGGCTCAATGGCCGCAAAAACTTTCTGCTTGATTTCCAGCTTTTCGACAATCGCTTCGATGATCACGTCTGCGCGCGGAACATGATCTCCATTCTTATCGAGGATGAGACGTGCCATTGCCGCATCGACCGCAACCTTCTTTTTCAGACGTTTCTTAAAATGTTTTTTCGCACGTTCCTTGGCAGATTTCAGTGCGTCCTCAGAGAGGTCTTGCAAGCTGACTTCCATACCGCTCGCGACACAATGCGCTGCAATATCCGCACCCATTGTGCCGGCACCGATGACGTGAACGCGGCGCGGTTTGAACCCATCTTTCGGCGCGAGATTTTTCATCCGCTCAGACAACGCAAACACCCGCCGCAGGTTGCCTGCCGTGTCGCTGACCATGAGTGGGGCGAACGCCTGAGTTTCCGCGGGTTTCATACGGCGTTCGTCGTCACCGAAGTTTTCGAACAGATCGATCAGTGCGAACGGTGCGGGATAATGATCTTCGCGCACCTTGGCCGCTGTCTTGTCGCGCATCTGGCTTGCGAGTAGCCCACGGGCTGGCCAATTCGTCATCAACCGTTGCAGGCGTGACGCGCCCTTCGATTTGCGTTTTTTCAAGACAGCACGTCGGGCCGCCCAACGCAGACTGTGGTGGCTTTCGACCAACTGATCAACCAGCCCCATGCCTCGCGCTGCGCCCGAGCGATACATCTTGCCGGTCAACATCGCGGTCATGGCGTTCATTGGTCCAGCGAGCCGGATTGAACGCACAGTACCGTGAAACCCTGGGAAGATGCCGAGCTTCACTTCAGGCAACCCCAGCCGCGTGCCATCGTCCTTGTCCGCAATACGGTAATCGCAGGCCATGGCGAGTTCCATGCCGCCACCGAGGCAATATCCGTGTATCGCTGCCACTGTCGGCACCTTGAGCGCCTCAAGCCGGTCCAGCAATGCTGTTGCTGTTTTTATGGCCGTGATGACATCCGCTTCGTTCGTGAAGCTGTCGAATTCCCGAATGTCGGCACCTGAGATAAAACTCTTCGGCTTGCCCGACATAATCACCAGACCGCGTGCTTCTTTTGTGCCGGCTGCCTGCTCCATGCGTGTGACGATGGCATCCAGTTCCTCCATCGCACGCGTTCCAAGCGTATTTGCACTCTCGCCTTCCCGGTCAAAGATCGCCCAGGCGATATCTTCAAAATCAATTTCGAAGCGCCAATCCTTGAGATGCGAAAGATTGTCAGAGGCAGATGTTCCAGTTGCATTGGTCATTATAATTTACTCCGCGGCCGCGACTGCGGGCGTATTTTCGTTGGAATTGCGAACAGTCCGGTAATGCGGCTTCACCTCTTCCGGGGCGAAATGGTCAACCGCAACAACTTTCTCTATCAATGCATCAGCCTCACGGTATGTCGCCGCTTCGTCGACTGTGATCACGTTGGCTTCAATCGCATCAGTTATCCAGTCACGATCATGAAAGCGTTCGATGATGCCTTTGCGAACGGCCTTGTCGATCTTCTTGCCGATCTCGTCAGCAGCAAGAACGATTGGCAGTGCATATTCGAGAATTCCGAGAGCGTCGTTCGGATCTTTCGAAATGTGGACGAACCGCGTGAGCCGATCGCGCACCTCACCCGGTTGCAATGCCAGCTTGGCGACCTGACGACCGTGCCGGTCGGACGCTGCCTTGTAGCGCGCACCGAGCGGGAACACGAGCGTCCGCATGATGACACGGGCCCACGCGATCGGGAAGTTATCCACGGTGCTCGCCATGGCACGTTCGAAACGATAGAGCGCGTTCTGTGCACAGTATTCCACGATCACGCGATCTTCTGTCGGGCGCCCATCGTCAGCGTAACGTTTGAGGATGCAAGAGAGGATGTAAAGTTCACTCAACGCATCGGCCAAGCGCCCCGTGATTTTCTGCTTGCGCTTGAGGTCGCCACCAAGCAACGCCACCGTCAGGTCGGCCACAAGAGCAAAATTCCGGCTGGCGCGGGACAGCTTTCGATACCAACGTGATGTCGTCAGCGCGCCATTCGGAGCGGAGGCAAACTGTGCGAATGTCAGGTTATGGAACAGGGCCCCGAACATGTTCGAAACCGTGAAGGACACATGCCCGCAAAACGCATCGTCGAATTGCTCCAGGCCTTCGGCGTAGCTGGGGTTCTGAGCAGCCGACACTTCCTTGTAGAGGTAAGGGTGTGCGCGCAGCGCGCCCTGGGAGAAGGTGATCAGCGACCGCGTCAGAATATTGGCGCCTTCAACGGTGATCCCGACCGGAACCATCTGATAGGCAGACTGGAGGTAGTTCGATGGCCCGTCAATCACGGCACGGCCACCGTGCACATCCATCGCGTCGTTGACAGCCTGACGCATCCACTCTGTTGCCTGATACTTCAGAAGTGCGGAGATTACCGACGGTTTCTCTCCACGTGACACCATCGACGCCGTGACCGCGCGCGCTGATTCAGTAACGTAAGCGGCTTCAGCCAGCCGTGTAATACGTTCTTCAACACCTTCCATCTTCGCAATGGCAATACCGAATTGTTTGCGGATCTGGGCATAAGCTGTCGTGGTACGCAGCATCATCTTGGAACCGGCGGTGCCGGACGCCGGCAACGAAATCGCACGACCTGCCGACAGGCAATCCATCAACATGCGCCAGCCGTTGCCAACATTGTCGCGCCCACCAATGACCCATTCGATCGGGATCATGACGTCTTCGCCCCAATTCGGGCCGTTCGGGAATGCGGCACCACTTGGCAGATGTCGCTCCCCGATACGCACACCTTCGTGGTCGGTCGGAATGAGCGCCAGCGTGATGCCAAGGTTTTCGCCCTGCCCAAGAAGGTTGTCCGGGTCTTGCGCCTCGAAAGCCAATCCGAGGATTGTAGCCTTTGGTCCGAGCGAGATGTAGCGCTTGGACCAGTTCAGTCGGATACCCAACGCTTCTTCACTGTTGTATTTGCAGACAACACCAACGTCGCGCATTGTTGCCGCGTCAGACCCCGAATGCGTTCCGGTCAGGCCAAATGCCGGAATTTCCGTCCCGTCCGCCAAACGAGGGAGATAATGTTCTTTTTGCTCCGCTGTGCCGTACTTCTCAATCAACTCACCCGGTCCAAGAGAATTTGGAACCATCACAATTGTCGATACGTCTGGTGAGCGGGAGGCGATGCGGCCCAGAATGATCGACTGGGCCTGCGCGGAGAAGCCCAATCCGCCATGCTCCTTCGAAATAAGCATTCCGAGGAAACCGTTATTGCGTACGAAGTCCCAGATCTCTTTCGGGATTTCCTTTTCCACGTGACGCACTTGCCAGTCGTCGATCATGTTGCACAACTCGACGGTCTTGCCGTCGAAGAATGCCTGCTCTTCATCCGTCAATTCGATTGGTGGGATGGCCTTCAGCTCCTCCCAGTCCGGTGTTCCGGAAAAAAGTTGTGCGTCCCAACCGACCGTCCCGGCATCGAGCGCCGCCTGCTCTGTCTCGGAGACTGAAGGCAGGATCTTCTTCACCATCGTAAATGCAGGTTTGATTATGACAGCGCGACGAATACCCGGAACGGAAAGCCCCAGGGTCACAATGGCGGGAACAAGCGCCAGCAATCCGCCAACCCCAAGTGACGGTACGCCCATATCCCCGGTTAGCGCACCTCCCAGAACAGCAAGCGTTGCCGCCAGAAGCAGCCCGCCCCATGCCCAGAGAGGAGCACGCCAAATCGCAAGCGCACATGCTGATGCTGCAAAGATCAGGAGAAACACAAGAGCCGACATGCTGGCATTCCTTCTATCGAATCCTGCAGTTTTGCAGGACCATCCACGAACGTCTTACATCATGTCGTGTGTCTCGCATGTTGACGTTAACGTCAACTT
>CALHAX010000049.1 GCA_937931785.1 uncultured Hyphomicrobiaceae bacterium | reverse complement strand
CGCCTCAACAACGCAAGCAGCAACACAGATAGCCGGGATCGCACACTTGATCGCATCAGCGAGCAGATCGTCAGCGTGAATGGTCGTTGGCAACGGCTGCTGACACGGGAAGGTCAACTTCAGGACGAGCTCATGCAATCCAGCGCAGAGCGCGATCGCCTCGGCAACGAGCGTCGCCGTTTGCGCGCCGCACTTGGTGCTTGCGAGGAACTCTGCGTTGCAGGAAAACCGGATCCGGCCAATACAGGCCTGCGTCTCGCGTCCGCTCGGATCAATGTGGCCAAAGCGGAGGCAAAATGTGCCCGTTGCGGTGCTCTGGCCCGGCTCGTCAATGAAGTGAACACCGAGCTTGGCACTCTGCAAACACAACGGACAACGCTCGAGACCCGTTTCGGACGTGTTGCTCCTGCACTGGAGCAGATCCAGGCACGGCGCAAAAGCATCATTCGGTACGCTGGTGAACTCGCCGACCTGATGGAAGATTTCCGCCAGAGTGGCGACGTCGCACGTGCCAAGCGTGAACTCGCTCAAATCTCGGCACGCTCACAACGTTTGTCGACAGATATCATCCGTCTTCTTGATCAACGTGAGAAGCTGGAGCAACAGCTCGACAGCACCGCCGATACTATCACACGGCTTTCGATCCTGTCGCGTCAACGTCGGCGTGAGCTGGACGAGTGCGACGCGCGTTGCAACGCACCACAACCCGATGAACCGGAAATCGCCCTCGCGCGTCCGGATCTGACATTCGAGACACCGACACCTGTGAACGTGCAGTGTGAGCGGTGCCAGACCATCGGCGCCGCCGTGGATCAACTCATCCTGCTGCAACAGAGTGAACAAGCCAGCCTGACGGTCGCCGAAGGGCAGCTTAAACTCCATCAAGCACGTCTGACGCAGGCCGAACGCGCACTGACATTGAACACGCGCTCGATCCGCGAAGCGCGTAACAACCGAAGCACGCGTTCTAACACGGCACAACGCAGCCTTCTGAACGGTCTGCAAGGTGAGGCCCGCGCCATTCGCACGGAACGCACCAAACTTCGCACGACGGTAGAGGGCTCTCAAGCCACGCGCGACGCGATCCGCAAACGTCTCTCGACGCTTGAAGATCAGATCCGCACCCGCCGCAACGAACTGCGTGCCTGTGAATCCGCATGTCGGGTCGTTGCGGAGGCTCCAGCGGCAACGTTATCTCGCGCACAGTCTATGATCCGTCGTGTCGATACGGGCACAAAGACCTGTAAGGATTGCCGCACAAAAGCAACCGCTATGAAAGAATTTGCGGCGGACATCCGTTCAGATGCCGAAAAATTACAGGGTGCAATCGAGACAACACGGCAGACTGCCGGTCGCGTCACCGGAACAACACGGCGTATCCGGCGAAACCGGACGA
Organism: uncultured Hyphomicrobiaceae bacterium; assembly: GCA_937931785.1. Lineage (GTDB taxonomy): Bacteria > Pseudomonadota > Alphaproteobacteria > Rhizobiales > CALHAX01 > CALHAX01. Next base: position 14,198 of record CALHAX010000049.1, on the reverse strand, counting down.
GCGTGCTCGCAGGTGTTCGGCGGTGGTTTGATCTGAAAGACAATAAAAAACGCGAAGCCCGCACAAAATCCGTGATCAGTGACGCGTTCCAGACAGCACGCCTGACCAAGACGGCAACCGATAACATAACGAGCTATGCCAAGAGCTTGTCGCAGCAGAACAAGGCGCAATCCGGTCTGGCCGGAACCATTCCATCGCTCGAAGTCGCCATCAAGGCCTACGAACAGTGCACAGAAACTTGCGACGACAAGACAACAGAAGAACCGCAATTCGATCTCTCCGAGTTTCAGGAGAAAAACCCGGATGCGCTCGTTGTGAAACCGACCCGCGTCGCTGCAACCCGTGCAAAATGCGCTGACTGCCGTGACAAGGCCGAAGCATTGAACCAGATGCGCAACCAGCGCGCGATCGCTGCCGCACGCGTCGAGACAGCACGCAACATCACGCGCTCGGCAGGCACTGTGAATCGCCGCATAGCGGTTCGCAGTCGTGAAACACGCAATCGCGTGGCGCAGCTCATTCAGCAACGCTTCCAGGAAGAAAACACCACCCGCAAGGCGGCCCTGAAAACGCGTCTGGACACGCTTGAGACACAACGACGCCAACTCGATCGGGCAAAAGAGCGTCAGGATGCCCGTTTGCGTCAGGCGACGCAGGATATTGATGGAGCTCGCCAGGATATCCGTCGTCTTGATCGCGAAATCGCAGCCGCCAGTGAAGCCCTGCAAGGTTGTGAGAACCAGTGCAAGATCGCGGCAAACGACACGACCGGCGATGAGACAGACAAAAACAAAGATACCGACGCCGGCAAGGACATTGCACGGCTACCGGGCACGGACACATCGAACGAAGACAAATCCGACGACACAACGAACACCGGTAAGCCCGCAGACACGTCCTCGCCAACAGGTACAGACATCGCCGATGGTGGTGCAACATCGCCTGCAACAAATGTGAGCGACGACGATGCGGAGAAACCCGCAACAGCCGCCTGCAAGCGATGCACAGTGTTTGCAAAGCGCATTGCCGCATTGACGCAGGACCGCACAACACGTCGCAAGGAACGCGATGCGGCCGTTAAGGATCGCCAGCGCCTGATCCAGAGCATCCGTGCTCACAAGGGAGCAAAAAACGCAAAGTCCGAGCTTGTTCGCGAACGCCGCAAGCTCACCCGTCTGATTGAAACACGCAATGCTACAATCGATCGGCTCGAGAGTCGTTTGCGTCGTTTGCGTGTCTCGCTCGAACGCTGCGAGAACGTCTGCAACGCACCGGATGAAATCGCATCCGGCGCAACAGATCCAGACACAACCGGTGGTACACAAAAAACGGACATATCTGACGACGACACCATCGATATTGCAGATGCCACGTCCCAACGCCCTGCTCCACGTCGCCGGCGCAAGAACGACGTTGTGATCGCAGATAACGATCTGCCACGGCGGAAAAATGCACCAAAGAACACAACAGTCGAGGACACGTTGTTGAGTAGTGTTCCACGCGTCTTTGGCAGTCTGGAAACCCTTGGCAATGGTGAGTGGGAAACATCCGTTGATGTCGCAATCGGCACCGGTAATGTCTGGGCACCGGACACCGCGACACTCAGCGTTGTTCCAGCGAACGGCAAGGTGAAGCTCGATGCAACAACCTTTGCCGCAACCATCACCGCACGTGATTTCTCAACAGACGGAGAAGGCACTGTCGCATGGGGCTCGCTCAAGGTCACACGGGCAGACGGTAACAACACGCAAACCAATGGAGCATCTTCGGCCATCCGTACCACCGACTACAGAAAGACACGCGCCACGGTGGGACTTGGTCGGGAGACTTATGACTGCCTGAACGGAGGTGCTTCATGTGCACTCGGCGTTATGGCTGGCGTCGAGCACACGTCCTATGATGACAAACTCACAACCGCGATGGCGTCACAGGACACGTCGGTGAGCAATACAGCTGGACTATTGGGTGTATGGGGCGAAACCCGCATCGCACTGGGTCACTTCGATGCCACTGGATTGGCGCTCGTCCTGAAAGGGGATGCCTACGTCAAGGGGGGGCAAGCATCAGGCAAGATTTCCACGGCGGCCATCACCGGCACAACACACGCCAAGGCATCCAGCGGATACATTGGCTTCGGTGCAGATTTGTCTGCCGAACTCGAAGCATCGTTTGATCAGGTCACAATTGCGATTGGTGGCGAAATCGGCGTCGACACTCTGCCGACGATTTCACAGAATGGGGGCGACACGGATATCGACACGGACCGCTCCACATCATCCACGATCTACCTGCGCGGCAAGATCAAGTTCTGAACGAGTTCATCGAACAATGCGGAACCCTCGCCTCGTCTGGCTGAGGGTCCTGCATCTTCTATATTCAGCCAAGTCGCTGCCAAAACACGCAAACACAAAGTCCTCCAAATGCGACCAACTGAATATCTCCGCTCGAAATGCGACGCCGACTGGCAAGCAGCCACCAATCATGCCTTCTGTGCTGAGCTGGCGAACGGGACCCTGCCGCTCGCAAAGATGAAGTGGTACCTCGCACAGGACTACAAGTTCATCGGCCAGTTTGTCCGCTTGCTTGCATCAGCCATCGCGCATGCACCGACACTTCAGGACAGCGTGCCTGCAGCACAGTTCCTCGCCCTGGTAACCGGGCCGGAGAACAACTACTTTCAACGTGCATTCGACGCGCTTGAGATGACGTCGCAAGAACGTGAACCGGACGCTGCTCCAGCAACGGTCGCATTCCAGAACCTCATGATCAGCGCACGTGAATCCGGCCGTTACGAAGATATGCTCGCTGTCCTCTGCGTCGCCGAGTGGAGCTATCTGTCCTGGGCCGAACGTTATGCTCCGCCGCACGACGGCCTGCCATTCTGGTTCAATGAATGGATTACACTCCACTCAGGCGAAGGGTTTGAAGGCGTTGTCGCATATTTGCGTGGACAGCTCGACAAGGCATGGAGCGAACTGGACGACACGCAACGTACCAATGTCGAACACCGCTTCACACAGGCCGTACGTCTGGAACGTGACTTCTTCGATGCATCCTACAACTCCGCGTAAGGCGGACACATCACACGAAACATTCCCATAGGCATCCTCTCGCGCGCATGATAGCGCTCGCAATGCGTAACCTCATCACCCTCAAGCAGAACCCGCATTGCAATTATTCCTCAACATCCTGCTGAACATCACGATGCCAATTGTGGTTGTAGTTGCTGTTGGCTGGATTGCACAAAGCCGCTTGACGCTCTCACTCGACACGCTGAAATCCCTGCAGCTCAATATCGTCCTGCCTTGCTTCTTCGTTCACTATCTCTCGACGGCTGAACTCCCCCTGATCGCTGCGTGGCCGATTTCGTGGTTCACGCTCCTGCAGTTCGTGCTTCTGCTGGCCCTGGGGTGGGGCATGGGCCTCGCGCTCCGCCTCCCGCGGGACACATTGCCAATCTTTGCCATAGCGCTCGCCTTTCCGAACACCGGCAACTACGGCGTCCCCCTCGCAACACTCGTTTTTACACCCGAATACCTGCTGCATCAGGCGGTGATTGTCGCCGTCCAGACCTTTCTCATCATTCTCGCCTGTCACGTTTTCCTCGGGCGCGATCGAACTGGCATTGCGGGAGCCCTTGGAGCGATCGCAAAGAGCCCTATGATCTGGGGCATTCTGATCGGACTGACATTCCGTGGCTTCGAATTAAAACTGCCAACGACGCTCGCCATTCCCACTGAAATGATCGGCAGCACATATGCCGCCGTGGCGCTTTTCACGCTGGGCGCCAGTCTGTGCGGCGGTGGTAAACACCTCACGGGCGTGGCCATGCACCTCACGGTTTGGGCAAAGCTTATACTCGCGCCTGCAATCACTTTGGCACTCGCTTGGAGTTGCGGATTCACGGGCGAAGATCTCGTCTTCCTGGTGATCGCGTCCAGTGCCCCGGTCGGCGTGCTACTGGCCATCTTCTGCCTGGAACATCGTGGCGAAGCACGTATCGCGTCTGCCGCGGTTTTCCTTTCGACAGTTCTCAGCCCACTCACGATCACCGCATGGTTGATCGCCTTGCGTGCGTTCATCGATTGACCTGTGAAAACCTCACAGCAAAAGCAAGCCCCTCTTGCGTACCCCAGATTTGGTTAAACCATGTCCACACCCAACACAGAGAAGAGCCAGTCTACGTCTCCGAAATGGGGTGCGTTGATCGCAGTGATCGCTGTACTGGCCGCTTACAGCCTGACGGTCGGCTATGTCTATCCGGCGGTTGCATTCAATCTGAAGGTCAAGGAATTTTCCTCGAGCCTCATCGGACTTCAAAGCGCCATGAGTGGGCTTGGTATTTTGGCCGGTTCTCTTGCAGCACCAATTCTTGCTGACTGGTTCACCGCATGGAAAGCCACAATCATTGCGCTTCTCGGATCAGCGATCGCGATCATTCTTCTTGGGGTGATTGATCCGATTGCGCCATGGTTTTTTCTCCGTTTTGCGATTGGATTTACAGGAAGCATGCTGTTCGTCGTCTCGGAAACGTGGATCAACCAGCTTGCACCTGACCATCTTCGAGGTCGGATCATCGGTATTTACACGTCTGTTCTGGCAGGCGTTTTTGCGGTTGGACCGTGGTTGACCAGTGTGCTCGGCTTTGACGGCTGGAAACCGTTTTTCCTCGTCGCAGTCATACTTTTGATCATGGGCGCGCCATTGCTGATCTTTCGCAAACACATGCCAAACGAGACCAGTCACGAGAGCGGAGCACTCCTGTCCACATTCAAACTGATCCCCGTATTGCTGCTCGGTGTTGCAGCTTTCGGATTTTTCGACGGCGCTGTTCTCACGCTGTGGCCAGTTTATGCGCTCGAAAAAGGTGTCTCCGTTGACCATGCAGCACTGTTGCTCACGACACTCATTATCGGCAATCTGGTCTTTCAGTATCCCATCGGCTGGCTGGCCGATCGGTTCTCACGCAGATCGTTGTTCACATTGTGCGCAACCGTCGCGTTCTTTGGCAGCATCATGCTGCCTCTGACTGACTTGAACCAGCCCTACATCTACGCCTACCTCACATTGTGGGGAGCCTTGTCATTCGGAATATACACGCTTGCGATGACTATCGTGGGTGAGGCTTTGCGCGGCCCGCAACTTGTCGCAGCCAACGCCGGATTCGGCATCATGTGGGGCGTGGGCGCCATCGGAGGATCAGCGGTCACAGGGTGGTTGATGGATTTGGTTGGAACGATCGGCATGCCAATCGCACTTGCTGCCATGTTCGGCATCTTGACCGTTGTCAGCCTGTTTCTTCCTCCGCTGCGTCTCCCACGGCAACCTGATACGATCTCCTGAATACAAGTACCAACTGTACCCCATAACAAAAAAAGCCGCTGTTTCCGGGAGAAGAAACAGCGGCCCATTTTGCAGCAGTCTTGGTCTGAACGGTTCCTGCCCGGGTTAACGGACAGGCTGAAATCTATCGTGTCACTGGTCCAGTCAGTAAAGCACCAAGGGAGGCAGCCCCGCTTTTCTGAGCAGACTTCTTAACGGACAAAACCCGGCTTTCAGGGAGTTGAATTCCGTAACGGGCGTGTCCGGCATCCGCGCTACGAGCCTGAACCAGCGACATGATCAGTAGCGCTCCTGCAAGGACAAAACAGAGCAGAGCAACGCTGCGCGTGATGCGCGAGCTTCTCGTCTCTGATTGACTGGGAGATGTCATTTTGTCTCTTTCGGTGCGCTCTGTATCCTTGACCAAGTCCTAACATAAGAAGTTGTTAATGTCATTTCCCGCGGAAGATTAACCATAATGAAGTCTTAACCGGAAACATCCAATCCGGTTAACGCCATCCATCGTTCAAACGATACCGGCAATTTGATCCAGCGTCTGTTTCGGCGTGAGAGCTTGCGGATCAATTTGAATTTCGATGAGATACGGCACATCGCTCGCAAGCCCACGCGTGAGCGCGGCGCGAATATCCTCTGTAGCGTGCAGAATTTCGCCATCACCACCGAAGGCGCGCGCATACTGCACAAAATCCGGATTGGAGAGACTCGTTCCCATGACGCGACCAGGGTAGTTCTTTTCCTGGTGCATGCGGATCGTGCCATACATGCCGTTGTTCACAACGATCGTCAGGAGACGAACACCATACTGCGCTGCGGTGGCGAGTTCCTGCCCGTTCATCAAAAAGCATCCGTCACCTGCAAATGCGACAACCGGTACTTCGGGTTTGCGTATCGCCGCTGCAACCGCAGCGGGAACCCCATACCCCATCGCTCCTGCAGTCGGTGCCAGTTGCGTGCGATATGAACGATAGAGATGATAGCGATGCACCCACGCCGTATAGTTGCCCGCACCATTTGCCACGATCGCCGTATCCGGCAGCATGTCATCAAGTGTGAGAACAACATCTTCCATCCGCACATCGCCGGGCGTCGCCTCTGGCGCGCGAAACGCAGTAAAACGGTCCCGCAATCCGGAACGTGCTGCCGCCCACGGACGCTCACGCACCGGCTCCAGTTGCAACGCGGCATCAAGAAACGATGATGCGGAGGCAACGACTGGCAGATCAGGTCGGTAAACGCTCCCCAGTTCATCGCCATCCGGATGCACATGAACCAGGAATTGCTCAGGGTTCGGCGGCGTAACCAGCGTATATCCGCTCGTCGTCATTTCTCCGAGGCGTGCACCAATTGTAACAAGCACATCCGCAGTGCGCACGGCATCTGCCAACGCCCCGTCAATTCCGATACCGACATGCCCGACGTAGCAAACGTGTCGATTGTCCATGTAGTCCTGGCACCGGAAGGACGCAGCGACCGGCAAATCCCACGCGCTTGCGAATATCTCAAGCTTTTGGCGCACCGCCTCATCCCATCCCGGTCCCCCCACAATCACAAGCGGGTTTTTCGACCGCGCCAGCGTTGCGTGGAGCACCGACATGTCGGTTGGGCTCGGAGCTGAGAAACCAGCGCGCGCGGAACGACTGTCAGCAACATCGGCAACAGCACTCAGCATATCCTCCGGCAAACCGAGCACCACCGGTCCGGGACGTCCGGACACAGCGGTGTGGAAAGCCCGGCTGACATATTCCGGAATCCGCGCAGTATCGGGGATCACCGCGCTCCACTTCGCAAGCGCGTCAAACATTCCCACGAGATCAAATTCCTGGAATGCTTCGCGGTCCTGCATGTCGCGCGACGGCAATCCCACGAAGTAGATCATTGGCGTAGAGTCCTGCCGGGCAATGTGCACGCCGATAGAGCCGTTCGTCGCTCCCGGTCCGCGTGTCACGAAACATACACCAGGTCGGCCAGTGAGTTTCCCATCCGCCTCAGCCATCATCGCGGCCCCGCCTTCCTGGCGGCACACCACAGTCTTGATGCTGGTTGCGTTGTGCAATCCGTCAAGTGCAGCAAGATAGCTTTCACCAGGCACGCAAAAGACCGCGTCGCACCCCTGGATCACCAGTTGGTCAACGAGAATTTGTCCACCGTGTCGCATATTTTTCCCCTTACTGTGCAAGACGGGGACAGTCAGGCAGCTTCAGCCCCGTAGTAGACATTCACGACATGCTCGGCTTCAGCAAAGAAGAGCCACCGTTCGACGAAGATCCCGATCGCAATCGTCACGAGCGCAAAGAACGTCCCGAAGATCGACAGAACAGTTCCCCCGAGGATCGTGAGCAATGTTCCGGCAAGCGGCAAGCCGAACGCCAGAATATAGGTAAGATTACGCAGACGCAGTACGTGCTTGCGCGCAATCTCATAGCCCATTTCGCGCATGACAAAATTCTTTTGAGTGTGGGCAACTTCAAACTGGCGCACCTTGCCAAGGTGTCCAAGTCCCGTCGCATCTTCCGCTGTGCTGATCGGTTTCGCAGCGTCAACGTTCATCCAGTAGATCACTTTCAACGCCAACCCTGTCGCAAGGAGCACAGCTGTGATCCAGCTATACCCATCCGACCGCAAGCCGAAAAGATGCAGAATAAAACTGAACAGCACAGCCCCTGTCATGAGACCGAACACCACATAGTTGATCGGCACAATGCCAAGGTTCCAGTGGCGAATGGTTCGCAACGACGCATAGATCATGCCCGTGCAATACAGGGTGACGAGTGCTCCGGCGATGGCAAACACCGACAAAAACTTCTCCTGACCATTCGCAGTCTGTCCGGCCTCTTCTGCAAAAATCCAGGAGAGGGCCAGCAAACCCGACGGAACATAGGTCGCAACCGCCATAACGCCCTCACGCGACAACCACGATGTCCGCCATTGGGAAAAGGCCCGCCATGCACGCTCCGGTCGTCCAAGGTGCGCAGATGAGGAAATCAGTCCGGCTGTAATCAACCCGAGCGCAAGTCCGAACGTAACAAGACCAAACGTCATGTCTCGCGGAAACCAGCCAAACAGGATACCGAGCGCAAGCAGCGTCAGCATCCCGTATCCGGCCCCGGAAGCGGTGGTAAAGAAAATCACGGAATAGGCTGGATGCATTCGAAGGCGCGCCCCCCGGTGGCGTGAATTTGATTTCGCTCTGTCCTATCGCAAAACGAACCTAACGCGAGAGTTGTTGATCGGCCCAGGCAAACAAGCGATCCATTGCGGAACCGGGTGTTTGCGAGCGTTGGGACGTTTCAGACAAGACATTGCGCGCAGCTCCGTCACCTTTGCGTTTGGGTCGCGGCGGAAGATATTTATTGGTCGGCTTGTATCCCATATCCGGCATGAGATCATAGCCTTCACGTTCAGCAACCAGCTTGCTCACATCACTGTCAGGATCACCAATATCGCCAAAATGCCGCGCCCCGGTTGGGCATGCGCGAACACATGCAGGTATGCGGTCTTCTTCCGGCAGGTTCTCGTTGTAGATGCGATCGACACACAACGTACACTTCCGCATCACGCCAACTTTGTAATCATATTCCCGAGCACCATACGGACACGCCCACGAGCACAACTTGCAACCGATACACGTATCAGGATTAACGAGCACGATGCCGTCTTCCGCACGCTTGTAAGATGCTCCAGTCGGGCACACAGTGACGCAATCGGGTTCTTCGCAATGCAGACATGAGCGAGGAAAATGGACAGCCTGGCTGTCTGCTCCATCACCGACTTCATAGGAATGGACACGGTTGAGCCATGTTCCATGCGGATCGGCGCCATAGGGATTCTGATCCGACAATGGTGCGGAGTAACCACCTGTGTTCCATTCCTTGCAGGACGTCACACAGGCCTGACAGCCAACACAGGTGTCCAGGTCGATAACGAGTCCGAGCTTTTTTTCTGTTTTCGCTGGTAACGCGGTCATAGCGGTGTGTCCCGAAACTGTGCGCCAAATTCAAGCTCATCCGGACGTACAGGTTCGTTGGGACGACGCAGTGGCTCAAATCGTGGCAGACTCTCACCCGCGTTGTCACCCTCGGCCTTCTCGATCTTGACACGCAGATCATACCAGGCCGCCTGCCCGGTGATCGGATCACTGTTCGAGTAGCGATACCCGCCGTCGCGCTCAGGCAGCAGTTCCGAAATCAGATGGTTGAGAAGGAAACCCTTCGTCGCCTCAGGCGCATCGTCATCAAGCCCCCAAGCGCCCTTGCGCTTGCCAATCGCATTCCAAGTCCAGACCGTGTGGGGATTCACCCCTTCCATCAAGGCGATCTGGGCTTTAACCCGCCCGATGTGGCTCGTGATCCAGACCCAGTCGTCATTCGCCAGTTCCATCTCCTCGGCACGTTGTCGGTTCATGAACAATTTGTTCTGCGCTGTAATCTGGCGAAGCCACGCGTTCTGCGATCCCCATGAATGATACATATGCATCGGACGTTGCGTGATGGCATGCATCGGGTATTCCTCTTCTGCGAGCACAGCGCCTTCAAACGGCGCATACCAGAACGGAAGAGGATCAAAAAACATCTCAACGCGACGTTTGTGATGATCCGGCGGAACGATCGGCCCGTGCCCCTGCGCAGCAAGTCGGAATTTTTGTAGCGGTTCGCTGTAAAGCTGGAACACGATCGGATCCGTTGAACCTATAAACCCGACGGACTTCGCCCAATCGAGATAATCCTTGTTGGCATGCTTGAAGTAACGCTGGCTTGGTTCGAGGTGGTGCATATTAAAGCAACCGTTCTCGATGTATTTTTCCAGTTGCTTCGGATTTGGCGCTCCCTTGCCATAGTGCTCGCCATTTTCTCCACGCCAACCCGCAAGCGGACCGATGCCCGGCGCACGTTCGTGATTCACGATATAGTCGGAATACCCACCAGGATATTTTGCGCCCCCCTCGTCGTTCACAAAGCCAGGCATGCCCAGACGTGCACCAAGATCCAGCATCACATCCTGAAACGGCCGGACGTCTCGATCCGGGGCCACGACCGGTTGGCGAATAGAATCTGCAGGACCATCCGGATCTGAAATCGGACGATCAAGAAGTGAAATACAATCCCAACGCTCCAGATATGTAGTGTCGGGCAGGATCAGATCGGCGTACGCCACCATCTCCGAGAAGTAGGCATCTGAGTAGATGATCTTCGGGATAACGTACTCACCAGTCGCCTCATCCTTGTCCGTCAGATACTTGAGAACACCCGGTACGTTCATCGACGAATTCCAGCTCATGTTCGACATGTACATGAACAGGACATCGATCCCGTAAGGGTCTTTCTTTGCCGCATTGTTAAGCACCATGTGCATCAACCCGTGAGCCGCAATCGGCGCGTCCCAGGAATACGCCTTGTCTATTCTCAGCGGCTCACCATCGTCGTCAATGAGCAGATCTTCCGGGCCTTCCGGGAATCCAAGCGGGGCTCCATTCAGTGGCGTATCTGGCTGAACTGTTCCTTTCTTCCCCCCCGGCTTGAGGTGCGGCGGGATTGCTTTGGGAAACGGAGGTTTATAGCGAAAACCGCCGGGACAGTCTATCGAACCCAGAAGGATTTGCAGCAGATGAATGAGACGGCAGGTGTTGAACCCGTTCGAATGAGCCGAAATTCCGCGCATGGCATGCATACTGACCGGTCGACCAATCATCTTGTCATGCTTGCGTCCGGCCCAGTCCGTCCACTCGACATCGAGAACGATTTCTTTCTCGAATGCAGCTTCCGCAAGCTCGCGCGCGATCCGGCGAATATCGTCTGCAGGAACTCCGGTCTGGGATGCAACCCGGTCCGGCGCGTAAACTCCGCTCGCAAAGCGCTCCGCAAGCAACTGAAACACCGGCACAGCGCGGTGTCCGCTCGGCACCTCATACTCACCATGCAGCGATGGTGTGATATCCGGCAGGTTGCCATTCGCCAGACCTTCACGCCCCTTGTCGAACACAAGCGGGTTGCCGTCTTCATCCCGGGCAAACAAACCATCGTGTTCCGTTCCAGGCGCTTGAATCACCAGCCACGGAGAATTTGTGTAGCGCACAAGATAATCAAGATCGACAGTCTGGGCGGCGAACATCTCATGGATCAGCGCAGCGACGAACAGCCCGTCTGTGCCTGGCTTGATTCCGATCCACTCATCGGCAATCGCCCCATACCCCGATCGAACCGGATTGACGGCAGCCACTTTCACGCCGCGTTTCTTGAGCTTGCCCAGACCGGTTTTCAAAGGATTGGACGCGTGATCTTCAGCGACACCGAAAAGGAGGAAATATTCAGTCTTGTCCCAGTCCGGCTCTCCGAACTCCCAGAACGACCCTCCGAATGTATAAAGCCCCGCCGCCGCCATATTAACGGAGCAAAATCCACCATGAGCCGCAAAGTTTGGCGTTCCAAACATGCTGGCCCACCAGCCGGTCAGGGCTTGCGACTGGTCACGCCCAGTGAAGAGCGCAAGCTTGCTTGGGTCGCTCGAGCGAACATCGCCAAGCCACCCCGTCGCAAGCTTCATCGCTTCGTCCCACGAGATTTCCTCGTAGTCGCCAGATCCACGCTCCCCGACCCGCTTCAACGGAGCCGTCAAGCGCGATGGCGCGTAATGCTGCATGATCCCGGCAGAGCCCTTGCCGCACAGCACGCCCTTGTTCACAGGATGGTCGCGATTGCCTTCAATGTAGCGCACGTCGCCATTCTTGAGGAACACCCGAATGCCACAACGACAAGCACACATGTAGCAGGTGGTTGTCTTGATCTCGTCCGCAACGTCCGGCGAACGAAGGATAACAGGCTCCATGGCGGGGTCGGTCCTCAAGGCATAAATTGCTTGCGCAAACATAGGCGTTCGCCACAGGCATGCAAACGCTGATGCGTCCATGCTATGTGGTGAAGCGTCGCCATTGCTGAAACACTAAGCTCTCATTATTGAGAATTCAACGAAACGGAAAGATCCAGCATCGTTCCATGTACGGGACCAGTTTCCTGACAAAACCAACTTGCGGCAATCGCCGTTAGAACGATACGCTAGAAATTATGGCCGCACGTTTGAAATTGATCCTGACTATTGTTTGCACCACCACGGTGATGGCGAGCACCCCGATTAAGCACGGGCTTGCGGCTGACGTTGCACTTGGAAAGACAATCTCGGAGCAACATTGCGCACGCTGTCATGTGGTTGGCGATTACAATCCAACGGGTGGAATCTCAAGTACACCTTCGTTTCAGTTATTGGTGAAACGTCGCCCGGACTACCGCGAGCGATTTGCGACCTTCTACGCGCGGCGACCGCATCCAGCCTTCGTCATCATCGAAGGCGTAGAACGTTTGATGCCGGAACTTCCAGTCAACGCTTCACCCGTCACGCTTCGCCTCGAAGCGGTCGAAGACATCCTGGCATTTGTCGAAACGTTGAAACCCAAACCCTAGCTTGCAGTACTAGCGCGCAATCATCACCGAGTTGTGCGCCCGTTCGAGAACCTTGTACGCCACGCTCGTAGTGAATAAACGTCGCCAGGCAGATGTCTCCCGGGTCGCAGACATAACAATCACCGAATAATTGCGCCCTTCTTCGACAATCGTCTCGATCGGATCACCGACCACCATCTTGCTACCCGAAATATTGATGCCCACTTCCTTGATTGCAGCCTCTGCACGTTCAAGCGCGATCTCCGCATCTGCCGTCTCGGAATCATCGGCAGCAACCGCAAAAAGGTAGACCGGGCAGGCGCAGCGACTGGCAATCTCGGCATCGCGCCGCGCCGCATTTATAGAAATGTCACTGTTCGACACGCACACGAGATGCCCGTGGTTCTCTTCCAGAGATTGCGCAACAAGAACCGTTCCCGGATGCTCAATGGCAACCGTTCTCGTAATCTTGCCGTCGATATTTCCAGGCAAAATTGCATCGGGGTCCCGCGGTTTCGAAAGGACCGTCAGATCGTAGTTCCCCATATCGCTTTCATCCAGAATGCCATGGGCAACGGACGGCGATACCATCAGCTTGAGCCTGATGCTGCGTCCTTCGTCGTTCTTATAGACGATGGTGTTATCGCCAAGCGGATCACCGACCACATCTGTGTGGCGAAACTCCTCAAGCCAGTCTTCACCCAGCCATTCCAGTTCCACCAGCATGTCTCTGGCCTGCTTGAGTGCTTTCATGCCGGGGAGTTCAAGGCCCCATTCGAGCATGTTCTCGCGGGCAACTGAAAGTTGGAGCCCCCCCGAACGCAAGCCTTGATCAACCGGCCGCACATAGAGAAGCGTCAGATCTGCATCATTCCCTGCGCCAACGCGCACTGCGTAACGTAGTCCGCGCAACGCATCGTCCGTTCCGTCCACACAGACCAATATTGCAAACCGCTTCGCCGGGTCTGTCTCGTTGTCTTGAGACGACGCCGACGCAGAGACATCGGAATTTGACATGATCAGAGCCCAAGTAATGGCCAGTAGAACGTGGCTGCCAGCATCAGCACTATCGTGGACATAATGACCATTCGATAGCCGACCACAAGGAAATCCGTCGTCTTGAGGTAGCCAGACGAATAGACGATCGTGCAGGCTGGCGTGCCAATCACAGTCAGATAGGCAAACGCTGACGACACCGCCGTGACGTATCCCATGATAAGCGGGCTTTCGTTCGCGGCAACAGCAAGCTTGAGGTTGATCGGACCAAGAACGGCAACAGCCGCCCCATTCGACATCGTATTGGTGACCGCCGTGGTCAGCGCCGAAACCGCAAGATACAGCGCCGGTCCGCTTTCAATTGCAAGGGGTTTCAACATCGACAGGAAACTGTTCGCCACCCAGAGCGCAGCCCCTGTATCCTTCATCTGC
>CALHAX010000048.1 GCA_937931785.1 uncultured Hyphomicrobiaceae bacterium | reverse complement strand
TTGGCGCACCCGGCACGATTCGAACGTGCGACCTCTGCCTTCGGAGGGCAGCGCTCTATCCAGCTGAGCTACGGGTGCGAGCAGGAGCGAACGTAACGGATTGCCGCTGTCGCCACAAGTCATTGTCGAGACGGCACCTCTGGAGCTGACAGAACCAGTTGGGCGGTGTGATCACGCACTTGAGAGCGGTGTTGATCGTTTCCGGCAGGAAATTGTGACGTGGGTCACACTCCAGGGCGTGGTTACGGTCATGATGGTGATCAACACAAGGAGACATATGAATGTTCAAGATCATCAAACGTATCGCCGCCCCAGCCCTGCTTGTTGCCATCGTTCATGTTGCAACACCAGCGAGTGCTGCTCCAATTGAGCTGGGCAGTTCAATCAAGACCCTCGCCATCAACACACAAGCTGCATCACTGCACAATGCGCGCTTCCGCAGTCATCGTGGCTTTCGCCGCAGTTTCAGACGTGGCTTTCGTGGTCATCATCGCTCGAAGCGCCACTTTGGGCATCGCAAGCATTTTGGTTTTCGTCGTTCGTTCCGGAGTCACAACCGCTTTGGTCGACATCGGTTTGGACACCGGGGATTTCATCATGGCAAACGCTTTGGCCGAGGGTTCCGGGCAGGTTTTCTCCGCTAGGGTGTGTCCAACCTGAATGGAGACATCGCGATGCCAATGGAATTACTTCTGTCGTCGCGTCATGTTTCCATTTGAATCAAACGCGCTATAGGCGCATTGGATGCCATAATCTGGAAAGTTGAAGGGGCGCCAGATGTGAACATTGTTTGCATCTGGCGCGATCTGCGTGGCGGCGATCGGTAAACAGGGAGCAGATCTTCATCTATCGTCGCGCCGAATTGCTGGGCGCAACCGGCATCCCGACATTTCCACATGGACCGGAAACACCCTATAGTCCGGTCCATGAGCAAGATGAAAAACAATGCACGGCCCGCAGTCGCAGTCGCTGGTGCCACGGTTCCCATGAAGAAGGGCGATCACCTCTATCTGGTGGATGGCTCGGGCTATATCTTCCGGGCCTTTCACGCACTTCCACCCCTGACACGCCCGTCTGATGGCCTGCCTCTCGGAGCTGTGCATGGCTTTTGTTCCATGCTCTGGAAGTTGGTCGCTGATACAAAGTCCGGTGATAAACCCACGCATTTTGCAGTGATCTTCGATCATTCGGGACATTCATTTCGAAATGAGATCTACGACGCTTACAAGGCGCAACGGCCACCACCGCCGGAAGAGTTGATCCCGCAGTTTCCGCTCATTCGCGATGCGACGCGCGCCTTTAATCTCGCCTGTATCGAGCAGGAGGGCTACGAGGCCGATGACATCATTGCGACATATGCCGTTCAGGCCCGTGATGTCGGCTGTGATGTGACGATCGTATCGTCCGACAAGGATCTTATGCAGTTGGTCGGGCCACAGATCACGATGCTTGACACAATGAAAAACAAGCGCGTTGACGTCGAAGGGGTGCATGACAAGTTCGGTGTAGGGCCGGAGCGCGTTGTCGATGTGCAAGCACTTTCCGGAGACTCGGTGGATAATGTTCCCGGTGTGCCGGGGATTGGCGCAAAATCTGCTGGGCCGATCATTCGCGAAGTCGGCTCGCTCGCCGAGATTATTGATGACGAGGCGGATGTCGAGGCGGTTCGCTCAAGGCTCAAGGCCACACTTGTCGCTCTTCAGGCGGAGATTGACAATCTTGCGGGTGAAGCGATGAAGCTCAGTGCTGGAGCTCAGATCGGAACCGTATTGATGACACGCTTTGACGTGCCAAAGGAAAAACTGAAAGAGGACAAAAAAGGAAACCGTACCGCCGATACGAAACTGGTTGAAGAACTGGCCGGGGATGGCAATGCATTCTGTCAACTTTTAATCCGCGCCCGCGAAGTCAACAAAATCATCAATAGTCAGCTTGATACGGTGCTGGCACATGCAGATAAAGCGCGCGTATCGCTGGAACTCGTCACGCTGAAACAGAACGTCGACGTCGCTATTCCACTTGATGACATTGGGGTGCAAGATCCAGACGCGCAGACACTTCTTGGGTTTTTGAAAGAAATGGAGTTCAACAAGCTGACCACGCGTATTGCCGAGGCGCTTGAGGTGGAAGCCGGGGATATTCCCAAAAGCCCGGCGAAGAAGAAAACAACTGAAAAATTGGTTGGCAAAGTCACGGATCCTGATGGCACGATTGCAGTTGGAGCCGTGAATGTGGTCGAGGCTGCACGTGAAGCGGCGACTCGTAGCTCGATTGATCCCACCGCTTATGAAACTGTTAGTGATATTGAAGCTTTGAATGCCTGGATCGCAGCAGCGCATGCAAAAGGTCATGTTGCCGTAGACACCGAGACGGACAGTCTTGATGCCATGCAGGCGAATCTGGTCGGTGTGTCACTGGCGTGTGAACCTGGCAAAGCCTGTTATATTCCTCTTGCACATGGCAAAGGCGAAGGGCTGGATCTGGATGGTGCAGCTACGACGCCACAAATCCCGTTACGAGAGGCGCTCGATGCGCTCAAGCCCCTTCTGGAAGACCCGTCTGTTCTCAAGATCGGACAAAACCTGAAGTACGATGCGCTTGTTCTGATACGCTATGGCATTCATATTCGGCCTTTCGATGATACGATGTTGTTGTCGTATACGCTGGATGGGGGCAAGGGGGGGCATGGTATGGACGACCTGGCCCAGCGCCATCTCGATCACACCTGCATTCCCTTCAAGCAGGTGTGTGGCACAGGCAAGTCGCAAATCACCTTTGATCGTGTTCCGATCGACAAGGCCACGGCGTATGCCGCAGAAGATGCCGATGTGACGCTGCGTCTGTGGACGGCAATCAAGCCACGTCTTGCGGCAGACAGAATGACCACGGTTTATGAAACTCTGGAACGTCCCATGGTGCCGGTCCTGATGGATATGGAACGTGCGGGCATCAAGGTCGATGGTAAAATTCTGGCTCGGCTGTCCAGCAATTTCGCCCAACGACTGGAACGGCTTGAAGGTGAAATTCAGGACATTGCGGGCAAGCCTTTCAATGTTGGTTCGCCGAAGCAGCTTGGTGAAATCCTCTTTGACGACTGGAATCTTCCGGGCGGAAAGAAAACGAAGACCGGGGCCTGGCAAACGGGGGCAGGCGTACTCGATGATCTGGCCGCCAATGAGGATATTGGGGCAGAGCCCAAGAAACTAGTCGCCACGATTCTTGAATGGCGCCAGTTGTCGAAACTCAAAAGCACCTACACAGATGCCCTTCAGACATTCGTTCATCCCGAGACTAAACGTATACACACATCATTTTCGCTTGCTGCAGCTGCAACAGGTCGTCTCGCGTCCACCGAACCGAACGTTCAGAATATTCCGATCCGCACGGCAGAAGGTCGTGAAATACGTACAGCTTTCATTGCTGAAAAGGGTCACAAACTGATCTCTGCGGACTACTCCCAGATCGAGCTGCGCGTTCTTGCACACATCGCAGATATCGATGCACTGAAACAGGCATTTTCTGACGGTCTTGATATCCATGCCATGACGGCCTCCGAAATGTTTGGAGAAAAAATTGAAGGAATGGATCCGATGATCCGCCGACGTGCGAAGGCGATCAACTTCGGTATCATCTACGGCATCTCTGCCTTTGGGTTGGCCGCTCAACTCGGTATTTCACGTGGCGAGGCTGGTGATTACATCAATCGCTACTTTGAACGCTTCCCGGGTATCAAGCAGTACATGGCGGACACAGTCGCAACGGCAAAAGCAAAGGGGTACGTTGAGACGATCTTCGGTCGGCGCATTCATTATCCGGAGATCAACACAAAGAACCCCTCGATGCGCGGTTTTTTCGAGCGGGCTGCCATCAATGCTCCGATTCAAGGGTCGGCAGCCGATATCATCCGTCGTGCAATGGTGCGCATGCCTGAAGCGTTGCAAGACGCAGGTCTTGCTGGCCGTATGCTGCTGCAGGTCCATGATGAATTGATTTTCGAGGTGCCGAAAGTGGAAGCCGTTAAAACAATCGCATTGGCGAAATCTGTCATGGTGCGTGCACCACTACCTACCGTTGAACTCACTGTTCCACTGCAGGTTGACGCAAACGCGGCGGACAACTGGGATGAAGCCCACTAGGTTTCATTATTTTATTCCATTACCCACGGGATGAAAAAATTGCCGCGCGGTTATGCTTCCATGAGCGTTCGGAAGGTTTTTTCTTTACTTTCCGTTTTGGCACATATTTTTTCGCAACAACTCTTTTGACCGCTGTTGTTGTTCTGGATGGTCTGGATTGTTTCACAGATCGCTGTTTCGAACGCGGAGTGTTGCGTTTTTTAATCTGTTTCGCTTCATTGCGGGGTTTTGCCGGATTGTCAGGAATGGTGCGATCCTGACGATGCAGGGTACGATAATTTGATGCCGTTAGCGCCGTTTCCTTGCGCCGGGGAAGCGGAGGAATAGTAACAACACTTATGGTGTCCTTGAAATCTTCCATGTTCGTGACTGGCACGTTTGTAGGTCCGGGATTGGTCGCGGATGAAGGATGATCCGTATTTGACCGCGCTGCGGGTGTGTTGACAGAAATGAGGAGTTCAGATCTTTCTTTCAAATCTGGTTCGATTATCACAACTGGGTCAACTGCGATTGTTTCCTGAATTGAACCCTGACTGACGACATCCACATCTGGTGATCGTGTTTCTGATTTGGGATTGTCCACGACGATCGGACGAGTGGCGTTGGTTAATTGTGTGTCGGCGGAGGGTATGTCCGGAGTTATAAAGTGCTCAGCGTGACGACCTCTTGGGATCGGAAACGAATATATACTTTTAATTTGCTGAGGCGTAGGACCTGCCTCGATTTCAAGTGATTGTTCGAAACTGGCCACACGTATGGGGGCGGACGGCGTGTCTGCTTGTCTTCGAACCTGCGCCTTAGTTTTGTTTTTCTCGGCTATCTGTTCAACGGTTACCGGTCTGATATCTTCTGAAGTCCGTTGATCAGGTTTTGCCGATCTGCTTGCCGAGTGATGGGCAGCAACATTTGTTGAGGCTCCACATGCACCAATATCCAGTTGACGTAGTACTGTGAGAACCCGGTCTGTTGTCCCTATGGTCTTGAGGTCAAGCTCCGCAGTCAAGGCCACGTCTGAAAGGGTTTCGTGGAAGGACAACGACCATGTTCCATCGACAGGACCCGAAAAACAATCCATGCGAACCAACTCAACCTGCAATCGATAGAGGGCTGAACCGGTATCAACGAACGATTTTTTTGTATGACTGTGGGATGTTGATACAGATGTGATCCGATGGTCCGGATTTTGATCTGAAGATGTTTTTTCGACCGACTGATGTTTCGGTTCATCGATATCAGATTCAAATTGAGCAAATACTTTTTCAGAGTTTGCACGATCAGCCGACATCGTCACACCTGGTTCTGGTGTGGGCGGATTAGCCAGCATGAGAACTGCTGCGAAACCCAGTGAGCCGCCGGCAAGAACTGCGAATGTTCGTATCACAACATTTATTCCGCGTGGGATTGAAATGGTGCGGGCCCCGAGCCCAGAGTATTAATACATTACAAACAGAATGGTTAAGCGGAGATTAATATATTTTAATAAGGTTTTTTTGGGATGCGTCAGTTGCCATGATTCAATGGTTTGAGGAGAAAAACCGGGGACGCCCAGTTGCTTCTGCGGTCAGAATTGATTCGACAAACAGCTCCTGCCCATCTGCGTCGACTTTCTTTTCATGTTGGTTGAATTTGATCGTTATATCATCTGCGCCTGCTTCTTTTGCGCGTATGCGCACATATGCGTCCAATTCTTTTTTTCCATAATCATAGGCCTCGATGAGGCTGGGGAACGTGTTCGTACTTCCAGGCAAGTGCACGCGAAAACGCCCTGCTTCTGGTTGAGAAACGATCGCTTCGCCAGAAATGCGTACACGGCCAACGACGGCGCCAACGGCATTGGCCACCTCTGCATGGCGCGGAATAACACCCTCTGTTCTCAATAGGGTAGCAACTGCAGGGTAATATGTCTCCGCGGATGCGCCCAATCCGATCAATGGAGCATCAAGCCCGATGTCAATCCGCACCACACCCTTATGCTCACCCAAGCCCGCCGCAACAACAGGATCTGCGGAGGGCTGCGTTACTGAAAAACCGTCTTCTGTAAATGCTGCATCCAGGAGTGTATCGGCTGATTTTCGTGTGAGGGTGTCGATGACCATTTGCGCCAATGTATCTCCATTGTCAGCAATGGCTGTTCCTCGTGCGTTACGGCGCCCAGCGAAGATCGTAGCACCTAGCCGAGCAGCTTCGACATTCCATCCGTCGTAAAGGCCCAAAACCTGTGCCGCGTCTGACGGTGTTAAGGTCGAAATCATGACCAGGCCACGGCTTACCAGTTTTTCGAGTGCACCCAACTGCATGCGAACGGAGATGAGTTTCTCCAATGGCACTGGACCGTCGGTTAAGGCTTCAATCAGTTTTTTCTCTACGTCGCGCAGACCATCGGCGTGGATGCCTGCATCACGTACCTGAACGGCAAACATGCCGTCGCGTTCATCGACACGATCCTTTTTCGCTTGCCGCTTCAATGTATCGAGAACCAACCTTGGGTGATCTCGCGCGAGTAAACTGAGTGGAATAGCCCGGCGTGGGCCGAGCGCCAATCCGGCGGCCAGTCCGTCCCGTTCAAGACGCACTTCGCTGTCGCCACCCAGGCCAACGGTCCACATCGCGACTGCTTCGACCATTGTGCGCCAACCGCCAACGGTTGCTCCGGCAGGATCAAGCCGTGGTGCACCGTTATGGAGCAGCGCCACATCTGTAGTTGTTCCCCCGATGTCCGACACCATTCCGCGTTCAATGCCAGTGAGATACGCCGCGCCAACCAGACTTGCGGCCGGACCTGACAGGATGGTTTCGACTGGGCAGGTTTTCGCCACATCCGCCGCAATCAACGCGCCGTCGCCACGCACAACCATCATCGGAGCCGAGATATTTCGCTCTGCCATCAGTCTTTCGGTTGACGCGATAAGCTCTTGTATAAGGCCGATAAGGCGGGCGTTCAGAACGGAGGTCAACGCACGGCGCGGCCCATCCAGTTTGCTGGACAACTCGTGAGAACACGTCGCTGCGCGACCGGTTTTTTCAAGGATCAGATCGCGTACAGCGATTTCATGTTCCGGATTGCGGACGGCAAATTCACCCGCAACTGCATAACCCGATACGGCGGATCCAACCTCGTCGAGCCAGCGTTCAACCGTTCCTAGATCCGCGTCGCACACTGCATTCCCATGCGCATTGTGGCCTCCAACAACGGAGATATGTGGATCGCCTGCCAATGCGGCCTTGAGGTCAGCACGTTCCAGCGCTTTGTCTCCAAGGCCGATGAGCACGAGTCCGATCCGGCCGCCCTGTGCTTCCACCACGGCGTTTGTCGCCAACGTAGTGGAAAGTGACACCAGTGCGATATTGGCTGCAGCCTTGGGCTGAGCATCACACACCGCAGCAATTGCTTCGCCAATTCCGATGCTCAGGTCATGGCGGGTTGTCAGGGCCTTGGCCGACGCTACAACGGCAGTTGTTACCGACTTAGCGTCGTCGAGAAGCACGGCATCCGTGTAGGTGCCACCGGTATCGATCCCGAGCAAAATGGCCATAGGTCTTGTCCTGGAATGTCAGCGGTACGAAACCGGGTCTACCGGTCGCTCACCAATCAAAGTCGAGGAAGGTACGTTGCGAATTCGAAGTCTGTCACCGCACGCATCGCGGTTCCACACTCGGAGCGACGACAGGTGGCGTAGACAGACTGATAATCGTGCCCGAACATTTCGGCAACAAAGTCTGAGGCTGCAAATTCCTCGATGGCCGTCAGCCAGTCGTGGGAGAGGCGCGGTCCGCTGACTTTCGTTGCGTGATCCTTTACTCGGTGCTCCGGCAATATCTTTGCATCCATGCCATGCAGCATTCCGCCAAGAACCGCCGCGACCAGCAGATAGGGGTTGGTGTCCGCACCAGCGAGGCGATGCTCAAGTCGAGCTCCCGGTCCCTGCACTTCTGGAATCCGGATCGCCACGTCTCTGTGATCGCCGCCCCAGTTCAACTGCGACGGCGCAAAAGCGCCCGGTGCAAAACGGCGATAGGAATTCAGATGTGGAGCGAAAAGCGCCGTTACATCGCGTGCCGTTGTGAGGCATCCGCCGACGGCGTGCATGAGAGTGTCAGAGGCTTCAGACGTGTTGGACGCAAAAATATTCATCCCATTGGAATCGAGAACGCTGGCGTGGATATGGCAACCGCTTCCCGGTTGGTCGCCATAAACCTTGGCCATGAATGTTGCACGATAACCATGTCGCAACGCCACGCTGTGTACGATCCGCTTGAAGAGGATCGCGTGATCGCAAGCTTTTGCTGCGTCAGCGACGTGCATCAGATTGATTTCGAATTGACCGGGGCCAAATTCTGCAATGACCGTGTCGGCTGGAATATTCAGCCGGTCACATTCGGTGGAAATATCATCCAGAACGGGAGCGAATGCGCCCGCAACATCCATGTCATAAACCTGAGGTGAACTGGCGCGCGCCTGTTGGCCAGGCAATTGTGGTGGTTGAGCTGGGGCGCCATCATGCTCCAGGGCAACGAGATAGAATTCAAGTTCAACGGCAACAACCGGCGTCAGTTTACGGGCGGTATAGCGGCCTATGATTTCCTGCAGTCGCACGCGCGGATCCAGAAAGCATGGTGTGCCGTCTGGCATATCCATTGTGACAAGGACCTGCGCAACAGGACCAACGTTATCATTGCGAGACCTTGCAATCCCCAGTGTTCCAGGCACTGGACGGCAGATTCCGTCCGGGTCACCGATTTCTGCGCCAACGCCAACACCGTCGACATCAACGCCCCAGATATCAAGCGCCTGCGTGCCCCAACACATGCGGACGGCATTTTTGGCGAGTTTTACGAGACCGTCTGTCGGTAGAGACTTGCCGCGCAATCGCCCGTTCATGTCGGGTAGCAAAACCTCGACCCGGGATGGCTCACCGTGTGCGGCAATGAAGGTGGTGATTTCGTCGTGGAATGTTGGTGTCGTGACCATCCCGGTTTACCCCCCCTTCAGCGGAGGTAAAATCTGCAATACATCGCCGTCGACGAGCACGTGGTCATCGCGTTGTGCTTTGGGAACAATAGCTTCGTTCACAATCAAAAGATAACCGGCATTTGTCGGGATGTTGAGCGCAGTGAGCGCTTCGTTTGGCGACGCTCCCTCAGTCAGCTCGACATCGGTTGCTTCTTCGCCACCCAGCAATTCGAACAGCGCGTCGGTCGTTTCCACATGAATTTTCATAGTGTGTTCAGATCCCGAACACGCTGCCTTGCGTGCGTGCAAGATAGGCTTCCATGATTAGAAGTGGGTTTGCCATCAAGCGTTCTTTCCAATGTCCGAGCCTGACCTTCGACTGGATCAATCCGCGGAGAACGCCAACATGTTGCGTCATCCCAAGAGACAGGGCTCCCACAAGAACGTCATCCTGGAACGACAGTCGCACATAGCGGAACCGATCGTTGTCCGTGATTTCCGCTGTGTCGCCACCTGCAACGCCATCCCATTGCCCGAACGATGATGTGATCAGGCCGAGCGTATTGAGCACGTTCATCGACAAGCTACCCTGGAACGGCGTATCGATGCCGATCATGTTCATGGCTGCTGTTCTGCCGTGATCGGCAGCTGTTGGTTGAATGGCGTGGATCTCGTTTGCACCTGTCGAGAAATCGATCCCCTGTGCGACGTCTCCTGCTGCAAATACGTTCGCATCGCTCGTTTGCATCCGGTCGTTCACGAGAACGCCCGTATCCGTGTTGATGCCGCTTCCCTCAAGAAAGGCGATGTTTGGTTTCACACCTGCCGCACAAACCACGAGGTCCGCGTCCAATGATTTTCCGTCTCCAAGCGTGAGTTTCAGAGCGCCGTTATTTGCAGCGATTTCCTCGATCCGCGTGGATGTCAGAACCGTCACGCCTTTGGCTTCGCACCAGCTCTTGATCATCGCGCCGCCGGTCTGATCCATCATGCGTGGCACCATCCGGTCTTCCATCTCGACGACCGTAAGATGGACGCCGCGCGCAGCAAGAGCCTCAAGCACGATACAGCCAATGAATCCGGCCCCCATGAGCACAACATTCGAGCCCTTTGATGCCTTGGCCGCAATTGCGCGGGCATCCTCAAGCGTCCAGCAATTCTCCACACCTGGAAGATCCGTACCTGGGATCGGTGGGCGAATGGCGTGAGATCCTGTTGCGATCAGGAGCTTGGAAAATGCTTGCGTTCCGCCACTTGCGAGTGTGACGGATTTTTCTGCCGCTGTTACGGCAGAAACCCGATCGTTGCGGATTTCGATCCCCCTGGTATCAAAATGGCCGTCTGTATGTCGGAGGTGCGTGCCGGTTTCCTTTATATCTTCCGCAAGCAGATAGGGCAGCGCCATGCGCGAATACGGGGCTTCCTTCTCCTCACCAATCATGAGGACAGGTGTCACAGGATTGTTTGTCCGCAGCGTCTCGGCTGCAATCACACCGGCGGGTCCGGCACCAACGATAACGTATGGAGAATTGCTCATCGTATATCTGTCCAAGTCGTCAGGCAGGAACGCTTTCTCCCAAAGGGAGAAAGCTTGGAAACTAACGCGCCGCCAGCCCCAGCCGGTCGAGCGTGTCTTTGGTGGGTACACCGTCGTCGCCCCAGCCGCGCAGCTCGTAATACTCTGGCAGCATGATATCCAGTTCAGCGACTTTACCCTTGGCAGTTCCTGAGGGTGCAGGGATTTCAAGCAGTCTTTTCGGCAACGTATCGTCCGCCTTGGTCAGGCCTGCTTCCAGGTTGAACATGCGCTCCAGGTTCCAGACGCGCTCACCGATCTCCAGCATCCGCTCTGTAGACCAGTCGCCTGGGCAGGCCGCATCGACCTGTTTGCGATAGCCTTCAGTTCCGAAATCACCTGCCGTGAACAGACAAAGACCGGTCGAGTCGATCATTGCAATCTGGTCTTGCGACGTCTTGCACGGTTCGGCCTTGCCCTTACCGGTTTGATCTTCCATGTCCGGTTCGAACACATCGTGCTTCAGGTGACAGGCGCCACGATTGGACGTTGCGTAACCGAGCCCCATGCCCTGCAATGCCCGACTATCGTAGCCAGCAAATTCCTGACCCTTTACGACCATGGCGACTTCCGGGTGCCCGTACTTTTCACACAAGCGCTTCGAACCAAGCGCAAGCTCCTTGCCGAAACCTTCGCCCTTGCCGGTTTTTTCCGACATTACAACCAGCGCTTCTGCACTACCGAATTTGAGTTCAATTCCGTCGGTGTGCTCCTTGGTCAGCACACCCATTTCGTAGAGCTCCATGGCCGCTGCGAGTGTGCCGCCGAAGGAAATCGGATCGTATCCGTGTTCATTCGTCATGTACCCGGCGAAGGTGAGTGCATCGACATCATCCACGCCGCACAAAGGTCCGAAGGCATACGCAGTCTCATATTCCAACCCGCCTGACGCATGCCGATACTTTGGACGGTTCACGATGGAGAAGTGCTTTTCATCGATATGAGCGATCCGTCCACACGCGATCGTGCAGCCGAAACAGGCCTTGTTCGTCAACAGATTGACGTGTCCGTTCTCATTCGGTTCACGAACTGCGCGGGAACCGATCTTTTTTGCCCCTTCGAACTGAACGTCCTCAAAGTTGCGGGTTGGCAGGCCGCCAAACTTCTGCATTGCGTCCAGCATGGCGTGCGTGCCGTACTTGGTCAAACCCTTGCGACCGCTGCTCTCGTGCAACGCCGTGTGTGTCTCAGACACCGCCTTCATGAATGTGACTGGATCATCAACGGCGACCCCCTTGGTGCCCCATGCTGCGACGGCTTTCAGATTCTTGGAGCCCATGACCGCGCCGACGCCAGAGCGCCCTGCAGCGCGGTGCAAATCGTTCACCACGCAGGCGTAGCGATTCCCGGTTTCACCTGCGACACCGATGGATGCAACTTTCATTTGCGGGTTCTGGTGTGTGGTCTTGATCCACTCTTCCGTTTCCCAAACAGTCTTTCCCCACAGATCGTCTGCAGAAAGTATTTCGACCGTATCGTCAGCGATGTTCAGATAAACCGGTTTTTCCGACCTGCCTTCGACGATCAGCATGTCGTAGCCGGCAAACTTAAGGAATGCGCCAAACTTGCCGCCCGAATTCGAGCACGCAATGGCATCTGTCAGCGGCCCCTTGGTCACGACTGCATAACGCCCGCTCGTGGACGACATCGTTCCGCTGAGGGGGCCCGTTGCGAAAATGAGCACGTTTTCCGGGCTCATGGCATCGGCCTTTGGATCCATCATCTCGTAAAGATACTTGGTCGCAAGTCCACGTTCGCCAAGATAGTCGTTGGCCCATTCCATGTTGAGTGGGTCTTTGTGAACCTCGCCCCTAGTCAGGTCGACACGAAGTACGGTGCCCTGCCAACCCATGCCTTTTTGCGCCTTGGCGTTTGCGCCCTTTACATTTCCACCGCTCATTGTGCTGCTCCTTTCGCAGGACGTCCGTGCCCAACCAGCGCCATCTCCTGCATACGGTCGTAACCGGTCCAGTTCGCATCTACGTATGTGATTGCATCGGTGGGGCATGCTTTTGCACACGCCGGGTCGCCGCTGCACAAGTCGCACTTGATCACTTTGCCGCTATCCGCGTTGTAGTTGATCGTGCCGAACGGACAGGCGATCGTACAAACCTTGCAGCCGACGCAGGTGTTTGGATTAACTTCCTTGGCGCCCGTCGCTTCGTTAATCGTGATCGCTTCGACAGGACAGGCGTGCAGGCACCAGGCTTCCGAGCACTGAGTGCAGGTATACGGAATTGCCTTCAAACCGTGTTCGAACTCGAAAACCTTGATCCGTGATTTGGCCGGGTTGAACACCCCTTCTTGCTCGAAAGAGCATGCCAGCTCGCATTGGAGGCAGCTTGTGCATTTTTCCGGATCGATCAAAAGCGCTTTTTGCATGGGGGTCGCCCTGTCAATGAATGCCCGTTTTTTAACGGTTGTAGAGGATTGAATTCGTACTAGCACGGAGCCGAAGACTTGGAAAATCGAAATCGATTTACCATTGCGGTTTACCCAGATCACAAGAACTCTGGCAACAAGTCAAACTGACAATGGTGCGGACCTGTTGTCAGGTGTTACCTAAGACTTGCGTGTAAACGGAGTAATTTTATATGTTGCGTGCCAAAACCCTGCTGGCAGGTGTTGCCGTTGCCGGAACGGTTGTGACCGTCTTTGGGCTCAATGCTGATCACGAGGGCTTTGTTCCGCAATCAAAGGGTTCTCCAACACCTGTGCTTGCGGAACTGAAACGGGAGGCCGGCCCAGCGCAGGTCATAGCCCAGTTGCCGAAGCTTGCGCCTGTTGAATCCGCGAGCAGTACGACAACGCGAGAGATCAAACCGACCCAAATCGCGCCTGCTGTACACACAAAATCCGAATTCGGCTCGGCGGACGCTGCAACGGGTGGAGCAGCGCAGCCTGTGGTTCATACAAGTATTGCCCCAAGTGTGGGTGACGTCGATGTGGGTTTTGCAAGATCTGGTAAAACAACTGGCCAACCGTCGATCACGTCCACCGTTGCCAACCAGACGTTCGCTGCGCTTCCGGCCTCGGAGACGCACTCATCGTCACCTGCGATCGGCATTCCATTGCCGACGCGTTTACCACAGGGCGTTCGAGCGCTCAGACGGAAAGAGACCGCTAGAACAGCGTCGTTCGGGGGGGCCGCAACTGACACTCTGCTTTTTGACCCAGCTACGTCCGGAATTGACGACCGGGCAACGCTTCGACTGCAGCAACGTGAACGCGCACTGCGGGCCCGGCGAAAACGTCAACGGATTGCCGTCCGCAAAGCAAAGGCGCAGGCACCAGAACCGGTTTTTGAAGAGGTGGCACCTCAGGTGAAGCCTCGTCGCCATCGCAAACCGTTCGACAATAACCGCAACTAGCTTTTCCGTGTTGGAACCCGTGCCATGGCGAACTTATCCGCCTCGGCACTCGTCATGTTCCAAAGTCGTGTTATAGTCTTCCCAATATGCCGAAACAGGCAATGTATAAACGGGGGGACGACAACGGCATGTGGCCGATACTCAAGATGGTGACACAGCGCCTTGCGCTTGGTGTCGTGACACTTTTCGTTGTGTCTGTTCTGATTTTCTCGTCAGTCGAGTTCCTGCCAGGCGACATCGCTACTGAGATTCTTGGACAAGCGGCGACTCCCGAAACAGTTGCTCAGTTTCGCAAGGATGTTGGCCTGGATAAACCGCCTGTAGAGCGGTATTTTAGCTGGCTGGCTGGTATTGCGCAGGGCGATTTTGGCAAGTCATTGGCCAACCAGCGTCCGATTTCTGAACTCATAAGCTCGCGGCTCTGGAACACATTGTTTCTTGCGTCCATGGCGGCACTCATCGCCGTGCCGCTCGCTGTTCTATTCGGAGTTCTCGCCGCGCTGTATCGGGGATCCTTCCTCGATCGCTCTATCAACGTCATGACGCTCACGACAATCTCGTTTCCAGAGTTTTTTGTCGCCTACATCCTGATCATGATCTTTGCTGTGAACCTTGGGGTGTTTCCCTCGATCTCAAACATTGGTCCGGAAACGCCTTTCTGGGACCGGGTTTATCGGAGTGTGCTGCCGTCATTGACGCTTACACTTGTAGTCATGGCGCATATGATGCGCATGACACGAGCAGCGATCATCAACCTGCTTGCAAGCCCCTATATTGAAATGGCGCGTCTCAAGGGCATCACGCGTTCCCAGATCATAATCAAGCATGCCCTGCCTAATGCGCTTGCGCCAATTATCAACGTTATTGCGCTGAACATGGCTTTCCTGGTTGTGGGGGTTGTGCTGGTCGAGGTGGTGTTCGTTTATCCAGGCCTTGGCCAGTTGCTCGTCGACTCGGTTGCAAAACGCGACATCACGGTCGTGCAGGCATCGAGCCTGATCTTCGCCGGCACATATGTGCTTCTCAACCTGCTTGCGGATGTCTTGTCGATCTTGACGAACCCGCGGCTGCTTCATCCGCGGTAGGGCCATTTTCATGAAATTCCTGAAGGAACTCGCAACAGCTCCACCAACCGCATGGTTCGGAATGATTGTCATTCTCGTCTATGTCATTGTGGCGGTGTTTGCAGATATCATTGCACCGTTCAGCGAGACCGAGGTCGTCGGCGATCTTTACCTGGAGTGGGATCAAACCTACTGGCTTGGTACGGATCAACTTGGCCGTGACGTTCTCTCGCGGCTGATCTACGGGGCTCGGAACACGGTCGGCATTGCGCTTGCGACAACCATCCTCTCGTTCCTTTTGGGAGGAACCCTTGGTTTGATTGCGGCGACGCTGGGTGGTTGGATCGATCAGATCCTCAGTCGAATCGTGGACGTGATCATGGCTATTCCGCAGCTGATTTTTGCCCTTCTTCTGCTTACCGTGTTTGCAGGGCGCGCTCCGGATATAAACCTTGGCTTCACGAGTATCGCGGGAGCTTCGCTCACACTCATTCTCGTTATCGCATTCCTTGACTCGACACGTGTCTACAGGCTCGCCCGCGCTGTCGCGATGAACATCGTGGTGATGGATTTTGTGGAGGCCGCAAAACTGCGCGGCGAAGGCCTTGGGTGGATTATCCGCAAGGAGTTGCTGCCAAACTCCATGGCTCCTCTGGTTGCGGAATTCGGCTTGCGGTTTTGCTTCGTCTTCCTTCTGATTGCCGGACTCTCGTTCCTCGGCCTTGGTGTTCAACCGCCAACGGCAGACTGGGGAAGCATGGTGAAAGAAAGTGCAACGTTGATCTCTTACGGAGATATCACGCCGCTCATTCCGGCCGGTGCGATCGCTCTGCTCACCGTGGCGGTGAACTTCGTCGTTGACTGGATGTTGCACCGTTCCAGCGGGTTGAAGGACTAGAACCATGACCGATACAAATGCGAACGGCCAGTCTGGTGACATCCTGCTGCAAATGCGCGGCATCAAGATCGATGGCATGGCCGATGATGTGTGGAACCCGATCATCAAGGGCATCGACCTCAATCTCCATCGTGGCGAAGTGCTTGGTTTGATCGGGGAATCCGGCGCCGGTAAATCCACCCTTGGACTTGCAGCCATGGGTTACGCACGGGACGGATGTCGTATCACGGAAGGGTCCATTCTTTTTGATGGCATCGAACTGTCCACTGCATCCGATGAAGCAAAACGCAAACTCCGTGGCTCACGCATTGCCTACGTGGCTCAGTCTGCTGCCGCGTCGTTCAACCCGGCCCACAAGCTGATCGATCAGTATTCCGAAACACCAATCCATCATGATGTTCTGGATCAGGAGACCGCCCGGAAGGACGCGGTGGAGCTTTACGAAAAACTTCGCCTGCCTAATCCAAGTGAGATCGGCTTTCGCTATCCGCACCAAGTGTCAGGTGGTCAGCTTCAACGTGCCATGACAGCTATGGCCATGTCGTGTCGTCCCGATCTGATTGTCTTTGATGAGCCGACGACAGCGCTCGACGTGACAACGCAAATTGAAGTTCTTGATGCCATCCGTAATATCGTGCGCCAGTTCAACACCGCAGCAATCTATATTACACACGACCTTGCTGTTGTTGCGCAAATGGCTGACCGGATCATGGTGTTGCGCTACGGAGAATTGGTTGAAGAAGCCGTCACCGAAGACATGCTATCGGACCCGAAAGAAGATTACACGAAGTCGCTTTGGGCCGTTCGCTCCTTCCAGAAACCGCAAAAACCATTGGCTGGGCCGGAAGAAACTTCGGTCATTCGCATTGAGAACGTCACGGCGGGATACACGTCTGGCGATATGGTCCTGCACAATGTTGCGTTCGATATTCACAGGAAGCGCACGGTCGCTGTTGTGGGAGAATCCGGCTCGGGAAAATCGACGACAGCACGCTGTATCACCGGTCTTCTTGCGCCCAAGGAAGGGCGTATTCTTTCGAATGGAGAGGAATTGCCTGCGGATTATCGCCAGCGCTCCAAGGATCAGTTGCGCCAGTGCCAGATGATATATCAGATGGCCGATACGGCACTGAACCCACGCCAGCGTATTCGCGATATCATCGGCCGACCACTGGAATTCTACCTGGGACTGACTGGGGCAAAGAAGCGCGAACGTGTTCGTGAACTTCTCAGTCAAATCGAGTTGGAACCAGACGAGTATATTGACCGTTTTCCTGGCGAGCTTTCTGGCGGCCAGAAACAGCGTATCAGCATTGCGCGTGCGCTCGCAGCGGAGCCGGAGTTTATCATCTGTGACGAGGTTACCTCGGCGCTCGATCAGATCGTGGCCGAGGGTATTTTGAAGCTGCTGTTCCGTCTGCAGGAGGAGTTGAACCTCTCCTATATGTTCATCACCCATGATCTTGCGACCGTCCGCTCGATTGCAGACGAAGTTGTTGTCATGCTTCAGGGACGTGTTGTGGAGCAGGGACCGAAGGACCAGATGTTCACGCCACCACACCACGAGTATACGGACTTGCTGCTATCGTCTGTTCCGGAAATGGATCCGGAATGGCTGACCAAGCTTCTTGAAGACCGGGAGAAGAACAAACCTGGCATTGAGCTGGCTGGTAATTAGGATCATTCTGAATGTCTTCGCGTGCCGGTTGGCCGACAGATCCCGAGGTGCTGGCTTTTATCGACGAGACGGCAAAGCACTATCCCGATGGTGTGAACCAGAGTTCTGTCGCGGAGTCCCGGACTGCCTATAATGCGCTTTGCGCCGCGTTTGACTATCCGTATCCCCTCGGCGTAACGAGCGAAGACGGGAGCGTGACAGCGACGAAACCGAAACGCAAAATCCCGACACGCACGTATCGCGATTCAGAGGAAAGCGCTGATATCGATATCCAGGACAGTAATTTGCGAAAGCTGTTTGGAGGGGAGGAGGCACCGTCTGCAACGTGTCTCATGTATTTGCACGGTGGCGGATGGATTGTCGGTGGATTGGAAAGCCATGATAGTATCTGTGCAGAATTCTGTGCTGCATCGGGGATGGATATCGTTGCCGTCGATTACCGTCTTTGTCCTGAGCATCGACATCCGGCGGCACTTGACGATGCGGAGGCTGTGTATCGACGTCTGGTGAAAAAATATGACCAGGTCGTGGTTGGTGGTGATAGTGCCGGGGGCCATCTTGCGGCAGCTTTGTGCCTACGGCTTCGCAGAACAGGCGATGTCATGCTCCCGGCAGCCCAGCTTCTGATCTATCCGGCACTGGGCGCACGACCGGAAGGTGGATCGTACGCCACAAACGCAAATGCTCCGGGCCTGACAACAGCCGACGTTGTGCATTACTGGAAAGTGCTTGCAGGCGATACGGATGTCGCGACGACGACGGACGCAGAACTTGTACCGCTCAGCGCAACAGACTTTTCTGGTCTTCCACCCGCAATTATAACATCTGCTGGATGCGATCCGCTCCGTGACGATGCTCTGGCCTACGCAAAGTGCCTGACAGATGGTGGTGTTCCCGTGCAATTGCGCAACGACCCGCAGTTGATCCATGGGCACTTACGTGCACGCCATATGAGTGGAACGGCCATGGCGCATTTCCTCTGGATTGCCCTCGCTTTGAATGAAGTCTCAATGTCAGGGGAAATGGATCGGGCGCTTTTCAACGCAGATTTTTCCGCCTTGCTGGACGATTAATATAATATATCTGGATGGTACTCCTGATCAACTCCTGGAGTGAGCAGGAAGGTGAGAAAAGGCCCAGTCGTTGTAATTTTCTTGCCCACGAAACCAGCTCTCTCGATGCTGCGGTGTGTAATCCCATGAAACGGGTGCGCCCTGCGTCATGGATTCCATGATAAATTTTCTCCGCTGTTGGCTGCGCCGTATATCGAGCTTCAGAGCTTGCTCGTTCCATCGTGCGGCGACTTCATCAGCGAACATGGCACGCTGTTCGCGACAGGCAGGATCATCTATCAGATTGTTGATCTCGGTGGGATCACTGGACACATCAAACAGCATTGGCGGGTAGGCACTGCAGGAGATGTATTTCAATGATCCGCGTCGAATCATGAACGCAGGCGCTGGCGTTCCTTCACTCAGAATTTCCGCATATACAGCACGATTCGCATCATCCAACGGCAAGGCCAGCATGTTCGTGCCGTCCAGATCCTCAGGTCCGGCCTCTAAAATTTCGCGCCCCGCAGCACCGAGGCATGTCGGGAGGATATCGATCAGCGATACCGGTGTTCTGGAACGCTGTCCCGTTGATACTCCAGCACCGCTCAGAATCATTGGAACACGCATGGCCGGCTCATAGAAATTCTTCTTGAGCCAGAGCCCACGCTCACCCAGCATTTCACCATGGTCGGACGTGAAGATGATGAGTGTATTCTCGCGAAGACCCGTACCGTCCAGCGCCTCCAGGAGCTCGCCAACCTTTTCGTCAATGTAACTGACCGCGCCATAGTAAGCCCGCCGCGCCCGTCGAACCTGCGCTTCGCTGACATCAAGCCCGAGCAGCCCATGATTTCGTAACAAAGCAAGGCTGTGCGCATCATGGGCTACGTCGGGGAGTGAAAATACTGCGGGCATAGGAATGTCTTCATCGCGATAGAGATCCCAATGCTTCGGCAGGCACAGATACGGATCGTGTGGATGAGTGAACGATACATGGAGAAAAAATGGTCGATTTTCCGAACTTCGACGATAATCGAATAGCCAACGTGCCGCATGGAACGCCGTTTCATCATCATAGTCGATTTGCACGGACCGTTCGCACGGCCCGCAATCGCGCAGCATACGTTCATCTGTCGCGCCGTGAAAATCCGTTTGATTCCAGTCGGCACTCCACAGGAAATCTGACGGATAGATGTCCGATGTCAACCGTTCTTCGAACCCATGCAACTGGTCCGGTCCAACGAAGTGCATCTTTCCTGACAGGCAGGTCAGATAGCCTGCGTGTCTCATGTAGTGTGCATATGTCGGAATCTCTGCGGGCCACTCTGCTCCGTTGTCCCAAGCCCCGACTTTTGATGCCATTTGCCCCGTTGCCATTGAGAAGCGTGATGGTCCGCATAATGGAAAATTGCAGTACGCCGTCTCGAAAACAAGACCATTGTTTGCAAGAGCATCCAGGTTTGGCGCATGGCAGATCGGATCACCGTATGAACGCAAGACACTTGATACGAGTTGATCTGTCTGGATGAGGAGAATATTTGGTTGCGTGCTCATGCGGAGACTCCTGACAAGGTTCGACACCATCACCTGCAATGAGCGTTATGCCAATCCCCCTCTCGCAGTATCCGTTTGTTTTCACAAACCAGGATGCCACAAAAGAAAACGGGGCCCGCGAAGGCCCCGTTCCCGTGATGCTGAAAGATCGAAAACCCGATCTTATGAGAACCACCAGCGCTCAAGCATGCGCGAGTTGTCCATCTGCCAGAGGTTCCCGATGTTCGGGCCATGCGCCATTTTCTTGGAGTGCGCATCGACGTAGTTTGCGTACATCGGTATGACAACGCCGCCTTCCTCGTTGGTGATCTTCTGCATTTCGAAGTACATGTCCTTGCGCTTTGCAGGATCAAGCGTGGCACGTGCTTCCAACAGGATCTTGTTGAACTTCTCGTGCTCCCACTGGGTGTCGTTCCATGGCACACCTTTTTCGTAGGCTGTCGAGAACATCCAGTCTTCCGTCGCGCGACCGGACCAGTAACATGCGCACCAGCCTTTTTTCAGCCAGACGTTGGACCAGTATCCATCTTTCGGCTCACGTACGACGTTGATATCGATGCCGCCTTTTGCTGCGCTCTCCTTGTAGAGAACTGCCGCATCAACCGCGCCATTGAACGCTGCGTCCGCTGCCGAGAGATCGACCTTGACGCTGTCGAGACCAGCCTTCTTGAGATAGAACTTCGACTTGTCCGGATCGTAAGCCGTCTGTGGCAGGTCTTTCGCGTAGAACTGGTTCGCCGGACCGATCGGGTGATCGTTCGCAACGGCACCATGTCCACGCAGGATTTTTGCGACCAGCTCTTCCCGGTTGATGCCGTGCTTCAGCGCCATGCGGACGTTATTGTCGTCGAAGGGCTTCTGCTTCGTCAGCATCGGGAAGGTGTAGTGCTGGTTGCCGGTCACTTCGAAGATTGTGACGTTTGGATTCCGCGCCAGCAGTTTTTCGGTCTTCAGGTCAACACGGTTGATCGTATCAACTTCGCCCGTAATCAGAGCATTCATGCGAGCGGCTTCGTCGGAGATGGCAATCATCTCGTAGGAATCGAAGTAGCAGTTCTGCTTGTAGGTGTTTTCATAACGCTCACCCGTGGCGCGTACACCCGGCTCGAAGCTTGCAAGCTTGTAGCCGCCTGTACCGATACCCTTCTTGAGGGCTTCATCTTTCATACCCGCAGGGAAGATGATCAGGTGATAGTCGCTCAGCAGATACGGGAAATCGGCGTTGCCGGCTTTCAGCGTCATCTTGACCGTGTGATCGTCTTCTTTCTTCATTTCGGTGATTGAAGATACGATCGGCTTGGCCGCTGACTTGGACTTTTCTCCCGTGTGGTGCTGCAGCGACTCGATGACATCATCTGCGCCGAAGCTTTTGCCGTTGTGGAACGTCACACCCTTGCGCAGCTTGAACGTCCAGGTTTTTGCGTCTGCGGAAGCTTCCCAGCTTTCAGCAAGCTCGCCGACGAGTTGGCCGTCTGCCGTGACTTCGGTCAGGCAATCAAAAACGGCACCGTGACCAAGCATGATCATGAAGCTGTCAGAGTGCGTTGCGCCGTCAAGCTGATCCGTTGTGGAGCCACCAGCAAGGCCCATCCGGACGTTGCCACCGCGTTTTGGCGCAGCAAGTGCCTGATCTGCCATCATTGTGGCCGCATGAACTGTCACGCCGAGCGCGATTGCGCCCTGCATGAAGTCACGACGCGAAAAACGCCCGGCCTTGAGGCCGTTCAGTAGGTCATTTACATGAGTCATTGTTATCTCTTCTCCCTTGAACTGGACGGTCCCGCGAGACCATGCCTGATATCAAAAAGAGCAAACAAATTCAGAGAGATAGACGCAGTCACGTGAAAAATGATACCGATGCCTCCCTGTCCGATTCGCTGCCATGATCACAAGCATAACGCGGATTATTGACCGATACATGACAGCTTAGAACGACAGATCGGCGAGGCCTAGAGCCAAATTTCAAGAATTTGCCACAGGCCTATTAAATCCGACCCATTGAGCCGCAGTTTTTCGGGAGAATTCGGGTTGCCGAAGCAATGACGGACTACATCTGCTGTACGAAAGCCGACTGCCGCATTATATCGTATTCACACAACAAGTAGTTTGGTTCATTGCGTGTCGTGATGAACAGGTAAGGGTTCTTGTAACGTGCGCGCCACATCAGGTGATTGACCTGCCAGAAATAGACATCAAGGTCGCTTTTGCCGATCACAAGCTTGACGGAAGATGGTTGTGACCAGAGCGACTCTGCGGCTTTTGGATTGACGGCCTTCTTCGAGCAGGCCTTGATCGCGGACTTTGCATAGGTCCCGACGATTACATCGTACGTGGCGGAACGGTAGATCAGCTGTTCATAACCAATCTTGGCCGCGAAGAGCACAGCGATGATGAACACTACTTTCCGCATCTCGGCCGTTTCAATCTGCTGTTGGTATGAACACACACGCCGATCAGGACAGCGCGCCCGTGAACTATCGCTGCAAGTCATGAACAAAGCGTTGCAGTCTGTCCTGATATGGCGTGATGTTCCAAATCATTGCACCGAGAAAGATGCGTTGGCAGGGTAACGTCGAGGCGTAACATGGGGTTTGTACTGTCGTGGTTGATATTGCTGAAATCCTTGGCGCGGGTGATGCCGATACGTTCTTCGGACTGCCCAAGGTCGAGCTGGACAAACTGAGCCCTATTGATGTGGTCGTTCTGGGTATCCCCTGCGCAACACCGTATGCGGCGACCGGTACCTATTCCGCGGGTGCACCACGGGCGTTGCGCAAGGCGGTTGCGCACGACGCATCAGGCACGGCCCATATGGATTTCGATCTTGGCGGGCCTGTGCTGGGTGACGGCAGTATCCGTTTCGCAGATTACGGCGACCTCCCATGGTCGGAGCATGACCACGTTGCAAACCGCAAAACCATCACCGATACGACCCGCGAGATTCTCAGTGCCAACGCTGTTCCCATAGCGCTGGGTGGTGACGATTCCATTCCGATACCGTTCTACGAGGCATTCGCGGATCGTGGTCCTTTCACAATCCTGCAAATCGATGCTCATATTGACTGGCGTGATGACGTTGACGGCGAAACCCTTGGGCTTTCCAGTAATATGCGACGCGCCTCCGAGATGTCCCACATCGAAAACATCATTCAGGTTGGGGCACGCAGCATCGGTAGCGCCCGTCCCTCAGATTTCAACGATGCCGTGGCGTGGGGCGTCGATTTTATCCCGGCCCGACAATTCATGGAACGTGGAATCGAGCATATCCTGAGTAAGATACCAAACAACGCCAACCTGCTCATCAATTTTGATGTCGACGCCCTGGATCCCTCCATCATGCCCGCAGTCATCGGTCCGGCGCCGGGGGGACTTTCGTACTGGGACGTCGTGAACCTGATCCAGGGCGCGATGAACAAGGCATCACTGGCCGCGTTCTCTATTGTGGAGTTTTATCCTGACAAGGACACGACTGGGCATGCCGCTCTCACTGCTGCGCGTGTTGTGTGCAATGTGTTGGGTAATCTGGCGCGTCGATAAGATGACCACTCTGTCAGTCTGTCAGGATCATGCAGGTTGCGGTTCCGTGCGCGTAGATCTTACCTGACGCGTCGACGATACGCCCCTCGGCTGTTGCCATTCGTCGTCCGCGATGAATGACTGTACCTTCTGCTGTAATCTCGCCGTGACTTTCGTTCAGCGCACGCACAAGATTGATCTTGTACTCAAGCGTCGTGTAAACGACCCCGGCTTCAAGCGTGGAGTGGACCGCACAACTCATGCAACTATCCAGCAGCACGCCGTAATATCCGCCGTGCACCGTGCCGATTGGATTGTAGTGAAACGCCTGCGGCCGTGATCGAAACACCGCGCGGCCATCCACGACTTCAGCCAACTGGAAATCGAGCGTTGCGGCGATCGGAGGTTGCGGAACATCGCCTCGCACGATTGCCGAAAGGAACTCCAATCCTGACAGCTCTGACATCGTTGAGGATGCGTTGGCTTTTGGATCGGCCCACGAAAATGTACGAGACGACTGGTTCATGATTGCGGCACTTCGTTCTCAAGCGCCATTGCAAGAACCTTTGCGACATGGTTCGCCTTGCGGTCTGTCCCATCGCTGATCTGATGCTGGCATGAAAACCCGTCCGCCACGATAAGATCATCCTCATGCGCCGCCCGAATTGCGGGCAACAGAGACAGCTCTGCCATGTCGCGTGAAACTGCTTCGGTCTCGTGCCCGTATCCGAATGCCCCGGCCATGCCGCAGCAGCTTGATTCAATCGGTTTGACATCGAGCCCCTCGATTGCGTCCAGCACTTCCGTCACCGCATCGAAGGCCCCGAATGCCTTTTGATGGCAGTGTCCGTGCACATGGACAGTGCGTTCCAGTTTGCCAAGCCGTCCGGTAAGCCGTCCTGCCTTCATCTCCCGTGACAAGAACTCTTCAAGAAGGAACGCCTGTTCCGAGAGTTGCTCAGCCTCCTTACCAAGGCCGAGAGAGAGAAATTCATCCCGCAACGTCAGGAGGCAACTGGGTTCAAGCCCGACAATTGGCACACCTGCCACAATGTGCGGGCGTACGGCAGCCAGCAAACGCCGCGCTTCGGCGCGCGCCTCTTCGACCATCCCGGCTGACAAGAATGTCCGTCCGCAACACAACGGTCGCTTGCCGTCAATCGGCGCGAGCGCGACAACATCGTAGCCGAGGTGTTTCAGAACCGCTTCTGCTGCCGCAACCGTCGATTGTGCAAAATATCGGTTGAACGTGTCTGCAAACAAAACCACGCGCGGTGGATTGGCATTGTCTTCTGCTCCGGGCCGCCTGGTTCTCATGAGTGTTTCATAACCGCGCACAAAACCCGGCGATTCCCACCGAGGCAATGGACGCCCGCGCGCAAGTCCAACCAGTTTTTCGCTCAGCCACGCTGCACCCGGCAGGCTGTCACGCATGTTGCCGAGCCATGTGTAGCGCGCAAATAGTGGCGCATAACGCGGCAGATTGGCAATCAAGCGATCTCGCAAGGGCAAGGTTCTTGATTTTCTCCGTGCTGCCAGTGCTTCGATTTTCATCTTCGCCATATCGACGCCGGTCGGGCATTCTCGTCTGCATCCCTTGCAGGAGACACACAGCTTCATGGCCTCGGCCATGTCATCGCTCGCCAAGGCGTCGGGTCCCAACTGTCCTGAAATTGCAAGCCGCAATACATTTGCTCTTCCGCGTGTCGCGTCCCGTTCATTCCGCGTCACACGGTACGACGGACACATGACATCGCCGGAAAGTTTTCGGCAGGCTCCATTGTTATTGCACATCTCGACGGCGCCCTGAAACCCTCTGGCACCGGGCGCTTCGGACGCTTCGGCGAATGCGTCCCAGCTCAACGCAGGTTTCATTGCACTTGTTCGATAATCAGGTTTGTAGCGGAACAACGACCGATCGTTCATACGTGGAGGGAAAACAATCTTCCCCGGGTTCATGCGTCCATCCGGATCGAACCGTCGTTTGACGTCCTCGAACAACGCAACAACACGCTCTCCATACATTGAGGTGTGGAACTCTGACCGCACAAGTCCGTCTCCATGTTCGCCGGAGTGCGCTCCCTTGTATGCGCGTACGAGTTCGAATGCCTCTTCAGCAATCGTGCGCATGGTGTTGGCATCCTGTTCCAGTTTCAGGTTGAGCACGGGGCGCACATGCAGACACCCGACGGACGCATGCGCGTACCAGGTGCCGCGTGTGCCGTGCTTTTCGAAAACTTCGGTCAACCGTTCCGTATAGTCGGCCAAGTGCTCAAGCGGGACGGCACAATCCTCAATGAAGGACACGGGTTTCCGGTCGGCCTTCATCGACATCATGATGTTGAGACCCGATTTGCGGACCTCCCAAATGTCCTTTTGCAGAGCGGGTTCGCCAGTCTTGAACACACTGTCGGGCAACCCGAGATCGCTCATCAATTCGTCGAGCAATTCCAGTCGCCGGAGATTTTCAACCTGATCGTCCTCAGCGAACTCGGTGAGAAGCAGCGCATCGGGCTCCCCTTGCACGAATTGCGAAAGTGTGGCCGCGAACATCGGAATATCGCGCGCCAGATCGATCAACGTGCGATCCACCACCTCCACAGCAACCGGCGCAAGTTTGACGATGTGTTGTGCAGCCTCCATCGCCGCACGGAATGTGGGAAAATGGCAAACGCCCAGCGCCTTGTTTTTCGGACGCGGTGCAAGTTTCAGCGTGATCGCCTTCGAGAATGCCAGCGTTCCCTCGGAACCGGTCAACAATGTCGCAAGGTTGACGGGGTTTTCGCCCGGCGCAAGCGCATCAACATTGTATCCGCCGACGCGACGCGATACTTCGGGAAATGCTCCGGAAATGAACGCAGCTTCGTGCCGACCCAGCGCGATCAGTTCATCAACAAGTGCGAGATTCGCGCTATGTGATGTGGCGGAGAACGAGGCCGATGCGCCATCCGCAAGCAGTCCGTCAATCGCAATCACGCGATCGCGCATGATGCCGTAACGCAGTGAGCGTGTTCCGCACGAATTATTCCCTGTCATGCCGCCAATGGTGGCTCGTGACCCCGTCGACACGTCGATCGGATACCACAGGTCGTATTGAGCGAGTTGTCGGTTCAGATCATCCAGAACGATGCCAGGTTCCACAACACAGGTTTGTGCGAGCGCATCAACCTGCAGCAGACGGTTCAGGTGCTTCGAGAAGTCGACGATCAATCCGTCACCAACGGTTTGCCCGCTCTGGGATGTGCCGCCGCCCCTCGCCGTAACGGGTAAACCGTGGATCTTCGAAAAGTCGAGAATGGCATCAAGATCATCCATGGTGGACGGCACAACAACGGCTTGTGGTGTGATCTGATAGATCGACGCGTCTGTTGCATAACGTCCGCGGCTGAACGGATCGGACAGAATCTCGCCAGAAATCCTTGAGCGTAGCGTGGCGAAATCAATCCTATGCGTTACTCCGTTCGCACGCTGATCGAGTGACAATTTCATGCCGTGCTCCTGTCACGGCCAATCGCATCTTTCACCGTTGCACATTTATTCTCCAGATGCGTGCGTAGAATTGCTCCCAGCCTGGTGCCATCGC
Source organism: uncultured Hyphomicrobiaceae bacterium (assembly GCA_937931785.1). GTDB lineage: Bacteria > Pseudomonadota > Alphaproteobacteria > Rhizobiales > CALHAX01 > CALHAX01. The sequence goes on along the minus strand of CALHAX010000048.1, from coordinate 23,309 downwards.
GTTCACGCAAGGCTTTGAGCATGGCCTCGTGTTCTGCAACAGCCTCTTCCCAGCGCGCATCGGACATGTTCGCCAGATAACGTGCCCTGCGAATGCGTCCGGCGAGCGCAGATTGCATTCCTGTTAACGTTGGATTGCCTGCCGCAGCGCTGATCGCTTCATGAATTTCCTGGTTACTTGAAAAATATCCCTTGAGGTCACGCTGCTCGTAACACTGCGCCATCTGCGCATGATGCCGCTCAATTTTCGCCACTCCGGCATCATCGATGTTCTTGCATGCCAGTTCTCCGGCCAGGGCCTCCAGGACGCCCATAATCGGAAAGACCTCGTCGAGATCTGCAACCGTCAAGCGTGTCACGGTTGCTCCGCGGTTTGGCACCAGTTCGACCAGCCCTTCGCGCGCCAGAACTTTCAAGGCTTCCCGCATCGGTGTTCGAGACACGGCGTACCGATCGCACAGCGCCTTCTCCGGGACCTTCACACCGGGCTCCAGCTCACCTTCCGTGATCAGGACGCGCAGCCGTTCCACCAGCTCGTCGTGGAGTGACCGGCGTACGATGGGGCGTTCCAGTTCCAGACTTTCGCGCGCAACCTCCGCCATCAGCAGAACTCCGATATGAAAATAGCGTTTGCATTTTGAATTCAAAATTCAGTATGTACAGAGGAACGCCAAGGTGCAAGCTATCTCTGCTCCTGACAGCCCCTATCCCGTTACTGCGTCACACGCATCGGAGATTCCCATGTCGCATACTGCAGGTCGTCATTTTCTTCAGATCCCTGGACCGACAAACGTGCCGGACCGCGTGCTGCGCGCTATGGATATGCCGACAATGGACCATCGCGGGCCTGACTTCGGGACGTTGGGCCTTCGTGTTCTCGACCGCGTGCGTCACGTCTTCCAGACACAGCAACCCGTCATCGTTTACCCGGCGTCCGGAACTGGTGCGTGGACAGCGGCTCTCGTCAACACGCTGTCGACCGGCGACAAGGTGTTGATGTCAGAGACCGGACACTTTGCAACGCTCTGGCATGAAATCGCGACCAAGCTCGGCCTCGATCCAGAGTTCATCCCTGGCAACTGGCGCAACGGTGCAGATCCGGACGCCATTGAAGCTCGCCTTGCTGAAGACAAGGGGCACACGATCAAGGCGGTCTGCGTCGTCCACAACGAAACTGCGACGGGGTGTGTCAGCCAGATCAAGGCGATCCGCGACGCCATGGATCGTGCCAACCACCCAGCCTTGCTGATGGTCGACACCATTTCCTCTCTTGCCTCGATCGACTATCGTCACGACGCATGGGGTGTCGATGTCACGGTTGCCGGATCCCAAAAGGGCCTGATGCTTCCGCCTGGCCTCTCCTTCAACGCGGTTAGTGAAAAGGCACTCGCTGCCCACAAGACCGCAAACCTGATCCGCACCTACTGGGACTGGTCCGATATTCTCGCCGCCAATACCAAGGGGTTCTGGCCCTACACGCCGGCCACCAACCTGATCTACGGCCTCGACACCGCGCTCGATATGCTGCTGGACGAAGGCCTCGCCAATGTCTTTGCGCGTCATGACCGCCACGCTGCCGCGACACGGGCGGCCGTGAACGCATGGGGGCTCGAAATCCTGTGCGAGAATCCTGCTCATTATTCCTCTTCGCTCACAGCCATTCTTGTGCCGGATGGTGTCAGCGCAGATCACGTTCGAAGTGTTATCCTCAAGAATTTTAACATGTCGCTCGGCACAGGACTTGGGAAGGTCGCGGACAAGGTTTTCCGTATTGGCCACCTTGGCGATTTCAACGACCTTGCGTTGATGGGGACTTTGTCTGGTGTTGAAATGGGCCTTGGCCTCGCAGACGTTCCGCATCAGGCGGGCGGCGTTCAGGCGGCGATGGAACATTTGAAGGCAACCGCATCCAGCCACGCCAAACTTGCGGATGCAGCAGAATGAGTGACCCTGAATTCCTCTATGACGTCGCAGGGGGCATTGGCACCTTCACATTTAATCGTCCGGCCCAACGCAATGCCCTGACCTTCCCGATGTACGAAGGTTTGGCCGAGGTGTGCACCAACATGCCAGCCGATGGGTCTGTCAAAACCCTGATTGTCAGAGGTTCCGGAGAAAAAGCATTTGCGGCTGGAACAGATATTTCGCTGTTCCGTGACTTCTCGACTGCCGAACAAGCGCTTGGCTACGAAACAAAGATGGCGGGGATCCTTGAGCAAATCGAGCGGTGTCCTGTGCCGACGATTGCCGCCATGACCGGTGCGTGCACCGGCGGCGGGGCTGCCATTGCCACGGTTTGCGATCTGCGCATTTGCGACCAGAATCTGAAATTTGGTTTTCCGATCGCCCGCACACTCGGGAATTGCCTCTCCATCTGGAACCTCTCGCGCCTCGCCGACCTCATGGGACCGGCCCGGCTCAAGGAAATCATGCTGACCAATCGCCTGATTGGTGCAGAAGAGGCCGGACGGATCGGCCTTGTCAGCGACGTTTGCGAAACGCCCGAAGCCACATTCACCCGGGCCCGCGAACTCGCCGAGCGCATGGCCGGCCACGCCCCGCTCACCATGCGTGCCACAAAGGAAGCCATTCGCCGCCTTCAGGATGCAGCGGCCCAGGTCGATGACGACGACCTCATTGCGCTTTGCTACACCAGTGCCGACTTCCGCGAAGGCATGGATGCTTTCCTGACCAAGCGTAAACCCGTCTGGACAGGAAAGTGATGTCGAACGCGGATACGGACCAAAACCGAGGGCCACTCACCGGTGTCCGTGTTATCGAGCTGGCCCACATCATGGCTGGCCCGGTTTGCGGCCTGATGCTCGCAGACATGGGCGCTGATGTCATCAAGGTGGAAAAAATTGATGGTGGAGATGATACACGCCGTTTTCTCCCCCCCGATATCAACGGTGAATCTGCGGCCTTCATGATGATGAACCGCAACAAGCGCGGCATCGCACTCGATCTGAAATCGGACGCAGGCCGTGAGGCCCTGCTTGCGCTTGTGAAGGATGCGGATATCCTCATCGAGAACTATCGTCATGACACCATGGAAAAGCTTGGCGTTGGCTACGAGACGCTCAAGGCCATCAATCCAGCGCTTGTCTATTGCGAAATTTCCGGTTTCGGGCGTACCGGTCCGCTTGCAACGCAGGGCGGGTTCGACCTTGTAGCGCAAGGTATGTCGGGCCTGATGTCGATCACTGGAGAAGGTCCGGGGCGTCCGCCTGTGAAATGTGGGGCGCCCGTTAGCGACATCACCGCCGGTATACTCGGTGCGCTTGGGTGCGTGTCAGCCTATACGCATCGTCTGAAGACCGGCGAAGGTCAGCGGGTCGACACCTCCCTGTTCGAAGCCGCCATCACGCAAACCTACTGGCAATCCGCCATCACCTTCGCAACCGGAATACCGCCCGGCCCCATGGGGTCGGCGCATCCGCTCAACGCGCCTTACGAATCCTTCGAAACCAAAGATCGCTGGATCAATGTCGGGGGTGCCAATCAGCGCAATTGGCTTCGCATGCTGACCGTGATCGATGCACCCAAATTGGCTGACGATCCACGTTTTGCCACCAACGAGGATCGCCTCAACAATCGTGTCGTGCTCGCCGAAGCCCTGGCACCCTATTTCCGCAAGCAACCATCTGTACATTGGCTCACGGCGCTTGCGGAGGTTGGCGTTCCCGCGGGGCCAGTGCTCGATATCGGTGAAATGCATGCCCATCCGCAAACTGTTGCACGTGATATGGTCCCGGAAGTCAGTCATCCAGTTGCAGGCCATGTTCGTACGGTTGGAACACCAATAAAATTTTCGGATACGCCCGGTGGTGTAACGCACCCCGCCCCGACGTTCGGAGAGCATACCCACGCGGTGTTAAGTGAGATTGGGTATTCCGAGGAGAAGATCGCAGCCCTGCTTGATCAGGGCGCAGCAGTTTAGCTAAACACACCCACATCCTGTGGGATACCAGACACCAATCCAGAAAGACGAGGTCGCATATGATCGCCCGCATTCAGCATGGCACCCTTTCCGTTGCCCAAAACTGGGCTGAGTTTATCGAGAACGAGGTCTTGCCAGGCACAGGTGTCAAGCCGCTCACATTTTGGTCAGGGCTTGAGGGGATCGTAAATGATCTGGGGCCGCGCAATCGCGAACTCCTTGCCAAACGTAATGACCTTCAGGCGAAGATCGATGCGTGGCACAAGGAACGTGCGGGGCAGCCCCACGATGCAGGAGCCTACAAGGCGTTCCTGACAGAGATTGGTTATCTTGTGCCAGAGGGCGGCAGCTTTTCTGTGTCCACTTCGAACGTTGACGAGGAGATCGGTGAACTGGCGGGCGCCCAGCTTGTCGTGCCTGTCACCAACGCGCGCTATGCGCTCAACGCGGCGAACGCTCGCTGGGGCAGCCTCTACGACGCGCTTTATGGCACTGACGCGATTCCTGAAACGGACGGCGCAGAAAAAGCTGGTGGTTACAATCCAAAGCGCGGTGCACGTGTCATCCAGTTTGCACGCGAGCTCCTCGACGCGCTGGCTCCGTTGCAGTCTGGCTCGCATACGACCTCGACAGGTTATGTGGTTGCGGATGGCGCGTTGCATGTGACGGATGCCAATGGTGCGACAAACGCTCTTCGCGATCCGACGCAACTTGTCGGGTATCGGGGTGAACCGGGTGAGCCAACGGCTATTTTGCTCCGCAACAATGGTATTCATGCGGAAATCGTGATCGACCGTGCCCACATGATTGGCAAGACCGACCCCGCAGGCGTTTCGGACGTTGTGATGGAAGCCGCCGTATCCACGATCGTTGATCTCGAAGATTCGATTGCAGCGGTCGATCCGGAAGACAAGGTTCTGGCTTACCGCAATTGGCTTGGGCTTATGAAGGGCGATCTGGCGGCTAGTTTCCAGAAGGGCGGGAAAACGTTACAGCGTACGCTTGAAGAGGATCGCACTTATACCGCCCCGGATGGCAGCGCGCTTAAACTCCATGGACGTTCCATGCTGCTTGTTCGCAATGTTGGGCATCTGATGGAAGATATTTCCGTCCTCGACAAGGATGGGAAACCTGCGATGGAGGGCTTGCTTGATGCCATGGTTTCGGCATGCATTGCCATTCATGACCTGAAGTCTGACGGCCCAATCCGGAACAGTCGCAAAGGGTCGGTTTATATCGTAAAGCCGAAGATGCATGGGCCGGAAGAAGTTGCGTTCACCAGCGAACTCTTCGCCCGTACAGAGGACGCGCTCGGACTTGAACGTAATACGTTGAAAGTCGGAATCATGGACGAAGAACGCCGCACGACGGTGAACCTCAAGGAGTGTATCCGCGCAGCGAGCGAACGCATCTGTTTCATCAACACCGGCTTCCTCGACCGTACTGGCGACGAGATGCATACTGCGATGGAAGCAGGCCCGATGATCCGCAAGGCCGCCATGAAAGGCACCGCCTGGATTGCAGCTTACGAAGATCAGAACGTTGACGTGGGCCTCGAATGCGGCCTTCCGGGACACGCACAGATCGGCAAGGGCATGTGGGCCATGCCAGACCTGATGGCCGATATGCTGGAGCAGAAAATCGGTCATCCGCAAGCTGGTGCAGACACGGCGTGGGTTCCGTCGCCAACTGCCGCTACGCTGCATGCGATCCACTATCACAAGGTGAACGTTGCCGAACGCCAGGCGGAATTGAAGTCCCGCACCCGCGCGAGCCTCGACGATATTCTGGCCATCCCACTGGCGACCGACACCAACTGGCCACCGGAGGATATTCAGGCCGAGCTGGACAACAATGCGCAAGGCATTCTTGGATACGTCGTGCGCTGGATCGACCAGGGCGTCGGATGCTCGAAAGTTCCGGACATCAACAACGTCGGATTGATGGAAGACAGGGCGACGTTGCGCATTTCAAGTCAGCACATCGCCAACTGGCTCAACCATGGCATTGCCAGCGAAGAGCAGGTCATGGAAACCATGAAGCGCATGGCCGCCGTTGTCGATGGACAGAATGCTGACGACCCGCTTTATCGTCCGATGGCACCGAACTTCGATGACAGCGTTGCCTTTGCCGCAGCCTGCGATCTCGTCTTCAAAGGCAAGGAGCAACCCAACGGTTACACTGAGCCTGTGTTGCACGCGCGACGGGTTGAGGCAAAAGCCAAGTTCGGGAGTTGATCAGCATTGCTCAAATGAGGGGTGAAATGTGACTCTGACCTACGATGAAGCAAAAATCCGCAGAGCTCTTTCAAGAGCCTGGTCACTTGACACCGCCGTCCAATGGACAGCGGAGAACCCCGCACTTGGACAATGCAACGTGACAGCAGTCGTCATTCAGGAGTTGTATGGAGGCGCGTTGCTGCGTACGCGTCTCCTGGATGTCTGGCACTACTACAATCGTTTCGACGGGGCCCGTGTGGACTTCACGGACTCGCAGTTCTCATCCCCCGGTGCATTGTTTGAAGCACCGAACTCATATGACGATGAGCAAGCGACCCGATCCGACGCAATGACGGGTATCCCCGAACGGGAATACGACGCGCTCAAGGCCGGGCTTCTGGCGGAGCTGGGCAAACAATTACGATCTGGTGCATGATGTGCCGGGACGAGTTTGCGCCGCTACGGACTAGCGCTCGTCCACTCTGTCGCATGGAGTCCCGTGCAAATTACCTTTGCTCCTACTAACGTTGTTATAGGTATTTGAGAACTTATCTCAGGTAGACCCGGTGCTGACCCAATGCTCCTTCCTGAACTGGTGATCTTTGATTGTGACGGGGTTCTCGTCGATACCGAAGGGCCGGTTAATTCCGTGATGGTGGACAACCTGTCGCGATACGGCCTTCATCTTTCCGTGGAGGAATGCATCAAGTTGTTTGTTGGTGGGACAATAGCAAGTGTTGCCAAGAAGGTCCGTTCAATGGGCTACGATTTGCCAACTAATTGGACGGATGAATTTTACGAAGAAATGTTTGCCCGCTTGGAAAAGGGAGTGTCAGTAATACCGGGTGTACTGGATGTGATGGACAAGCTAGATTCACAATCAATCCCTTACTGCATTGGTTCAAACGGTCCCATGGAAAAAATGGAGATTACACTAAAGCCATCCAATCTCTGGCAACGATTGGAAGGACGAATATTTTCTGCACATACAATTGGTTTAGAGTTTGCGAAACCTGCCCCAGGGCTTTTTCTTCATGTGTCAGATTTTATGGGAGTGCCACCAGAAGCGGCTGTTGTTATCGAAGACAGCTATAACGGCGCAGTTGCAGCAAATACAGCGGGAATGAAATGCTTTGGATATTGTGCGGAGACGCCACGCGAGAGGCTCATTGAAGCCGGTGCCAGACCGTTTGATAACATGTTTGAGTTGCCATATTTGTTAGGCTTGAAAGCCGAATGAAAAGTGTTGAGTATTTCCGAACGGAGCGATCGCATCTCTTGGTTCATTGAAGCGGAATGTTCGCTTTTTTTGATCTGGTTACCGTTTCTCAAGGCGTGAAACTCGATCGAAAACGTCATCCGCCTTGCGCGCTGGCCTGCTTGTCGGCCATAACCGCCCGAGAATATCTGCTACGGCGTTTTCAGGCCGTGCGCACCCGCCCAGGAGACCATTCACGTGTCGCATTCCAGAACTGTACTTATCGACAGGCACCCCGGCCGCAGCGCCCAGACGATCGGCATGGCAAAAGTTCTCGGAACCGATCCGGAACTGATCCATGAGCCATCGGTCGGCGTGGTCGGCACGAAGGGCGACAGCCAGTGTTATCTGGGCGTGCAGGCCAAGGTGGAAGCCATTCATAATTGCCTCCTCGGCAAGATGGGCCGCGACGATGGCCAGATGCCGATGCGCCTCGTGCAGCCGGAATATACCATCGCCACGTCGGACGGCATCCGCAACGGCACGCGTGAAATGCGCTATTCGCTGATCGGCCGGGAAGTCACTCACGACGCACTGTGCGAACACCTGAGTGCTACCGGTCTTGAAGGTACTATTGCGGTTGTTGCCTGTGACAAGCCACCGGTTGGCACGCTCGCCGCGCTGCTGGAACACAATCGTCCGTCCATCATCATGTCTGATGGTCCGATCCATCCCGGCGTCGATCCAGACACGAACCAGCCGCTCGATATCGTGAGTGCGTATCAGGTTGCGGGGCATGAAGACTCGGAGCACCGTCACAAGATCTCGTGCGCGGCCTGCCCCGGTATTGGAAGCTGTGGCGGCATGTTCACATACAACACCATGCAGACATTCATTGGTGTTGTCGGCATGCAACCTCTTCACATGGTTGCGCCACCTTCCGACGATCCGCGCCGTCTCGAAACATTCCCGGACGAACTGGCCGACTATCTCAAAGGCCTGATCGACAGCAACACGACCCCGCGCGACATTGTTGTCCGTGACAGCCTGCGCAATGCCGTGATCGTGGCCATGGCGATCGGTGGTTCCACCAACGTCGTTCTCCACACCCCCGAAATTTCGCGTGCTGCGGGCTACGGGAATTTCTGGAAGGACGTCATGACGCCGGAGGAATTCAATCACCTCTCGCAACATGTCGTACCCGTGATCACTGATGCCCGACCTTACGGGACCTATTCCATGGTGGACATCGACGAGGTGGGCGGTGTTCAGGTGATTGTTCGCGAGTTGCTGGAGGCTGGCCTGCTGAACGGTGATGTGCTCACCTGCACTGGCGAAACGCTTGCGGGTCAAATTGAACGTCTCGGCACACCTGCACCAGACGGGCGTGTGATCTACAGCGTCGAAAAACCCTACAAGCCGACGGGGGGGCTGCGAGTGCTTGGTGGAAATCTTTCGCCTGAGTTCAGCGCAATCCTGAAACTTGCCGGTGTCGAAGGTGGACTGGAAAATAATCTCTTCCGGGGCAAAGCACGGGTGTTTGCCGGCGAGCAAGGCTTGCTCGATGCGCTCGATAGCGATCCCGATCAATTCCAGAATAACGACATGATTATTGTCCGTTACGAGGGCCCCAGCGGCGCACCTGGCATGCCTGAAATGCTGGACTCGACATCGCGCATCACGACGCTGTGCCGCGAGCGCAATATTGTCGTCGCACTTATGACAGACGCCCGTTTCTCTGGTGGCTCGGTTGGTCTGGTGATCGGCCATGTCGGGCCTGAAGCGGCGCTCGGCGGCCCTATCGCGTTTATCGAGGATGGCGATGAAATCATTGCCGATTTGAACAAGAACGAACTCAATTGCACGCAACTCGACGATCCCAAAACGTTTACTGCACGCAAGGCTGCCTGGGAAAAAGTTGTTTCCGACAACGGCGGACACCATCCGTCCTGTGGTATCGCCGACACCCGGCTCTTGAACCGGATGCGCAAATCTGCTGTCTCAGCGATTTTTGGTGGCGGTATGCACCCCAATCGAGACCTCTGGGTCAGTGAACCTCGTAATGCAGAAAAGTCCGGCTTTGCTGCCACAAACAAAAATCGACCGGAGACGGACAAGACATTCTGAGTGAGGATGTGTTTGGTTCGGTCGTATAAGTCCTGGCTGGCGAGGTTGAACGGAGAATGGCATGCGCAAGGTAACGCTGGCGGCGACGCAAATGGCGTGCTCCGGGAATTGGGATGATAATATTGCGCGTGCAGAAACTCTCGTACGAAATGCGGCAATGAACGGTGCCAATATCATCCTTTTGCAGGAGTTGTTTGAGGGTCCGTATTTCTGTCAGAATGAACAGCCAAAGCACTACAAGCTTGCCAAACCGGCGGAGAATCATCCGGCGGTGTTACATTTTCAAGGTCTGGCGAAGGAACTCGGCGTGGTGCTTCCGATCAGCTTTTACGAGCTGGCTGGAAATACGCGGTTCAATACTGTGTCGATCCTTGATGCAGACGGTACGAATCTGGGGTTGTATCGTAAAAGTCACATTCCGCATGGCTCCGGGTATCAGGAAAAGTTCTATTTCACGCCTGGTGATACGGGGTTCAGGGTTTGGGACACAGCCTTCGGTCGACTTGGGGTCGGAGTGTGCTGGGATCAATGGTTTCCTGAGTCTGCGCGCTCCATGGCTCTGATGGGGGCGGAAATCCTGATGTATCCAACGGCTATAGGTTCCGAGCTGCTTGATCCGACGTGGGATTCTGCGCCGCACTGGCAACGGGTGCAGCAAGGGCATGCCGGTGCGAACCTGATGCCGCTTGTGGCGTCGAACCGGATCGGAACGGAACCAGGGGCCAATGGAGCAGAGCTGACATTCTACGGGTCATCGTTCATTGCAGGTCCGACGGGCGAGATGATTGCTGAAGCGGATCGTTCGAGTGAAACGGCGATTACAGCGACGTTCGACCTGGACGAAATTGCCGAGATGCGTGCATTCTGGGGGATCTACCGAGATCGCAGACCCGAACTCTACGGCCATATCGTTACGCATGACGGAACCGGTGCTTCGTAAATCTTTGATGCGTGCGTCAGTTTTTCTGCGGGATTGCGTGCATGGGCCGGCGATGGCTATAGTGCGCAGTGACCTCCTGGAATTGTGAGGTCGAACTGTTGGGGAGGCAGTTGCGTGGTAGAAGACGGACGCACGGCGATCGATATTCGGAACGTGCGAAAGGTCTATGGCTCCGGTGGCGGCGCTGTCACCGCGATTGAGCGTGCATCACTCGACATTGCAGATAATGAATTCTTCACACTGCTGGGGCCTTCGGGGTGTGGCAAGACGACTTTGTTGCGGTTGATCGCAGGTTTTGAGGCGACCACCGAAGGGGAAATCTTCCTCTATGGCGATGAGATCGAGGACCTGCCGCCGTTCAAGCGGCCGGTGAATACGGTCTTTCAGCACTACTCTTTGTTCCCGCACATGACTGTCGCCGAGAACGTCGGTTTTGGCCTCAAGATGTTGGGGCGACCGAAAGCCGAGATTGGCGAAGCGGTCGAGCGTTCGCTGTCGCTGGTGAAGATGTCAGACTTTGCGCGACGCAAGCCGTCGCAGATGTCTGGCGGACAACAGCAAAGGGTGGCGCTGGCGCGTGCTCTTGCGCCTAATCCCAAAGTTTTGTTGCTCGATGAACCACTCTCCGCACTCGATCTCAAGTTGCGGCAGGCGATGCGGAACGAGCTCAAGACGCTGCAGCGTGAAACCGGAATTACGTTTGTCTTTGTTACGCACGATCAGGAAGAAGCGTTGACGATGAGTGATCGGATTGCGGTGATGTCCAACGGACTGATTCAGCAGATCGGATCGCCACTCGATATTTATGAGCGGCCGTTGAACCGGTTCGTTGCCGATTTCATTGGTGACACGAATTTTGTCGAGGCAGATATCGCAAGCGTGGAAGGCGGTGTTGCCACATGCCAGTCGGCGGGTGGTCTTGAGATGCGCGCGGCAGTCGTTGACGGGCATGGTGTTGGCGACCGGGTTACGTTGGCACTGCGACCTGAGAAGATGAGCCTTGCTGCCTCCGCGAACGGCGGTGCGGCGACACCGGGTCGAATTGAAAGCGCCGATTATCTTGGCACGTCAACATCTTACAAGGTGATGCTGGACGGTGGTGTGACGCTTGCTGTTCGGGAGCAAAACCCTGTCGATGCGAGTACGGTCCTGGCAGCGGGGGATGCCGTTCACGTCAGTATTCCCGTCGGTACAGCACGGATGCTTGTGGATTGATGGCAGTGGGCGCGGAACAGACCAGGAGAACATGGTGGTTGCTCAGCCCCGCCTTGTTGACCGTCGGTTTCTTCATGGTTCTGCCGATGGTGATCCTGCTGGTGTTTTCCTTCATGGAGGCGGATCCATATGGCGGTGTTGACCCCGGATTTACCGTTGAAGCTTACGTCCAGCTTCTCTTCGAGCGCGATTTTGATGACACGTTAGCCTATACCGGAATTTACCTTGGTATCATCTGGCGCTCGATTGCACTGGCGCTGGTCGCGACGGTTGGAAGTCTCATTCTTGGTTTCCCGGTTGCCTACTATATCGCGCGACAGAACACGCGAACGCAAAACCTGCTTTTGTTCCTTGTCACCCTGCCTTTCTGGACGAACCTGCTGATCCGCACCTATGCGTGGATTTTAATTCTTTCAACAGACGGGGTGATCGAGCAACCTTTGAAAGCGATCGGGTTTCTCGATGGTACGCTCGACATGATGTATTCCAACGGGGCAATCGCGATCGGGTTAATCTATACGTACCTGCCGTTGATGGTTCTGCCGATCTATGCGTCCATGGAGAAGCTGGACTTCCGTTTGATCGAAGCGGCAAGCGATCTGTATGCCGGACGCTATCGGGTGTTCCGTGAAGTGATCGTGCCGCTTTCCACTCCGGGCATTGTGGCGGGATGTATTCTCGTGTTTGTGCCGAGTCTCGGTGCCTTTGTTGCGCCTGATCTGCTCGGTGGTGGGCGGAAACTGATGCTGGGCAGTCTCATTCATCTGCAATTTGCATCGTCACGGAACTGGCCGTTTGGTGCCGCCATCGCGATGTGTCTGCTTGCGATCGTGATGATTGCGCTGATGTTGCAAGCCCGGTCTTCAGCGCGGCGGCGTGCCATGGAGGTGGCGTGATGACGGATGCGGCTCGGACAACTCCGGATATTGCGCTACCCGATGCGAAGGTTGCCGGGAAGGCATCCGGTCAGAAACGTAAGGGTTTCGAAGTTGGCAGTTTTCCAGGTCTGAAAACCTGGACATGGGTGTTCTTCATCTACCTCTATGCGCCGATTGTCGTGTTGGTGGTCTATTCATTCAATGCCAATAACCGGGCACAAAAGTGGACCGGGTTCAGCACGAGCTGGTACGCCAAAGCGTTTTCCAACGATGATATTCAGTCCGCAACAATCAACACACTCATTGTTGCAAGTGCAGCAACAGTATTGGCGACGGCGATGGCGCTGCTTGCAGCGCTGGCTTTGGCGCGTGGCGGACGGTTCAAAGGGAGCACGGCGTCACTTGGTCTGATTTCCCTTCCGTTGATTGTACCCGAGATCGCGACGGCTGTTGCCACACTCAGTTTTTTCGTCGTGATCGGTATTCAATTTGGTCTTCTCACGCTTATTATCGCGCATACGGTTTTTTGTATTCCGTTCGCGTTCCTGCCAATCCGAGCACGACTGGAAGGCATGGACGATACGCTGGAACAAGCGGCGATGGATCTCTACGCCAGCCGCTGGAAGGCATTCCGGTATGTGACGTTTCCGCTATTGCTGCCTGGAATCGTGGCGGGAGCGATGTTGTCATTCATCATTTCGGTAGACGATTTCATCATTTCACTGATGGTCGCGGGAGCGGGCTCAACCACGCTACCGCTTTACATCTACGGGATGATCCGCGTGGGGATCTCACCGGAAGTTAATGTGATTTCGACAGTTATGCTCTTGATTTCACTGGTTTTTATTACAGCGTATTGGTTGCTCACGAGGGGTGACGATCACACAGTGCATTGACGCAAATGAGCTTGACGTTCCAGACGTGATAAGATCGTCTGGACGTTGAAGGAAGCAAAGGGAAGGAAGTTACGTATGAAACAGGTGATGAAACTTGCGGCAGCCAGCACGGTAGCCCTCGGGCTGGCAGTGTCGCCGGCGACGGCTGCGGGGGAATTGTTCCTCTATAACTGGACGGACTATATCGACAACACCATCACGGACAAGTTTACGAAGGACACGGGCATCAAAGTGACGCTCGATACCTACGACTCGAACGAGACGTTGCTTGCAAAGTTAAAGTCCGGTGCGACGGGATACGACCTTGCGGTGCCGAGTCAGAACTTCGTCGACATCATGATCAAGGAAGGCATGCTGATCGAAGTCGATGTCAAGTCGATGCCGAACTACAAACATGTTGCCGATGCTTTCAAGAAGCCAAGCTGGGATCCAGAGCAAAAATATTCCTCACCCTATCAGATGGGCACAACATCCTACGCGGTGAAAAAAGGTAGTGGTGCCGGTCAATGCGCCAGCCTGAAAGAGTTTTTCGAGCCAAACGCGGCGGCTAAAGGCAAAGTCGGGGTCTTCAAGACGCCGGAAGAAGTCGTGAACCTGGCGCACATTTATCTTGGCCAGAACTTCTGTACTGAGAAAACGGATGATCTGAAGGCCGTACAATCGCTCCTGCAAGGGCAAAAATCGTCTGTGAAAGTTTTCAGCTCTGAAGGCACAATGGATCGCCTCGGTGACGGTGTTACTCTGGTTTCCAATGCATGGAACGGCGATGCCATGAAGCGTCGTCTGAAAGACGATACGATCCAATACTGCTTCCCGAAAGAGGGTGTGGTTGGCTGGTTCGACAGTCTGGTGATTCCGAAAGGTGCCAAGAACGTCGAGAATGCCAAGACGTTCATGAACTGGCTGATGGCACCAGAAAACATGGCCTTGCTTTCTAACTTCGCGAACTATGCGAACGCTATTGTTGGTAGTGACAAGTATATGACGAAAGACATGGCGTCTTCGCCGGAAGTTCAGGTGCCTTCGGTGCCCGTCAAGTTTGGTAAAAGCTGTGGTCCGAAATACACCAAAGCGATCGACAAGATCTGGACGAAATTGCTGCAGTAGTCTGTGGCATGTTTCGCGATGTGTAATCGAGGAGCGTTCGGGTTTGCCGAGCGCTCCTCTTTTTTATCTGATCCGGTTTGATAAGGCGATGTGATGAGTGATGACGATCTGACTTATTTATCTGCGCATGACGCACGCGCATTGTTCCGGTCAAGGAAGCTCTCACCCGTTGAACTTTTGCAGGCGCAGATCGACCGGGCCGAGATGGTTGAGCCGATCATCAACGCCTTCTGCGACACGTATTATGATGAGGCGCTGGAGGCGGCGCGTGCGTCGGAAGCACGGTATGGAAAGACTGATGGGCGTTGCGGTGCTCTTGACGGGCTGACATGCGTTATAAAGGACGAAATCCGCCTGAAGGGGAAGCGCACGACCGGTGGATCGCTGATCTTCAAGGATCGGGTTGATGGGGAGACCGATGTCTTTGCTGAGCGCCTGATCGACGCCGGCGCGATTATTCACGCTCGGACGACGACGCCGGAATTCTGCCTTTTGGGAACGACCCATTCCCGGATCTGGGGGGTGACACGGAACCCGTTCAACCCAGAATTTACGCCGGGTGGATCGTCTGGAGGGACCGGAGCGTCGCTGGCGGCGGGGACAACAACGCTGGGTACTGGCACTGATATCGGTGGATCGGTGCGCATCCCTGCGGCGTGCTGCGGCATTGCCGGGTTGAAGGCGTCGTACGGGCGCATTCCGGAAGCGCCGGTGTTCAATCTGGATTTTTATTCTCATTCCGGGCCAATGGCGCGGACAGTCGCTGACACGACGCTGATGTTCAATCAGGTTGTCGGGGCGAGTTCGCGAGATATCGCCAGTTTGCGTGATCCGATGCAATTGCCGCTGAACCCGGAAGGTGTGTCGGGATGGAAGGTGGCGTACTCTCTGGATCTCGGGTGGTTCGAGCTGGATCCGGATGTTCGAGCGAACACGCTTGCTGCGGTCGACGCGTTGCGTGATCTTGGATGCACCGTGACGGAGGTTGAGGGTTTCTGGAGCGAGCGCTGCGACAAGGCCGTGATGGATTATCTCAACTTTCTCTGGGGACAACACATGAAGCGGCTCTATCCAGAGCATCGCGACCTCATGACGGACTATGCCCTTCGCACGATTGATCACGTTGAGAAAACGACCGCAGAGGATTATCTGGCGTCAATGGAAGTTGCTCAGGAAACGTATGCGATATTCGGGGCTATGATGGAGAACTATGACGTGTTCATCTGTCCGACAAATGCGCTCTCTGCCGTAGCCGCCGATCATGATTCCTGGGATGAGACATTTGAGATCAATGGTCGGCGCATGGATGGTGAGTATGGGTGGGTGATGACGCATCCATTCAACATGATGAGCCGGTGTCCGGTACTGTCTATTCCGTCGGGCGTGGCCGCGAATGGTGTGCCGACGGGTGTCCAGATCGTTGGCAAAACATATGATGAGCCATCTGTGTTTCAGGCTGCAGCGGCACTGGAAAAAGCATTTGGCTTTCGGCGACCGCAATTGGCTATCTGAAAGGATGTTCTTCCATGAAAACCGTTCGTAGTGACGACCACAAGTTCCACTTCCCCAAAGGGGAACTATCAGGCGGTCTGTTCGTACGTCCTTTCGAGTGTCCGGAACGGTGGGATTACATCATGGCAAGCCTGACAGAGGCGGGCCTGACGGATTTTGTCGATCCTGATCCGCTTGACATGGATCTCGTTCACAAGATCCATGATGCGAACTTTGTGACATTCTTGCAGACGTGCTGGGTGGAGTGGGTCGCGGACGGGAATAAGGGAGAATTGATCCCGACCACCGTACCTGCTCGGCGCATGCAGCAACACCGGTGTCCAAATTACATTGAGGGCAAGGCAGGTTATTATGCCATGGCGATCGAAACAGCGATCACCGAGACAACCTGGAAAGCCGTGCAGGCTTCTGCAGCGATTGCACAGACTGCGCAAAATATCGTCTCGAACGGTGAGCGGACGGCTTTTGCGCTGTGTCGACCACCCGGTCACCACGCGGCCAGCGATCTATATGGCGGCTATTGTTTCCTCAACAACGCGGCCATTGCGGCACAGGGTTTCCTGGATTCTGGCGCGACGAAGGTTGCTGTGCTGGACGTTGACTTTCATCACGGGAACGGCACGCAGGACATTTTCTACTCGCGTGAAGACGTTCTTTTCCTCTCCTTGCATGGTGCGCCAGAAGATTGTTTCCCAAGTTTTCTTGGTTACGCAGATGAGAAAGGTGCAGGCGATGGTGAGGGATTTAATGTCAATTACCCGATGCCTGAAGGGACGCCTTACTCCGTGTGGGGCGAGGCGCTTGACGATGCCCTGAAACGAATCGAGGCGTTCGGTGCTGATGCCGTCGTGATCTCGCTTGGCGTCGATACGTTCGAAAAGGATCCTATCAGTTTCTTCAAACTGACCTCCGATGATTTTAAAACCTACGGCGGGCGATTGGCATCCCTCAACAAGCCGACGTTGTTTGTGATGGAAGGTGGTTATGCGGTTGAGGAAATCGGTATCAATACCGTGAACGTTCTGACGGGTTTCCTCGGTGCTGCGAGCGGTAGCTGAATGATCAACTGCGCGGATAATCTGATGAAAGGTGCGCCGGTGCATGAAAGTCGGCAAGTCACATTGGCGAACTGGCGCTCGTCACCGTTCAATTTGTGGGCTTTTCATCATGTTCGCGAGATCGTTCCAACTGCGGATATTCGGTGTGGAACGTCTCGATCTCTGAAGACAGATGCGGGCTTGCTGTCTGATATCGCATTTGAAGACGACACCGGTACGGAGCGTGTAGTTCGAGATGTGTTCGGTGGGAGTTGGACGACGGGTCTGGTGGTGCTGCGTAGCGGCAAGATCGTGACGGAGACCTGGGATCATGGATATTCCGGCATTGATCCTCACATCGTGTTCTCTATCTCCAAATCGATTACGTCGCTTGTGGCAGGCGCTTTAGCGGATCGCGGCCAGCTTGATCCGGATGCGTTCGTGACACGTTATATCCCTGAAGCTGAGGGATCGGCGTATGGTGATTGCAGCGTTCGACATCTTCTCGATATGACAGTGAGCTGCACGTTTGAGGAAATTTATCTCGAACCGGAAGGGGACTATGCGCAATACCGTGCGGCAACGGGGTGGAATCCGCCGCTGACCAAGGCCAGCGCAGGTATGCGTGCGTTTCTTCTGTCGCTGCAACGCGATGCCCACGACCATGGAGAGGTGTTCACATATCTCTCTCCGAATTCTGACATGCTTGGGTGGGTGATCGAGCGGGCGTCGGGTGTCCGGTTTTCTGATCTTATGTCGGATGTGTTGTGGCAGCCGATGGGGGCAGAACATTCTGCATCCATCACAGTGGATGCTTTCGGTGCACCGCGCACAGCTGGTGGGATCTCGGTGCATATTCGTGATCTGGCCAGGCTGGGTGAGATGATGCGCTGTGGTGGCGTGGTCAATGGAACGCAGGTTGTTCCGAAATGGTGGATTGAGGATACGCTTGGTGTAACGAATGGACCGGCCTGGCAACGCGGGGAGATGAAATCATTGTTTCCGAACGGCGGTTACCGGAACAAGTGGTATCAGACTGGCAACCCATCTGGTGCATTTTGCGCGATCGGAATCCATGGGCAGTGGCTTTACATTGACCCGCAAGCCGAAGTTGTCATTGCGCGAACTGCCGCGCAGCGGGAACCTGTCGACGAACCACTCGATCTGCTGCACATTGCAGCGTTCGATGCCATTGCACGACATCTTGAAAAACTCTGAGAGCGTTTTATTCCGAGACAACGCCTGCATCTGAAGCAGTCTTGTGGTGCAACGCGGCGGCGAGCAAAGCCTGGGTGTAGGGATGTTCCGGGCGTTCGAAAATATCTTGCCCTGATCCCTGCTCCACCACTTCACCTTGCCGCATCACGATCACTTCGTTTGAAAGTGCGCGCACGACCTTCAAATCGTGGCTGATGAAAAGGTAACCAAGGTTGTGACGTTCCTGCAGATCGCGCAAGAGATCCACGATCTGGGATTGTACAGACATGTCCAATGCGCTGGTTGGTTCGTCCAGCATGATGAAGCGTGGCTCGAGAACCATGGCGCGGGCGATGGCAATGCGCTGGCGTTGCCCGCCGGAAAACTCGTGCGGATAACGATCTTGTTGCTCCGCAAGCAGGCCAACTTCTTCCAAAGTCTGGGATACACGATCACGGCGCTCGTCATAATCGAGTTCCGGGTTCTGGATGATCAATCCTTCTTCGATGATCTGTCCAATGGAGAGCCGTGGGCTGAGTGAGCCATAGGGATCCTGAAACACGACCTGCATTTCGCGGCGTAGCGGGCGCATCGCGTGACTATCGTAGCCGTCGATCCGTTGCCCTTTCCACGATATCGGTCCTTCAGACGAGATCAGACGAAGGATTGCAAGGCCGAGCGTTGTCTTGCCGGAACCGGATTCGCCGACTACGCCGAGTGTCTGGCCAGCACGGAGCTTTAACGAGAGTCCGTTGACGGCTTTCACGTGGCCTGTGGTCTTGCGGAAAAATCCGGTCTTGATCGGAAACCAGACCTTCAGGTCTTCTGTTTCGACAAGGACGGGCGCGGAGAGGTCAGGCGGGGGTGGATTGCCGCTTGGCTCCGACGCCAGAAGATGCTGCGTGTAGGGATGTTCCGGCGTGGTGAAAACGCGTTCTGCCTCACCGTGCTCGACCACTTCGCCTTGACTCATGACATAGACGCGCGATGCCATCTTGCGGACGATCCCAAGATCGTGGGTGATCAGCAGGATCGACATGCCGAACTCGTCCTTGAGCTCGTTCAGCAATTCGAGAATTTGTGCCTGGATGGTGACATCGAGGGCAGTGGTTGGTTCATCAGCGATCAGCAGGTCCGGTTCGTTGGCGAGCGACATGGCGATCATGACGCGTTGGCGTTGCCCACCAGAGAGCTGGTGTGGGTAGGAGTCGAGGCGGGATTCCGCGTCACGAATACCGACTCGGTTCATGAGGTAGAGGACGCGTTCGCGGACGCCAGCGTCGTCCAGACCAGAATGCAGCGTAATCATCTCGCCGATCTGCCGCTCGATGGTGTGGAGCGGGTTGAGGGACGTCATTGGCTCCTGGAAGATCATCGAGATCTTGTTGCCCCGCATGTCGCGGAGTTGTGCGTCATCGGCTGTGATCAGGTCGTTGCCTTCGAATATTATTTTTCCACTTGGGTGGGATGCCGATGCAGCAAGCAGTTGCATGATGGCAAGCGCCGATACGGTTTTCCCAGATCCGGATTCACCGACAATGGCGACGGTTTCACCCTTGTCGATGTGGAATGAAATGTTTTTAACGGCGTGCGTGACCGTGTCGCCCTGCGTGAAGTCTATTGACAGATCGCGCACGTCGACGAGAGGTGATTGTGTACTGCTCATGGCCGCGCTCACTTGAAGGTCTTGCGCGGATCAAGCGCGTCGCGCACGGCTTCGCCAGTAAAGACGAGAAGCGCGAGCATGAGGAAAACGGTGATGAACGCCGTGATGACCAGCCACGGTGCGTGCAGGTTGTTCTTGCCCTGGGCGAGGAGTTCACCGAGGGACGCGGAGCCGACGGGCAAACCGAGACCGAGGAAGTCGAGCGCGGTCAATGTGACGAGAGATCCGGAAAGGATGAACGGCATGAATGTGACTGTGGCAACCATTGCGTTCGGCAGCAGGTGCTTGATCATGATGCGCCAGTCGGACAGACCAAGAGCGCGGGCGGCACGAACATAGTCGAAGTTGCGGCCGCGCAGGAATTCAGCGCGGACAACGCCGACAAGACTAACCCAACTGAAGAGCAGGAGGACGCCGAGCAAACTCAGAAAACTTGGTGGGATGAGTGAGGCGATGATCAGGAGAATGTAAAGCGATGGCATGGATGTCCACAGTTCGATGACGCGCTGGAAATAAAGATCCACGCGGCCACCGAAGTACCCCTGCACTGCGCCGGCGGCGATTCCGATAATGGATGACACAATCGTCAGTATCAATCCGAACTGTGCCGAGATCCGGAAGCCGTAGATCACGCGTGCGAGAACGTCGCGGCTGTTGTCATCGGTACCGAGCCAGTTCCAATTTCCGATCGAGCAGTTGGGATCATTCACACCTTCCGGGTATGCCTTGCAGCGCTCCTGCTTGCTCAACATCCAGGATGGTTTCGTGGGCGCCGGTCCCGGAGGTTCCAGATTGATTGTACGGTAGTTGTAGCTGACCGGTGGCCACAGCATCCAGCCGTTGTCCTGGATTTCCTTCTGAATCTCCGTGTCCCGATAGTCTGTTTGGGCCAGGAACCCACCAAACTTCTCTTCTGGGTAATCAACAATCACGGGGAAGAGAAGCTCGCCCTTGTAGGACGCCAGGATTGGACGATCGTTGGCGATTAACTCTGCGAAGAGGCTCATCACGAAGAGCCCGAGAAACAGCCAGAACGACCAGTACCCGCGGCGATTGGCCTTGAAGAGTTCGAGCCGGCGCTGGTTGATCGGATTGCGGATCAGGTCACGAAACCATGTCCGAATGCCACGCTTTGATTTTGTCTTGATGGAAGGTGTGCTCACTGGATCAGACCTCCCGTGTCTCGAAGTCGATGCGGGGATCGATGGCGGTGTATGTCAGGTCTGTCAGCAGGTTCACAATCAGGCCGAAGAGAGAGAAAATGTAGAGTGTACCAAACACCACGGGATAGTCCCGGTTGATTACAGATTCGAACGAGAGCAGCCCAAGTCCATCAAGACTGAAAATGGTTTCGATAAGCAGAGAGCCGCCAAAGAAAGCACCAAGGAACGCGCCGGGAAATCCGGCGATCACGATCAGCATGGCGTTGCGAAAGACATGCCCATAGAGCACGCGTTTTTCTGACAACCCTTTGGCGCGGGCTGTGATGACGTATTGCTTCCCGATCTCGTCGAGGAACGAGTTCTTGGTCAGGAATGTCAGCGTGGTGAAGGAGCCGACCCCCATGGCTATCAGTGGCAGAGTGAGATGCCAGAAGTAGTCGAGGATATACTGGAACCAGTTCATCTGATCCGCGTTATCGGAATGGAGGCCACGCAGCGGGAACCAGTCGAAGAACGATCCGCCCGCAAACAGCACGATTAGCAGGATGCCGAATACGAAGCTGGGTATGGCGTATCCGATGACCAGTATGGTGCTGGTCCAGGCGTCAAAACGTTCGCCGTCCTTGACGGCTTTGCGGATTCCGAGAGGGATTGAAATCAGATATGTCAGTAGCGTCAGCCATACGCCGAGCGAGATTGAGACGGGCAGTTTCTGTTTGATCAGTTCGATGACCGGAGTGTCGCGAAAATAGCTGTTGCCGAAATCGAAGCGGAGATAATTCCAGAGCATCAGGCCGAAACGCTCGTGGACGGGCTTGTCGAAGCCGAACTGCTTTTCCAGTTCCTTGATGAATTCCGGGTCGAGGCCCTGCGCACCACGATATTTTGAATTGAGTTGGCTGTCGGCGCCCTGGTTCTGTGTGTTGCCCGAAAGTTCGCCTCCGTCACTTCCGCCGATCCGGGAGGTGGCATCAACACCGGTTCCCGTGACTTGCGCGATGACCTGTTCGATCGGTCCGCCTGGTGCGAACTGGATAATCGCAAAGCTGATCAACATGATGCCGAGCATGGTCGGGATGATCAGCAGAAGGCGCTTCAGAATATAATTTGCCATACGTCTTCGGTCTCCGGCGGCGATCGGCTATTGCTGGCCGAGTTGCGCGGCCTGTGCGGTATCGAGCCACCACGTCTGAATCACTCCGCGATGATAGCGTGGTTTGATCCTTGGGCGGCCGAATTTGTTCCAATAGGCCATGCGATGGGCCTTGTTGTACCAGTTGGAGACCCAGTAGTGCCCGGCGCGCAACACGCGATCAAGCGCACGGGTGGCGGTGACGAGTTCAGGCCTGTTTTTTGCGGCGAGCACCTTTTCGATGAGTGCGTCGACGACGGGATCTTTTATACCGGCAAGATTGTAGCTGCCGTTCTGGTTGGCCGCTTTCGATCCCCAGAAATTGCGCAGTGCGGGACCGGGGATGAGCTGGATGTTGTAGCGCTGGATGATGATGTCAAAATCGAATGTCTGCTGGCGCAATTCGTACTGTGCGGGGTCGACGCGGCGAATGCGGGCATTGATGCCAATTTTCCGCAGGTTGCCAATGTAGGGGGTCAGGATACGCTCGAACCCTTGAGAGAAAATCAGGAACTCGATCTCAAAAGGTGTGCCATCTGGTTGTAACGCCTTCCCGCCCTTGAACGTGAAACCGGCTTCGCCGAGGAGTTTTCTTGTCTGACGCAGCAATTTGCGGTCGAAGCCGCTGCCATTGGATACAGGTGGTACGTAAGGTTCTTCGAATACGGATGCGGAAATCTTGTCGCGGTACGGTTCGAGGAGCGCGCGTTCTTCTGGTGAAGGTTTGCCATCGGCACGCATATCGGAGTTCTCGAAGTAACTCGTGGTGCGATCGTAGGCACCGAAAAACAGTGTCTTGCGGGTCCACTCAAAATCGAAGGCATAGTCGAGCGCCTTGCGAACACGGATATCCTGGAATTTTTTCCTCCGGATATTGATGAAGAAGCCTTGCGTACCTGAGGGCCGGTAATCCGGCATTTCGTGTCGGGCGATCCGCCCCGTTTTGACCTGCGGGATGTCGTAGGCGGTGGCCCAATCCCGGGAGGTAAACTCTTCGCGCAGGTCGTAGTCACCAGATTTCAGCGCTTCAAGCTCTGCATTGCGGTCGCGAAAATATTCGTAGCGGAGTTCATCGAAATTGAA
>CALHAX010000047.1 GCA_937931785.1 uncultured Hyphomicrobiaceae bacterium | reverse complement strand
TTTTTCATCTTCATTTATCGAACGATGCGCCTGATCTATCGCGCCAGCGGTGGCGTAGGTGATTGTACGCGCCGCAGCGGTGAGCGATTTCATCCGGAGCAACATGCGTTGCACGTCAGGATGTTTGACGATGGATACAGTGCCCGCGTCAGGGTTTCTCACATCGTTGCCCTGTTTGCGGTCCTGTGCATAGGCGAGTGCTTGCTGGCAGGCACGCTCTGCGATGGCGACACCTTCGCCTGCAACGCCAAGACGCGCCGCGTTCATCATGATGAACATGATTTGCAGGCCGCGGTTTTCTTCCCCGATAAGATAACCGACCGCACCGCCGTTCTCACCATATGTCAGGGTGCATGTTGGACTGGCATGAATGCCCATCTTGTGCTCGACACCTGTGCAATAGACGTCGTTGCGCTCCCCGAGCGAGCCATCGTCGTTGACCATGTATTTTGGAACAAGGAAGATCGAGATGCCGCGCGTACCCTCGGGCGCGTCAGGGAGGCGTGCCAGCACGAGATGGATGATATTGTCTGTCATCTCATGGTCGCCGTAACTGATATAAATTTTTGTTCCGCTGATGCGATAAGTGCCATCGTCCTGAGGTTCGGCTTTTGTACGCAGAAGTGCGAGATCAGATCCGGCGCTCGGTTCCGTCAGGTTCATGGTGCCCATCCATTCGCCTGAAACAAGCCTTGGCAGGATCACGGATTTCATGAAGTCCGAGCCCTTCGAATTCAGGGCATCGACTGCACCTTGCGTCAGGAGAGGACCTAGCGCGAAGCCCATGTTTGCTGAATGCCATATTTCATTGCAGACCGTTGCGAGAAGCGATGGCAGACCCTGGCCGCCATGTTCTTCCGGGCAAGGCAACGCCGCCCAGCCGCCCTCAGCCCAGCGATGATAGAGTTCTTTCCACCCGTCCGGCGTTTTAACCTTGCCATCGATCAGATGTGAGCCTTGTCGATCGCCGATTTCGTTGAGCGGATCCATCTCCTCGGACGCGAATTTCCCTGCTTCCTCAATAATCGCGCGCGCCAGATCCGCATCCATTTCGCCCAGAATGTTGCGGTCGGCGCGGGCCGAAAATTCGCCTGCGGCTTCAAGGGCAAGCATGATGTCTTCAATTGGTGCGGTGTAGGCCATGGGGCGGTGTCCCTGAAATGGTGTTTCAAGCGGCATTGACGCCGAGCGCGGGATAGCAGATCTGAACGCTGGTTGACGCAAGCGTCAGCGGCCAATGTAAGGTGATTGCCAGAGAACTGAAAGGCCTGTCGTATTCCTGTGATGCACGATGAAACAGCACATACATTGAAACCTGGGCCAGATGATCCGGTGCTTGTGGGGGCAGCTGCGGCGCTTCGAGATGGCGCGCTTGTCGCGTTTCCGACGGAGACCGTTTACGGCCTGGGCGCAGATGCGCGTAATGGGCTGGCGGTTGCCCGGATTTTTGAGACGAAGGGGCGTCCGAGCTTCAATCCGCTGATTGTACATGTCATGGATCGCGAGATGGCAGGGCAGTACGTTACGATGACACGGGAGGCGATGGTTCTTGCTGATACATTCTGGCCCGGACCGTTGACGCTGGTTTTGCCCGCGCGTGAAGGTAACGGCACATCCAGCCTTGTGAGTGCGGGTCTTGATACACTGGCGGTTCGAGTGCCCGCGCACCCTGTGGCGCAAGCGCTTCTGCGCGCGGCCGACTGTCCGATTGCAGCCCCGAGCGCCAACCGATCTGGCCGGATCAGTCCGACACGTGCTGAACATGTGCGGGCTGAGTTTGGTGACACTGTACCGATCATTCTTGATGGTGGAGCGAGTGATGTTGGACTTGAGTCCACGATTGTGGATTTGAGTGGATCTGAGCCATTCTTGTTGCGGCCCGGTGGAATTTCCAAAGAGGCATTGGAGGCCGCATTGGGAGAGGAACTTGTCGCCCCTGAACGTCTCGTCTCTGAAATACCAACAGCGCCGGGACAATTGGCGAGCCATTATGCTCCTGCTGCATCGGTTCGCCTGAACGCCGGTGCGGTGGACGTGGGGGAAGGATTGCTTGGGTTTGGTTCGAAACTGCCTGACACATCGGGACCGGTCGTCAACCTCAGCGTGCACGGTGATCTTCGGGAGGCGGCAGCGAACCTTTTTGACGGATTGAGAATGCTGGATGCGGCAGGTGTTTCTTGTATAGCGGTGATGCCAATCCCGTTGGCCGGAATTGGGGTGGCCATCAACGATCGATTGCAGCGTGCTGCTGCCCCGCGCAACTGATAAGAAACTGCCATGCAAGAGACACCACATGCCATCGCGCCCACCATGACGCCGCAGGAGCGTGCCCGATTTGCGGCGATCGTGGGGGATCGTTACGCGCTGTCTGACGAGTGCGATATTGCTGGACACCTGGTTGAGCGGCGCGGCTTGTTTCAAGGCGTTACTCCGCTAGTGCTCAAGCCGGGCAACACGCAAGAGGTTTCGGACATTATGACGCTGGCACATCGGCTGCGTCGCCCGATTGTGCCGCAGGGAGGAAATACAGGGCTTGTCGGGGGGCAAATTCCATTTGAGCATGGTGGTGAAATTGTTCTGAATCTTTCCCGGATGGACAAGATTCGCAGCGTTGCCCCCACGGCGAATGCGCTGGTGGCGGAGGCGGGGGTTACGCTTGCGCGCATCCAGGCGGAGGCGGATGACAATGACCGTCTGTTCCCATTGAGTCTGGCGTCGGAAGGTACGTGCCAGATCGGGGGGAACCTGTCGACCAACGCCGGCGGCATGCAGGTTCTGGCCTATGGGAATGCGCGCGATCTTTGTCTCGGCCTCGAAGTTGTGCTGGCGGATGGACGTGTCTGGAACGGGTTGCGCTCGCTACGCAAGGACAACACCGGGTACGATTTGCGTGATCTCTTCATCGGTGCAGAAGGAACGCTGGGCGTTATTACGGCGGCGGTGCTGAAACTGGCGCCAAAACCTGCAGAACGGGCGACTGCGTTTGTTGGCTTGTCTGATCTCGATCTCGTGTCTGATTTTTTCTCTGTCGCGCAGAGTGCAGCGGGAGGCGCGCTGACGCGGTTCGAACTGATGCCGCGAATCGGAATCGATCTGGTTTTGAAACATGCCGAAGGGACACGGGATCCGCTTTCCGTCGCGCACCCATGGTATGTACTCGTGGAGATCTCCGGGCATCACACAGACGGTGGTGCGGAAGGGCAGTTGCTGCACATTCTGGAGCAAGCTGCAGAGCGAGAGATCATATCCGATGCGGTGATCGCAACATCTGCAGCGCAAGACGATGCGTTCTGGTCCATTCGCGAACGATTGTCGGATGTGCAGGGGCAGGAGGGCGGCAGCATCAAGAATGATATCGCAGTTCCTGTCTCCGATGTTCCGGCATTTATTCGTGCGGCAAACGCACGCCTCTCCGTTTTGATGCCCGGTGCGCGGCCGGTTCCATTCGGTCATTTCGGAGATGGGAATATCCACTATAATATCAGCCAACCGGTTGATATGGCGAAAGCCGAGTTCATTGCGCGGTGGGGCGAGGTGTGTGG
>CALHAX010000046.1 GCA_937931785.1 uncultured Hyphomicrobiaceae bacterium | reverse complement strand
GGTGCTCAACCCCGATCCAGACCACAGCGTTCTGAATGCGGCGTTTTCTGCGATGAAGTCCGCTTTCCCCTCTCTGGAAGGGGTGCAGGACGCCGAACGTTGGGCCGGGATGATCGATGCCACACCTGATGCGGTTCCCGTCATCTCAGGTGTCGACAGTCATCCGGGATTTTACATTGCAAGCGGGTTCTCTGGCCACGGTTTCGGAATTGGCCCAGGCGCCGGGCGGCTTGCTGCCGAGCTGGCAACTGGTGCGACAACGTGTGTGGATCCGGCGCCGTTTGCTTTGGGCCGGTTGTAGGCGATCTGGCAATGCAGGCAGGCTACAAGCTAACTGATACGCTGCAGTCACCCCATTGCCAGCAGCACGCCGCCGTCCGGTGTGACGACACTGCCGGTCATGTAGCGTCCAGCGTCGGATGCCAGCAGGAGAAGCGGGCCGTCGAGTTCTTCGTAATTTCCGGGGCGGTTCATGGGGATACGGTCGATGAGTTTGGCACCAAGGTCGCTCGCCAGGAATTCGCGATTGATGTCGGTGGAAAAATATCCTGGTGCGAGGGCGTTGACGCGAATGTTGTCGCGGGCCAATTCCAGCGCCATGGCTTTCGTGAGCTGGATGACCGCAGCCTTGGAAACGCAATAGGCAGACACCATCGGGCGTACCGCTGTGCCAAGCACTGAAGCTATGTTGACAATGCTGCCCGAAGTGTCATTCTTTTTCATCCGCTCTGCAACATCACGGCCGACGCGGAAGACGCCGTCCAGATTGACATCCATTGTGCGACGCCAGTCTTCGTCAGTCATTCGTACGAGCCATTGTTCCTCGGCGAGACCAGCGTTGTTGATGCAGATTTCAACGGGCCCGAACGCGCTCTCGACCTTATCGAGTGCCTGCGCGACGGAATCTGCATCCGTGACGTCGAGCATTACGGCCAGCGCATCGTGCCCCGCATCTTTCAGCCTTGAGACCGCATCGGCCAACCGGTCCTCACGGCGTGCCGCCAACGCCACGCGCGCACCCGCCTCAGCCAGAACGCCCGCGAAATGGAGGCCAAGGCCGCTGGATGCACCGGTGACCAGGGCCACGCGGCCGGTGAGATCAAATCGTGATTTCGACATGGAACCGTTTACCTGAATATCGATCGATCATTCGACGTCGGCAATGTAGCGCAGGCCGTCAAGGTGGCACAGGCTCACACGCCACTCCACCGGAATATCCCCGATCGCAATTGCGACACGATCGATCACGGTGAGCGGTGCCCCCTCATCTACCGACAGATCCCGCGCAACATCTGCGTCACATGCTTTGGCATAAAGGGCATCCTGCGCCCGGATGACAAGGATGCTGTAGTCGGACTGGAAGATATCATAGAGCGTATTCGGCACGGTGGGTCGCCTGGAAATGCCTGGAAAAATGGACTCAGGGAGAACAATTCGCTCAGCAATAAACGGCGCACCGCCCACTGTGCGGATGCGGCATATACGACAGACACGCGCCTTTGCAGGCAATTGGAGTTTATGGCGCTCCTCTGCCGTCGCCTGGCCGGACGTCACTTTCGTATCGCGACTGTCTGGGAGAACCCGGTGGCCATCGCCATCAAAAATGTTGAAGAAACGGAAATGCACATCCTCGGGCGTCTGCTCGACGACAAAGGTTCCCTTCCCCTGCACCCGCACCACCAGCCGTTCCTGTGTGAGCGCGTCGAGCGCCTTGCGCACCGTGCCCTGGCTGACACCAAGTTCGTCGGCAAGCTGGAACTCACTGGGAAGCGCGGCACCTGGTCCGAGATCGCCAGATGAAATGCGGCGCGTCAGAATTTCACGCACTTGCAAGTACAGCGGTCTGGCGTCCGGCTTGTCGGTCATCAGCATTGGCAACCTGCTTCACATGGCTTGGCGCCCATGTCTTATATAAGACTTGAACGTACCCAAGGTCTTGTATAAGACAGTATCACGACTGCCGCGATACCGCTATCGCTGCGGTAACACAATTTTCGATCCTGCACATTCATAAGGACGTTCAGCCATGGCCGAACCGCAGTTTCTCGTTCACTCGCCGAAAGACAACGTTGGCGTTGTCGTCATCGAAAACCTTGCCAAGGGAACAGACATGCTTGGTGTGGTCACCGAGGATGATTCGACACTCAACCTGAAATCGGAAGCCGACATTCCGATCGGGCACAAGGTGGCGCTGGTCGATCTCAAAGAGGGCGACACGATCATCAAGTACGGTGAAGACATCGGCAAGATGGTCGGACCCGCTGAAAAGGGCGGTCACGTCCACACCCACAACATGAAAACGAAACGCTGGTAGGGAACCAAATCATGTCTAACGAAAAAATCATGGCCTACCGGCGCGAGAATGGTCGCGTTGGCGTTCGCAACCACGTTGTTATTCTCCCCGTCGATGACATCTCCAACGCGTGCTGCGAAAATGTTGCAAAGAACATTCAGGGCACGATGGCTTTGCCACATGCCTATGGTCGCCTGCAGTTCGGTGAAGATCTCGAACTTCATTTCCGCACAATGATCGGGACGGGTTCGAACCCGAACGTCGCTGCTGTCATCGTCATCGGCATTGAGCCCGGCTGGACAAACAAGATTGTTGAAGGCATTCGCGCGACCGGCAAGCCTTGCGAAGGGTTCTGGATTGAGCAGTACGGCGACATCGATACGACGGCACGTGCCTCCCGCAAGGCGAAGGAATTTGTGCACTGGGCGAGCGAGTTGCAGCGCGAAGAATGCGACATGAGTGAGCTGTGGGTTTCGACCAAATGCGGCGAGAGCGACACAACAACCGGTCTCGGCTCGTGCCCGACCGTCGGCAACATGTATGACAAGCTACTGCCAAAAGGCATCTATGGTGTGTTCGGTGAAACATCCGAAATCACTGGCGCGGAGCATATTTGCGAGAAGCGCGCAGCAAACCCGGAAGCGGCTGCGAAGTTCATGAAGATCTTCCAGGCCTACCAGGATGAGGTGATCGAGCCGTTCAAGACGGACGACCTGTCCGACAGCCAGCCGACAAAGGGCAACATCGAAGGTGGCCTGACCACGATCGAGGAAAAGGCCATGGGCAACCTCGAAAAGATCGGACGGACGTCAACGTACATCGATGCGCTCGGACCGGCAGAAGCGCCAGAAAAGGGCGCGGGCTTGTACTTCATGGACACGTCATCGGCTGCGGCGGAGTGCGTTACGCTGATGGCTGCCGCGGGTTACGTCGTGCACACGTTCCCGACGGGGCAAGGCAACATTGTCGGCAACCCGATTGTGCCGGTGATCAAGATCTCCGCGAACCCGCGCACGGTGCGGACGATGTCGGAGCACATCGATTGTGACGTCTCAGGCATCCTGAAACGGACGCAAACGATCAGCGACGCCGGCGATGCACTCATCGAGATGATCCGTCGTACATCGAATGGCCGGATGACGGCTGCCGAAGCGCTGGGTCACCGCGAATTCGTGATGACAAAGCTGTATCGAAGCGCTTAAGGCAAGCGGACTGAAATTGCATGAAGATGGAAGGGCTGGCGCGACACGCGTCGGCCCTTTTTGCTTGATTGAGTTCCCAGCGCGACGCAGACACTTTGACCAAACCTGATACGTCTGTGTCGACACGTCGTGGCTCGCTGATCCGATAGACTGCCCCAGGCCTCAGACATTCCAGCCCAAGGTCACCTTGAAAAATAGAGCAATCCAGACAGCGTGATGACCGAAAGAGCGGTTGAAACAACGATCACCGCATTCGAACGCGCAATGAACGTTTTGTACTCTTGCGCCAATGCAAACACCGGAACGCCACTCGGCAACGCTGCCTGTAAGACTGCGATGGTTGCCAGGGTCCCTTCGAGCATGAAGACGTGGACGGCCAGCCACCAGGTGATCGCCGGATGCAAAACGAGTTTCGCAAAGACCAGCCAGCTGATTTCGGCGGTTGCGGTCCTGACGATGCCACCCGACATGAAAAGCCCGGCAGACAGCAGCGCACACGGGACATACGCATCGCCAAGTAACTCGCAAATGGCGGCAAGAGGGGTCGGTACGCGGATTGCCAACGCGGAACACGTCAAACCTGCTGCAGTTGCGATGAGAATGGGATTGCACATCACTCTGGCAATCGGTGCCAGTGACAAGGTGCTTGTTTTATCTCTGCGGTCGAACTCTGCAATCATCACCGCGATCGGCAGGAAGATCGCCCCCGTTATCACAGCGCCGACAATGCCTGGCGCAAGAGCCTCTTCTCCGAAGACGACCAGGATCAGTGGAATTCCGATGTACCCCGTACTTGAGTACATGGCCGTAAGACCGTGCAAGGCCTGTGCAGTTAATGTGTCTTGAAATACAAATCGAGCGACCACCAAGCTCACGCATAGCGTGGCGAACATACCGCCCCCGAGAACGCACAGAAACTGCCAGTTGAAAAATTCGCCAACGGGTATGTCTGACAGTTTGATGAATGCGAGCGCGGGGAGCGCAATGACAAATACGAAACGCGACAGAAACGCGCTTCCGGCCTTGTCCAAAATATCGAAGTGTCCGGCAAGAAATCCGATCACCATGATCCCGAACAACGGAAAGACAATCTCCAGGACCATGCGGTCTAGCCAACTTTTGTTTTTTGGATGGAAGTATTCTATCTTTCAAGGCGTGTTGGGGGGTGGAAAAGACGTACTAAAAGCATGGAGGTAACGTCTCTGTCCTATTCGAAACCGCACCTCCACTAAGCTGCACGCCCGTAAAACCGGATGCGGTCTTCGTCGCTGAAGCGCACGCCGGGGTTTTCGTAGTAGCATAGCACTGCAATGATGCGTTCGCGGTTACCCACGACAGGGGACACACGGTGGGCGGTGTTGGTACCCTTGAAGACGTTGAGGGTGCCAGGTGAGAGGGCGACGCGTTCGAACGCTCCGTCCTCGCCGGAGAGAAACTTTGCGATGCCGTCGTAGTTCGGATCGTCGTCTGTCCGCAGACCGAGGCGGTATTCGAACTCGCCCCCCTTCTCAGGCGCTTGCAGCAACAATGTTGTCGTGAACTCCGAGCGGTCAAAGTGCCAGTTGAGGGCTTCGCCGTCGCCGTATTGCATGACATTCACGCTGGCGAGGTGATCGTCCATGGTGTGAAGCTGAGGTTTGGCCATGACGGCGGCGAGAAAATCGGCGAGCGGCGGCCATTCGTAAATCTGCATCAGAATGCTGTCGGGCACCTGATCGGCGCAGACTTTGCGGTTCGAGGTGAGCGCCTGCTTGAGGGCCGGGTGATCATCTTCGAGGCCATCGATCTTTGTCTTGAAGTAGATGTTGTGCCACTGTTGATGCGTGTAGGCTTCGCGGTCGAGCGCCGCCTTGACCTCTGTCACACATCTCTCAAGCGCGTCCAGCCGCACGAGGCCATCGAGATTGAACAGGCCGGTGGCTTCAACGTCGGCACGGCAACGCTCAACCAGAGCCTTGCCTGCATCGCTCTTCAAATCGTTCAACGGATAGCTTTCGAGATCGAGAATTTGTTCGATGTCCAGCATTGCGGCCCCTCCGTGTGGTGCGTTCCAGCTGATTGATACATGCATTGATGGTCGGTGCAATGGCTCGTGCTGCCATCTGAACCGTCGCTGAACGGCGCAGGTTGTCCAGAAAAATTCACCTTTCGTTCCTGTGCCCCATTGCTGCCGCGGTCTGATCAAACTCGCGCCGGATTGGGATTCAACAAACGAACCCGGATCACGCCGGGGGGCACATTCGAGTTTTGCAGCAGTTCACCACGTAACACGGGCGACCATCAGTAAAGGTTTTGGGAGGGAACGAAAGTCATCGGCGCAGTAGCCATACCTGACATGACCTTCGTTCATTGATCTCCCGCGGTCGCTCCACAAGGGCACCCGGTTTAAACATGTTCTTTTCAAAGCGTACGGCGAAGGGCACCGCCACTCTCACGCAAGGCGCGTTGGGCACGCAACGACCCATTGGCCTTTCCGGTCTTTCAACCGCGGACGGCTTCGGCGATCTATGGGAGAAGCCAGCGCCAGTGCCGACGGACTGGAAGAAGGTTCTGCTTCTGACCGGACTTGGCGCCCTGTCGTGGATCTCGACCTATACGGGCATGCTGGAGTTAATCCAGGCCAACATGGGTGAGATCGAATTTACATTCAAAGTCGCAATCGGTTTCGCCGTTGCCATGCTGATGCTGATGATCGTGTGGCTTCTGGATCAGCTGTTTGACCGCCTCCAACCTGTCGTTCGGCTGCTATTTGTCGGCGGTTACCTGTTCCTGACATTGATCTCCGTTGGCTTTGGTTTTGGCTTCTACTGGAAGTTCCTGGAGTCACGTTCGGAGGCGACTCGTTCTGCCGAATCCGCTGTTACGCAAGTGCAGACGGCGTTGCTCGCCGCACAGACGCGGCTGGAGCAACTGAATGCGACGTTCGTACAGCTGACGACAATTTCTGCGCAGAAGGCGATTGATGAGCGGGAAAAGGGCAATTCGTGCCCGGCCAGCCGTCCGGGTGATGGGCCACGCCGCCGTTTGCGTGATGCCGATGCCTCGCGGTTCGGCTTTGCCCAGAAATTCATCGGCGAGCGCGCCACAAGCGTTACCGCTGACATCAACGTGCTGAACGGCGATCTTGCCAAAGTCGTGAACCGGGACAAGGTCACATTCGACGTTAAAACCGGCACGCGGAACATTTTCCTGAAAGATCTGGGTCGCAAGCTCGACAACTCGGTGACGCGCTTTAATGCGTTCCGTACCGATCCGCAATTGCGTCAGTTTCGCACCGATTTTGCGGATCGCGCTGCAAAATCTATTTTCGACAATGGCCGTGGTGGCACGTTCTCGTGTCCTGATCCGGAATTGCAAACGGCGCTGCGTGGTGTGGTGCGCGCGATCGATCAATTGCCAGAACTTGAAAAACCGCAGATCAAAGCGGTTGAAGGTTCTGAAGCCATCATCGAAGCGTTCCGTCGCTTGACGACGACGATCTCCGGGCTGGCGACACTCAAAATGCCACCAACACCCGACGAGCTGCGCGCCGCACAGCAGCGCGCTGTTCAGTCGGCACGCAACAACAACCGCTTGCAGCGACAGATTCTCTCCGCGCAAGCCGGACTTGGTGAGCGGGACTACATTCCGCTGTTTATCGCACTGTTTGTTGATTTCTGCCTGCTCCTCGTGTCTGTCAGCCGCCCGATGAAGGGCTTTCAGTGGCTTGAACACAAAATGGGCAGTGCGCAGGATGGGCCGATCATCAAGATCTTGTCGCGGTTTCGGGACATTCATCAGGATGAGGAAATCCGCGACGTGTTCGAGGTCTTCCGGCACGTGGTATTCGATGTGCGCGGCGTGTACTACGCGGCCATTCCGATGAACGGCACGGATCCGACGTCGACATCCGACCTTGACGCCAACACTTCAACAGAAGCGCAACTGCTGGCGAACCTGTTCACGAGTTTCGAGAACGACAAGGTCTACAAGCGGGTCGTCGCGCCGCTGTTCACGAACAACTACATTCAAAAGAAGTTACGGAATCAGGGATCAAAATTCCACGAGGCAGAATCATTCCGACTGTACCGGTTCGAGAAGGACCAATGGCAGGACTGGATGCTGTCCGCGATGATGGGCGCCGCCAAACGCGTTGAATCACGTAAGCGGGTGGAAAATGAGTTGTTTGCGGCAGATACACCTGCGTTGAAGGCCAACCCGGAACCTGTTGAGGACGATCATGCGCCGACGCTCGACGACGTGCCGGGTGAGGATGCTCTGAAAGCTGCGGAAGAGGCGAAGGCCGAAGAAACAGCTGCTCTTGATGCGTTCGAAAAGCAGATCGCGTCTGAAATCGAGGAAACGCTTTTCAATCAGACGTACGAGCGGCAGGAGTCTGTCCGACGCCGGGAGTTGGAGCTGGATGCCAAGGTTCATGTTCTGCATGCCACTGCTGCGCGAACGCCGGAACACATTGTCGCACAGCACGCTGGCATCCCCGCAGAAGCAGAACCGGCGGTCGTGAACGCAGCCTATGTCCCTGTTGCCGAACAGTCTGCTGTCCAGACGTCACAAGTTTCCGCGTCACCACCAATTGGAACCCAAGTGCAGCCCGTCATCGTGCCGCCTGCGCCTGTTGCGTTGCAGCCGCAAAATCAGATTCAGGCGCAACCTGATCTGCCGACTGCTGCAGCGAAAACAACGTCACTCGCGAACCGGGCTACCGCCGCCCGCACAGCACATACGACCGGTCGACACAAACCTGTTCCATCTGACGTTACAGCACCCGTCGCACCGCAACCTACTGCTGACGCGCAGCAACAAACTTCCCCGACCATAATACAACCTGTACAAGAGGAGAAAAAAATGCCCGCAATTCAGGTTCACGACGCCCTTCCGAAAAACCTCCGTGTGATGCCCGTTTCACCCGTGACAATATCACAAGCCGCACGTCACCAGGAGGCGCGGCCAACCCCGCAACAACGTCCTGCAACGCCGATTGCAACCCCACCCGTTCATGTGGCTGCCAACGACCGGGCTGTTCGTCCTTTCACGGTTCAAAACGATGCGGCACGGCCCATCGTGATTGCGCCTCGGCCACAGGCACCACTTGCACACGTCCCTGCAACCGAAACCGTAGCTGTGCCGCAGCAATTGTCGTTGCTGGATGAGCCAACACGCTTGCCGACGATTCTCGATCGTGCGCAACGCAAAGAAGAGCCCGCAAGCCGTCAAATCGAAGTTGCATCATCGAACGAACGTCGCGAACCCGAATTCGGGACAGCAAACACCGCGTTTGATGATGACATGATCGACAACATCACGTCCTGGTATGGCCGTGACAAAGGTTCAAAAAAACGCCGCTAGCCGCGGTTTGAGTGGGCGCTGGCGCAGTTCGTGTCAAAATTGTGCAGCGTTCAATCTTTCCTTAACCGGGCTCGGGCAGATTGAAGGTCTACTTCCCGGGCCCAGTGGGTTGCGCCTCGTGTGCGCAACCTCACCGTCAGTGCGTAGTGATTACAGGAGCGCCGTGCGTCTATGAGAAACCAAGAGCTCGTTAAACAAAAAGAAAAACAAGAGCGTATTGACCGACTCGTCGGCCTCTATCTCGACCGTTCGCAAGCAGATTGGGCTGGACGGCCTGGTGAGCGTCGCCTTGCCCTTGTGGCGCGCTCTGCAGCTTCCCCGGTTGCCCGCGCTCTGGCACTCAACTTCGATGACCTGGAGCGCGCCGGTGTCGCGATCCGGGTGATCTTCACTACGCTCGAACCATGCGAGGATCTCAGTTCGTGGTTTGATGCGACGCATCGCCGTGAAGGCGGAACGCCGCTGGTGAATGCCGTGCGCTGGACATCCAATCCGGCTCTGATCGACGCACACGAACAGCTTGTCCTCGGACATTGCCTGAGCTGGTACGGCGATGCCATGCGCCGCGATCCCGCGACCCGCGATGCACTCGAGACATTCAACACATTCTGCGACACGTCGGCCAAACAGACCATGCGCAGCTTTGAATCCCTATGGCGCGTATCGCAACCGATTGCGTCGAGCCAGATGCGCCCCAAGAAACTTTTCGACGCGCACGAAACCCTTGCTGGACTGTTTTCGGAAGACCGTGACGGCGTTCCAAGAGCACAAATGCCAAAACGTCACTAGGGTGTGTCCAACTTAAATGGAGACACTGCGATACCAGTGGAACGACTCGGACGGTCGCGTCATGATTCCATTTGAATCAGACGCGCTTTAGATCAACAGTTTACCCTGCCGCTTTCCGGGGACTGCAAAGAACGCCTCGCGCCTCCCGTCGCGGGGCGTTCTTGCGTTTGGAGTTCGTCGAGCTGAACCGACAGCATCTCGGCTTGAAGATATCTTGTACGGATTTGGTCATTTCGTATTCAAAATCTGTCAGGTTCGCCCAAAGTGTTCCGTTACATCTTCTTTTTGCAAAACTGTTTGTCTGTTGTCGCAGTTTGGTCAACGTTAGAGATCGAAATGTACTGACACATTCGGTGATCGCTGCGATCTGATGATCGCATTGGGGAGTGATCCACCTCGTTGACCAAAGAGGTTCTTCATGTTCTCCGTGCTGCGGCATCTGTGCGTTGCCTTCCTGACATTTGCATTGCTCCCTGCGACGGCGCTCTCTTCGGCGCTCGCAAGCGATCCGACATTTCGCAACATCACCGTAGAGCGTGACGCTGCGCGCTACGAAGCATTCATTGCCAAACGCAAGCGTGTCAATGCGTTGTCACCGCGGGCGCTGCGCAACCGGGGCCGATCTGCGTTGCGCGCAAACGACCCCCGCAAGGCGATTGATCATTACGCGGAAGCCGTGACGGCCGAACCGGCAAATGCACGGAACTGGCTTGGCCTGGCGCAAGCGCTCGAAGCTGTTCGTAATCCAGCAAACAATCAGGAACAATATAACCTCCGCGTGAATGCAGGCGGTGCCGCGTACAAAGCTTACGGCATGGCCACAAGCGACAGGATGAAAGCCCGTGCGCTTGCCATCGTTGCGCGATCGCTTAAGGGGCGCTCATACTGGCGGCCGGCGATCGAGGCCTTCAAGGCCAGCGTGAGCTATAATTCTGTTCCTTCGGTTCAGGCCGCGTATCAGGCATTACGCGCAGACAAGGGCTTCCGAATTCTGGACTACTCTATCGAATCCGACGCGGTAACGCCGCGTGTTTGTGTGCAGTTCTCGGAACGGCTCTCGAAGAGTGAAACGGATTTTGCGCGTTTCTTTTCTGTAAACGGCAAAGATCCGGCATCTGTACAAGCCGAAGACCGGCAAGTGTGTGTGGGCGGACTGCGGCACGGTGAGCGCTACGAAATTGCCGTGCGGGCCGGACTGCCTTCCGATGTACATGAGGCATTGCTCAAATCTGCACCGCTGACCGTTTATGTACGCGACCGCTCGGCGTCTGCACGCTTTGCCGGGCGGAACTACGTCCTGCCGCGCACCGGCCAGAAGGGCATACCGGTTGTCAGCGTCAATGCATCATCGCTCGAGATCGAAGTGTACCGGGTTGGAGATCGCGGTCTGGCGCGCACCGTTCTGGACGGACAATTCAACCAGCAACTTTCATCGTACAATACGGACGAGCTGAGAGATAAATTTGGAGAAAGCACCTGGCAGGGTACGCTCGATGTCCAGTCGGAGCTGAACAAGGACGTTACGACTGCAGTTTCAATTGGCGAGGTTGTGCCGTCTTTGAAGGCTGGCGTGTACGTCATGACCGCTCGAGCCGCAGAGAGTAAATCCCAACGCTGGAGCCAGCGCGCGACACAATGGTTTGTCGTTTCCGATCTCGGGTTGACTGCGCTCAAGGGGCAAGACGGTATTCATGCGATCGTTCGCTCACTTGAAACCGCCATGCCGGTTGCCGGTGCAAAGATCGAATTGCTCGCCCGAAACAACGAAGTGCTTGCAACCGGCACATCCGACGCGCAAGGCCATGTGGCTTTTGCTGCAGCCCTCACAAAGGGAACCGGTGGTGCAGCGCCTGCCTTGTTGATGGCGCGCCACAACGACAGCGACTTTGTTTTTCTCAACCTGGCGACGAGCGCGTTCGATCTCACAGACCGGGGTGTGGGGGGACGTGCGGTTGGCGGACCTCTCGAAGCCTTCATGTTCACAGAGCGTGGCGTCTACCGCCCCGGTGCCGAAGTGCACATCACGGCGCTTCTGCGCGACGCGAACTCCAATGCTGCGTTGAACGTACCGACGACGCTGGTTGTGAACCGCCCGGACGGCGCAGAACATCGACGCATTTTGTTATCTGATACCGGCCTCGGTGGGCGGCTTCACAGCTTGCAACTGGCAACTTCGAGCATGACCGGAACCTGGCGGGCTCGACTCTACACCGATCCCAAAGCTGATCCGGTTGGTCAGGTTTCGTTCCTTGTCGAAGATTTTGTTCCTGAACGCCTGGCGATGACATTGCAATCAAACGCTGATGAATTGTCTGCCGATACGGGAGCGCAAATCTCCGTTAACGGTCGTTATCTCTACGGGCCG
>CALHAX010000045.1 GCA_937931785.1 uncultured Hyphomicrobiaceae bacterium | reverse complement strand
CCCTGAATGGGGAAGCGTCCGTTCTCGAAATCGATCATAGGCGCCATCTTGCGCACGCCATCCTGATCGAGCAGCACAGCGTCCGCACCATGCAGGATCATGGAGTTGCCGCGGCGCGCATACATGTCGCGCTGCGCGTCTGTGTGGTAGAGATTCAGGATCCCACGCTGGGAGAACATCACATTGTAGTTCAAGTCCTGCGAGAGACCTTCCCACAACTTGACCGAATGTTCGTAGAAGGGCTCGTTGCCTTCCAGCATGTAGTTCGAGCGCACGATGGTCGTGTTGCGGCCAATATTACCGCTGCCCAACCACCCTTTTTCCAGAAGCGCGATGCGCTTCATGTTGTGCTTCCTGGCGAGGTAATATGCTGTCGCGAGACCATGGCCGCCGCCGCCGATGACGATTGCATCGTAGCTGTCGCGGGGTTCGACACGGCGCCACACACGGGGCCAGCCCTTATCGCCTTTCAGCGCCTGTCGCGCAATTGCCAGCGCAGAGTATTTCACGGTGTCTTTCCTCGCCCAAACCTTTTCAGAGGAGATTTCTCTCCCGACTGCTGTTGCAGTGACCTCGTCAGGCCTCCCGGCCGAACGATTTCAGGTTCAACCAAAGACTGTCTGCAATATCCAGCAAATCTGCTCTTAGCGCAAAAACGTAGGCTTGGGTAAAGAGAAAACAGGCTGCGTCGATGTCACCGCGCAAGACTGCATCCTGTCCACCGGTCCGGTAACCATAAGCCAGTTCGGCGGCGCTATTGGTTTCGTGCCAGGCGAGAATGTCCGCATCGAGACGGTCAGCCTGATGTGGCGTAAGCGGTTGCGTGAGGTCGGCGGTATCCATCATTGTGTTGCAGCTCCAGCCAGACCGTCAGCCAGCCTCCCGAATGGATGCCCCTTCAAGCTGCCCGGCAAACTGGCTTGCGACCCAATGGTGAAAGGTATGGGTTGGTTCGTCCATGACGGTTGAGAACTTGCCACCGTCGAAACCTGGCGCTGCGCGCCCAGTCTGCATGCCCTCGACAACGAAGATGTCTTCCATGAAAATTTCTTTCCACAGCGCTGCATTCTTCTCGCGCAGGTCCGCCCACTCATCGCCGAGCATTGCTTCGTCCGTATAGTAGATTTCGATATGTTCGATGGATTGGTCGTGGGCGACCGGTTCGATCAGGATCGCGAAATAGTGGTCGCGATGAATGCCAAGCAGCAGGTTCGGGTAGAGCGCGATGTATTCTGCGCCCTCATTCCATTTTTCGGAAAGACCGTCGAAATTCTTGAACGCCCGACCGCTGTCGTCGAGTTTTGGATTGTAGACGATGCTGCCCTGGCCGGAGAACTGGCCGGGCTCGTTGATGTGGTAGTGATCTTCCAGGCGCGAATAGCTGTTCAGGCCGGGATGGATCCACGGCAGATGATAGCTCTCACAGTAGTTTTCGACCGCAAGTTTCCAATTCGTCTTCACGTCGAGCTTGAACGATGAGTCCGTGCCGCCGTGGAAGATCGGCTTGTCCATGAATTCGCTCCAGCGCGCCTTGAGCGGCGCCATGGCAGCTTCGAAATCAGGCGCATCGCCCGTAACGTTGACGAACACGAGATCCATCCAGACGTGCGAGCGAACTTCAAGCAGGCCAAGAGTTGCACGGTCGATATTGGGATCGACATTGTTGCCGGGCCCGCCGACGTGGGGCGTTGCGCGCAGTTTGCCGTTCAATTCATAGCACCAGGCGTGATACGGACAACTGATCACGCCCTTCACCTGTTTCGGCTCATCAACGAGGATCATGCCGCGATGGCGGCAGACATTCTGAAATACACGCAGCATTCCGTCCTGCCCGCGGACCATGACCAGCGGCATACCGAGATGATTGACAGGTTTCGCAAAACCCGGCTCGGTGACGTCCTTGCCGAAACCGATACACGTCCAGTTCTTGTGAAAGACGAGCTGCTTTTCCTGCTCATGCACAGCGGCATCGGTATAGAAGGCATTGGGCAATCCGCGCGCCGTTGCAACCGGCTGCATGACATTCTTGATCTGGCTGATGTCTTCGGGTTTCATTGCTGTTCTCACGTGCGCTCTGGCAAGGAGGCGGTGAAATCCGTCCCCCTCAAATCATGGCTTGAGCATAGGGAGTCGCAGAATCCCGGCGCGTTTGAAAACGACCTTGCGAGGGGATGAATCCGTTTGGAAACGCCATAAGCTGGAGATTTAACCGAAGATAATCCCCGAACGGTACTTCAGCTTGCGAGAAGCATGTCCACTTCGTTCACGAGATCGCGCAAGTGAAACGGTTTTGACAGAACCTTGGCATCGCTCGGTGTGCCGTTCTCGGTGTTCAGCGTCACGGCGGCGAATCCCGTAATGAACATGATTTTGAGATCCGGATCTATTTCACTGGCGCGGCGCGCGAGTTCTATCCCGTCCATCTCCGGCATGACGATATCTGTGAGGAGTAGCGTGAACGGCTCTTCGTGAACCCGTTCGAGCGCTTCAGCCCCATTCCCAAAAGATACAACATCGTATCCGGCGCGTTCGAGCGCGCGTTCGAGAAACCCACGCATTGACTGATCATCTTCGGCAAGAAGAATGCGCTGCAACGGTCGGCTGGAGATATCGGATGCTGTCATGACACCGGGACGTTAGTCTGGGATGCTGACGGGGGCCAGCGAAATTACATCTATAGAACATATGATTTGCGTAAACGAGTTGTGAAGACCACGCCGTGCTCACAGGCGCTTGTACAATTAAGTGATTTTCAGATGTGGACGCGCGGAAACCAGATGGTTAGCCTTGCTTGCTGGCGTCGACGTCTGCATGCCCACTGGCGTTGCAGCGTTTGCAGACAACCATTCACACAGGACACCGCAGTGCATGTTCCGATCCGCCGCTGACGAGGAGCGTGACACTATTATGCGTGAGCTGACGCCCGGCTTCGTCGTCGAGCCAGGCGACGCACCAGGAATTCCTTATGTGTTCTGCTCACCGCATTCCGGGCGCACCTACCCGGAACGTTTTCTTGCGTCCTCACGCCTGACTGCAGAGGCCATCCGCAAGTCTGAAGACAGTTTTGTAGACGATCTCTTCGCGAATGTGACATCGCTCGGTGCACCGCTGATTTCAGCGCAATTCCCACGTGCATACCTGGATCTCAATCGCGAACCGCATGAGCTCGATCCTCTGCTCTTTGTCGAACCGCTGCCGGATCACGCAAACACACGGTCCGTGCGCGTGATGAGCGGGCTTGGCACCCTGGCACGCGTTGTCTCGGATAACGAAGCAATCTACCACAAACCCTTGTCGCTGGATGTCGCCTATGAGCGGATTGAACGCTTGTACCATCCGTTTCACCGTACACTTGCCGCGCTGCTGGATGCCCGGCGTGCGCGGTTTGGGCATGTTGTCCTTATCGATTGCCACTCCATGCCATCCGGTCCGCAAACGATGAACGGGCAAGAGCGGCCAGACATTATCCTGGGAGATCGTTTCGGCATGTCGTGCAGCGGCGACCTGACCCGAACACTGCAGCGTGCGCTTCAAGGCGAGGGGTTCGATGTCGTGCTCAACAGACCTTATGCGGGTGGCTACATCACGGAGTACTATGGAAAACCGGCGCTTGGCGTCGATGCCCTACAGATTGAAATCAACCGCTCGCTTTACATGAACGAAGCGCGTCTGGAGCGTCGTTCGTCCTTCAATGCCGTTCAATCATCGCTGGACCGCGCTTTAGCGTGCGTGACTTCATCCTATCCGATGGCATTCCGCGGCACAATCGCAGCTGAATGATCACCCATTGTGCAGAGCACAAAAAAATGGCCGCCGAACTAGAGTTCAAGCGGCCCAAGTCATAGGGAGGAAACGCCCAAATGGGCGATACGGCAATGCATGCCGCAACGCACAATTAGCAATGCTGCATTGCGAAATCAACCCGCATTTGTGTGTCGCGACA
This sequence comes from uncultured Hyphomicrobiaceae bacterium, assembly GCA_937931785.1. GTDB lineage: Bacteria > Pseudomonadota > Alphaproteobacteria > Rhizobiales > CALHAX01 > CALHAX01. The sequence goes on along the minus strand of CALHAX010000045.1, from coordinate 12,404 downwards.
ATCTGTCGTGAACCTCGGATTTTGAGTGCGGCAAACAATGGAGATTTCAGCGCGTCTCCCTGAAAAAAACAGGCCGCTGGATTGACCAAGCGGCCCAAGTCAAGGGAGGAAACGCCCCAAAGGGCGACACAGACACGATGTCAAGATCAACGTCTGTGCAAATCCACCTTGACGGAGTCGAATCATTCTCACAACAAGATGTGGTATCAAAGTATCGCAAACTGCATAGTGCGTGCCTCAGAGGCCACACTTTTTACTTTGTATTGTTGTCGCCACTAACTCACTGAAATAACGAACAATATGACAACCACCCTGACTTGCCTGCGCAACTGGAGTTTCGAACTGTGGCTGAATTAACCCGCAATACAAAAGTTGTTATTCCGGATGCTGACGACCTAGCACACTGGCAGGCCACAGCAATTCGTGCCGTGGATGCATCAGACAGCCTGATCAACTCCTACTTTCGCAAAACGCCCGACGTTCAGAACAAACTTGATGAGACGGACGAACCAACCGCGTTGCCAGGCGAGACATTCGATCCTGTTACCGAGGCGGATCGGGGAGCAGAGCTGCTCATTCGCAAGGCCATTGAGACAGATTTTCCCGGCCATGGCATCATTGGCGAGGAATTCGCAGACAAAGTATCCAATGGTCCGATCAACTGGATCATTGATCCGATTGATGGGACACGCGCTTTTGTCGCTGGCTTGCCGACATTTGGAACCTTGCTCGGCGTTCTGAAAGAAGGGCATCCCGTGTTCGGCATCATGAGCCAACCGTTCACTGGTGAGCGCTTCTGGGGTAGCACGGCTGGGAGTTACTTTGATGGCCCTGGCGGGGCACGTACTTTAAAAGTGAGTAACGTGGAACGCCTCAGCGATGCCGTGATCGCGAGCACCGATCCAAACATCTTCCCGTCTGGTGATGGACAAAGGGCCAAATTCGACGCGTGTTGCGCACGCGCGCGGATCGTACGGTTCGGCGGAGATTGTTACAGCTACTGCCTGCTTGCTGCAGGGCACATCGATATTGTGATCGAGACCCGACTGCAATCGTACGATATTGCGCCGTTGATCCCCATCATCGAAGGGGCAGGGGGCGTCATCACGAACTGGCAGGGAGCATCTGCCAGTGCGGGGGGGCAGGTCATCGCTGCTGCGACGGCTGCGCTTCATCAAGAAGCACTTGAGATACTGAACGTCTGATACGTTCTCAAGCGATGGCTGGCGTTTCGGCAAAGGTTCCGCACCCAAGATGGGCATCGAAGGCTGCCCAGAACTGCTGGCGGATGGTATCGCGCTCCATAAGAATTTCATGCTCGGCGTGCGGGATCACAACATGCGCCCCGACCTTGAGTTTGACCGAAAGATCCTCGATCGCACGCGGTGAAACGATGCGATCTTCGCCCGCCACGATAAACAGCACCGGAACACGTACATCAAGGGGGTAACGCGGTGCGTTGATCTCATCGATCGATTCAAAGGCAGCGCGCATCCAGCCGTTGGTTGGCGCACCCAGATTGAGCGCTGGCTCGGCTTCAACAATAGCCCTGGTACGAAAGAACCGTTCCCGGTCTGATGTCAGGGGATTGTCCTCGAACGGCATTTCGGATGCTCCGCCATCACCGCCACCAGGTACATAGCGACCGCCAAAGCCTAATCGCGACATCATGTTCACGTGGGTGCGCACAAGGTACTCGCCGCGCCCCAGCATGCCGCGATGGAAGCGCACCATCGGGGCCGACAGTACGATCCTCTCGAACCAGGAATCATTCATACGCGCGGCCCGCAACAAAATGTTGCCCCCCATAGAGTGCGCCAACGCCGTGTAAGGGGGCGGGCAATCCGGCAGGACAATGTCCTTCATGAACCGCACCAGATCCTTGTCGTAGTCCTTGAACGACGCGATGTAGCCCTTGTTTCTATTGGGCAGCTCACGAACAGAACCGCCCTGGCCGCGCCAGTCCATCGTGGCAACGGAGAAACCACGCCGCCTCAGATCAGCGACGACTTCGAAATACTTCTCGATGAATTCCGTACGGCCGTTGAACAGACAAATCGTGCCGCGTGAGGGTTTTCGCGTCGCCTTCCATACGGCATAGCGCAGTGGCGCACCGTCATGCCCGGAAAAGTGACCCGCAGCAGCTCCCGTAGGGACCGGGTTCTTGACGAGATTGATGAGATCCATGACGTGCCCGTTCCATTTTGCGGTAGTCCCGCATGTGGAGTGTTCGTTGCGGACCATGCACCAGGGATCAGACTGAGTGCAATCGTCGTTCTTTCGTATCTACGGCAATAAACGCGGACGGGAAGACGTGAGCTGTACGTCGCGGGCTGTATCAGTGTGTGTAGGACGCACTGACGTGAATGATTTCGCCGGTGCAGCGGTCTACCTGGATGCGTTTGGTCAATCCATCGCGACGGCGCGCATTGAATGCCAGTGTGCGTGGGCGCAGGCTGTGGCGGCTGAATTCGCTCCAGCCCGCTTCCGACAAACTGCTCATGATGGCATGCGGATCCAGACAACCGGGGCGCACGGGTTCGGCTGTTTCCCATGGCAATTCGGACACGACCTGAATGTCATCCACTTCCCACCCATCGAGAATTGGTGCGGGACTTTTTCCGGTTTTGGAGCGCACGGTGACACGGCTGCGGGACTTCGGCGCCCCTGCGGCGTTGCCAAACAGAACATCATCCGGGACGTCGGCTCCCAGACCGAGTGGAGGTTCTGTGAAAATCTTAGCGGGTTTGACTTCACCCGCGGCCGCAAAACCCGCGCTCAAAATGAGGGCCGTCGCAACAACCGCTGCCCTGCTTATGGATTGGACGATATTGTGCATCTCGGAGCCCTCCCAGCGTCCACCACTCTTTTGGTCTTGCGACCAGTCCCGGCGGAACCAAAGCCTTCAGAATGTGGCAAGTCTAGGGAGCGTCACCTGAACGCTTGCTTTTTGCCATATTCATCTTCTGTTCATAATTGCCGCTTGCCGGGAAAATGCCCGAGCACGCACAATTTCAACTTCGAGGTCTTGAACTCCTGATTTGCGATCCCAAATCTCACTTGTCACGCGCTGCTGATGCAGGTGGGACAGACTGAAAGTGACCCGGCCGCTCAGGCGGGTCTGCGGTTTCCGGACGCCTCCGGTCGACCGTTCAACCATATCGCTTCATCAAGGAGGATGTGCTCATGGCACGTTTTGATCTTACCCCACTCTACCGCCAATCTGTTGGCTTTGACCGCTTCGTGAACCTCGTCGATTCACTCACGAACGTGGACGGCGATGGAGGCGGTTACCCGCCCTACAATATTGAGCGGATGGCCGATAACGAATACCGCATTTCAATGGCTGTTGCTGGCTTCAGCCAGGCCGACCTGAACATCGAAGTGAAAGAGAACACGCTCTCCATCACAGGCACGAAACCTGAGGAGAAAGCTGACACGAAGTATCTGCATCGCGGTCTTGCAACGCGCGCATTCGAGCGACGCTTCCAACTGGCCGATCATGTTCAGGTCAAGGGTGCGGATCTGAAAGATGGCATGTTGGCCGTTGATCTTGTGCGCGAAATCCCCGAGGCGATGAAACCCCGCACGATTGCGATCGGCGTGGGTGAAGACACCCAGAAGGTGATCGAAAACCAGGCGGCCTGATCCGCCTGGTCCCCATTGGTCAATCCGGACGACGCGTTCCCGGTTCCTCCCCCCCCCTCAAATGGGAATGCGTCCCCGGGTTGGCCAGTAAGTTTCTCCGTAGATGCGTAAAGAGGTGCTGTTCCCCCGCAGTGCCTCTTTCCTTTTGTGGCGCTTGCGTGTTGGGTAGCAACATCAGGTGTATGAACGGGGAGGATGTGGGATGGCGCAGGCTGCAGTTGGAAAAACCGGGGCGACGGTCGCAATGAAGAGCGGCGGTTACTACAGCGAGCGGACGCGCGGTGCGAAGGACGTGATCGATCGTGCCTCCAGCATGCTGCTGGATGCGGTGGCAGCCATTCCAACCCCGCCTGCAGGTCATGCGGTGCGTGTTGTAGATTTTGGCGCAGCCGATGGCGGCACATCGAAGGAAACAATGTTCAACGTCATCAAAGCATTGAAGGCACGGTTTCCTGACCGCCAGGTGCAAATGACGTACACCGACCTGCCTAGCAACGACTTTTCCAACCTGTTCAAGAACATGCTCGGCCTTACAGGTGCGGAGCATAATTATCTCATAGAAATGGATGGCGTTTTCATTGACGCGGTCGGGGTCGGGTTTCACCGGCAATTGCTCCCGGATGCGTCACTCGACATCGGGTTTTCCGCGACAGCAATGCACTACGTGTCGGAGAAACCATGCGAGATCGAAGATCATGTTCATATGGTGGGGGCAAGCGGGACCACGCTGGACGCTTACGCCAAACGTGCAGCGGACGACTGGGAGAATATTCTCTTGGCGCGCGCAGCGGAACTACGCTCCGGTGGACGCCTTGTGATCCTGAATTTCGGCAAGGACGACGCGGGACGTTATCTTGGCAACACGGGTGGGGTGAACATGTTCAACACGTTCGACCGGCTCTGGAAAGCCATGACCGATGACGGGCGGATCAGTCAGCAGGAATACGTCGACGCAAGCTTCTCGCAATTCTACCGCACGAAGGAGGAATTTTGTGCGCCCTTGCTGGATGAACACGGTGCGGTGCATGCGGCAGGGTTGCGGCTCGTGAGTGCCGAGAATGTTGTGACCGGATGCCCGTACCGCGCCGCATTTGATGCGTCCGGCGGGACCATGAGCGCGCGCGAATTTGCCGTTTCGTACATTCCGACGCTGCGGTCGTGGAGCGAAACGGTGTTCGCGACGGCGCTGGATGACGCGCGCCCCGCCGATGAACGCGCGGCACTGGTGGATGCATTTTACCAGGCTTACGAGGACGAGGTTGCCGCGAACCCGGATGGCCATGCGATGGACTACGTGCACTGCTATCTGGAAATTGAAAAGGTAGGATGAGGCGACGCCTGAACTGGGGAGGCGGTTTGACGTGGCGGCACCCCACTCTCTCCACAAACGTACATGTTCAGTTCACGCTGAACGTCAATTCTGCGGGCTGCACGCCGACACCGTTGACCGGAGTCATATCCTGCGGACAGGCCGACATCACCACGGTGCAGGGCAAAACGGTTTTCAGCCTTACGTAGTCGCCTGCTTTTGACGTCGGTGCCTCCCACGTGTAGGAGCCGTCACTCTGGACCGGAATATTCATCCAGATGTTGAACGGACTCGGCACATGGATCGGTCGCATACCAATGGCCAGGAGGCTCATGCGGAAATTATCTGCGCAGTTGTCGTGATACCCTTCTGCCCCAAGCTGCACGTAACGGGGATGATCACAGCTCGCGATCAGAATATCGTGGACACCATCCGATGTGTCTTCGACAAATTCGATCAGAGGGCGTCGACGGTTGGTGACCAGCAGATCCCCTTGACGCACGTAGACCGTGCCGAGTGCCGTGCGACAATGCTCCATCGACAGGAATTCGGTCGGCACCCCTTCGACAATCGCAAAAAAATCACACACCTGATTGCCCTTGGGATTGGTGATCGTGATATGTTGCCCTGCATCCAGTCTGACCGCCCGCCCCTGGCGCGCGGGTATCGTGTAGAGCATGCCCGACATCGGCTTTCCATCCGGCGATATCGGCTTGGTCAGCGTTGGATTTTCACCATCTGATATGGCAGGATCGTAAGGTTTCCGGGACATCAGGCGTGGTTCTCTGGAAATGCCATTTCCGCTTTGTAAGCCTTGAAGCTCTCGAGATATTGTGCGTCCGCCTGACGTTGCCACTCCGTGCCTGGCAGGATCGCAGAAACGCACGTGTAGGTTTCGCGATATCCGCGGGTGCGTTCATTGTCCTCAATCACAATCGCGACGATCCCGGCAACGGAACCGCTCTGACGCTCGACCAGACGAATGGCGCCGTCCATGGTACCACCGGTTTCCACCCACTGGTCGACGAGAAGCACGCGCGTGCCGGGCGCAAAGGCCGGTTGGCGCATTTCCATCTCCTGGGTGCGACCGGAATAGTTGGAGAACGTGACCTTGTCAGTGTCGACGCACAGCTTGCCTGCCTTGCGGATCGGCAGGAACCCTTTGCCGAGACGGGTCGCAATGGCTGACGCCAGAACAAACCCCATCGCATCAAGTCCGGCCACAACGTCAATATCATCCGCATTCAGTTCTGCGCAAAGGTCGTCGAGAAGGTCGTGAAAGGCCCGCCCGTTGATGTAAATCGATGTCGGGTCAAGCCATGCGAATTTTTCCCCCTTTGTGTTGGGGGCCATGATCGAGAAATACCAGCGGTCGTCACGTGGACCTTTGTCGTTCTTGTCAGTCGTCATTTTCATCTCCCAAGCTCACGGAACGGGCGCGTGCCAGAACATCACGCAGCCGTCCTGGATCAATATTGTAGAAATCACCGTCGTGGTTGATGCCCGTCGCAATGAGAATGGCATCAAGCAACGGTGCGTAAAGATGGACATTCTCTGATGTGACACCTGAGGCTATTGCCAGTGGGTGATCGCCGCACGCGTTGCGAAACGTTTCGATCTTGGAGAGATCCGCGGCATGCCCCGTTGCCACGCCGGACGTCGTGACAGCATCCATGTGTTTGCATGCGATCCTGGCTGAAAGATCAAAGTGTTCCGGTTTGACGTCACGCTGTTTCTTGAACGCGGTGCCACCGAAATACAGACCGCTCCATCCGCTCGCCGTCCGGATCGCATCGATCTCTTCAGCTTCGACCTGAACGTCGCTTCGCTCGTCAATCCGTGCATTGTCGGCCCAATACGCATCGATCAGACATCCCTCTTTCTCGAGGTCGCCAAGAATCGGAAATGCATCTTTTCCGGTTACGGCGAGGAAATTCACGCCCAGCCAAAGCCACGGAAACTGGCGACGCACGTCCCGAATAATTGGAACAAGCCGTTCGTGCGGGAAGTCGTGATTGATCAGGAAAACGCCATGTGCCCCTTCACGCATTGCAGTCCGGATGTTGCGTGCCGCTTGTGGCGTATCGAGTGTGTGGATGACGGGCAGAATGGCCGGTCCTGCTGTCTTGAACAGCTTTCGGAATTCCGTTTGGTTCATGGAACTGCACGTAACAAGTGATGATCTATTTGTAAGATAGACATGTTGACTGGATAAAGGAAGTTTATGATACTAATCTAGATATAAGATATGGAAATATACCGATGCCGCCGGTCGACCTGCCCATCAAACTGCTTCGGGCCTTCATTACTGTCGGTGATCTCGGCGGCTTCACAAAGGCGAGCAAGGCGTTGCACTGTACACAGCCTGCCATCAGCCTGCAGATCAAACGGCTCGAAGAATTGCTCGGCGAAAAGCTTCTAATTCACAGCGGCGGCAAGGTGGAACTGACCTCCCATGGCAAGGTGCTTGCTGGATTTGCCCGGCAGGCGCTACGCGTCAACGACGATGCTGTCTCCCGATTTCGGAAAGCGCGCATTGGTGGAGCACTTCGGATCGGGTTGCCGACCGACTATGCGGTTTCCTTTCTGCAGAACGCCGTGACCGAATTTGCGAGCGCGAACCAGGCAATCGACGTGAGTATTCAATGCGATCTGTCGCGCAAGTTGCTCGACGACCTTAATACTGATCGCCTCGACATTGTCATTGCGCTGATCGACGAGAGTGACCAGCAGTATCTGGTGCGCGCCTGGGAAGAACAGCCGGTTTGGGTGAGCGCTACCGATGGAGACGCGCACCGCGCCAGACCGCTGCCGCTGGTCACACATCCTGAGGGGTGCGCATACCGCGATCGCATTGTTGAAGCACTCAATGGCGCCGGTCTCGAGTGGCGCATCGCCTACAGCAGTCCGGGCATCTCGGGGCTTCAGAACGCAGTGGTCTCGAACCTTGGTGTCAGTGCACTCACGCAGAAAACATTGAAGGATGGGATCCGCATTCTTGGCAGCGAGGACGGCTTTCCCGATCTCCACAAGATCAGGATCGGGCTTTTCTACAAGCATCCGCGCCAGTCCGAAGCTGGCTTATCCCTTGTCAAATATCTCATTGCCAGCCTTGATGACGCTGCTGACGGGGATTTCATGCCGTCCGAACATCTTATGGCATCATAAGGACGGCATATTTCTCAAAATCCGGCTCTCGCGATATATTGGTGTTGCGCAGGTGCCGTGGTCGGCGATGAGCCGCAGGAACCGGCTGGTTTCGGGGCTGGAACGATGTAGTATCGACAGCGATCTTTGGTGTTGGTCGGGTTTGCGAACACTTAATCCTGGGAGGATGAAATATGACGAAGAAACAGATGACCAAATCGGGTGGTGCAACGCGGCGCAAGGTATTGCAGGTCACCGGAGCGGCCGCCGGACTGACCCTGTTTGCGCCTTATGTGAACCGGAGCTGGGCCGCGACAACTGAAATTAACATCCTCTCGTGGTACGGTCTGGGTGAGCCGGATATGGTTGCGGAGTTCGAAGCTGCGAACAACGTCAAGTTCAAGCCGAAATATTACGCGGGTGGCGACAACATGCTGGCCGCACTCGCACAGTCGCCAGCCGGCACTTACGATCTCATTCACACCGATGCGGAATACGCGCGCATCCTGATTGAACGTGGCGACCTGATCGACGAGCTGGATCCTGCCGACTATCCGTTCGACGACATGCTCCACGACGATTTCACAAAGTTTCCCGGTCACTGGAAAGGCGGAAAACTCTATTCCGTCATGAACCGGTTCGGCCATCTCGGCGTCTCCTACAACACCGACGCCATCAGCGCCGAAGAAGCGATGAGCTACAACGTGTTCTGGGATCCGAAGGTGAAGGGCAAGGTCGGACATTTCGATTGGCACCTGCCAAGCCTTGGCGAAGTCAGCCTGCTGAATGGTAACACCAGCCCAAGCCCCTTCAACATTGACGGGGCCGCCTGGGACAAGGTGAAGGAAAAAACGCTCAGCCTGAAACCGCAGGTCAAAGGCTTCTTTGACTACGGCGGAACGTTTGCCTCCCTCAAGAATGGTGAAATCCTGGCCTGCGTTGGCATCGGTGACTGGGTGACGGGTGTCGTTGCCAAGGATGGTGGCAAGGTTGATTCCGTCGTGCCGAAAGAAGGCGGCATTCAGTGGACAGAGTCCTACTCGATTGTCTCCTCTTCAACGAAGAAGGACATCGTCAAGAAATACATCCAGTACGCCATGTCACCCGAGGGGCAGGTGAAGTCTGCAAACATGAAAGCCTACCCGGGGTTCTGCGTGACCAAGGCCGGTGAAAAAGCGTTGAACGAAAAGACTCCTGCGGAGGCCAAGCGCACAGGCCAGGTTCCCGGTATGGCGAACCATCCGGTGACACTGATCAAGGAAGGCCGTATTCACTATCGCGATACGCCAAAACAACAGACACTCGAAGACTGGAACGAATTCTGGTCAGAATACAAGAACGCCTAGCAGCGCAACTCTTGAGAACGGGTCGACCTCCTGTTGGCCCGTTCTCATTTCCCTGATCGGGCGTCCGTATGACTGACACGACTGCTGCCTCGACCGGGGGCGCCAAAAAACCGGACTGGTATGCTCTTGCGTGGCGTTTGCCGTTGCTGGTGTGGCAGTTGCTATTTTTCGTCGTGCCTCTGGCCTTCCTCGTTTACCTCAGTTTCTGGCTGGTCAAAAACTACCGGATGGTCCCGGCGTTCGAGACCGTAAACTGGGTCAAGATGTTCTCGAAGGGCTACTTTTGGGACGCCTACTATCTGACCTTCGGAATGGCCGCACTTGCAACCGTTCTCACATCGCTCATTGCCTTTCCCGCCGCGTACGCGCTCGCGTTCAAGGTTTCACCCACAGTGCGGCGCTGGGCCATTTTCTTCCTTATCATTCCGTTTTTCACGAGTTATCTTGTACGCACATACGCTTGGCAAACGATCCTTGCAGAGAACGGCGTCATCAATGGTGTTCTTGCCTCTATCGGGCTTGGACCATTCGCGATGCTGAACACGAAGTTCGGAACGCTGGTCGGCTACCTGACGCTCTCGCTTCCGCTTGTCACAATCCTGCAGACGTTCTCACTGGCAAGTGTTGATCGCAGTCTCATAGAAGCGGCGCACAACCTGGGTTGCGGTCGCCTGCGTACCATTTTCACCGTCATCGTGCCGCTTGCGAAGGTCGGTATGATCATCGGCGCGGTTTTCTGTTTCATTCTGTCGTTTGGAGACTTCGTCAGCCCGTATTATCTCGGCGGCTCACGCCCACCGACATTGAGCATCCTCATCATCGACACCACAAAGTCCGGGCAGCAATGGCCCAAGGCTGCGGTTGTCGCTATCACCATGGTTGTTACGCTGATTGTGGTTGCGTTTGCGGCCGTTGGTGCGGCCTACAGGAAACCGCGATGACGAGTGAACGCGCCATAGTGCTTTTCCTGCGGTTCTATATTGCCGTCGTATTCTGTTTTGTGTTCGCACCAATCGTTGCGAGCTTTGTTTTCTCGTTCAATTCTGACCGCTTTCCAACCGTTCCGCTCGGTGACTTCACCACGAAATGGTATGAGCAGATCCTCGCGGATCCTGGCGTTTGGGATGCTGTAAAAGTCTCTGCGATGACCTCGCTGATCGTATCCGTGATTTCGACATTCATCGGATTTTGTACGGCCTACACAGATTACCGCTACAAGTTCTTTGGCAAGAATGCGTATCTCGCTCTTGCACTCCTGCCGCCAACTATTCCTCTCGTGATCATGGGCCTGGCGATGCTCGCATGGTTGTCGCGCATCGGCATGTCCGGGCAGTCCTACTCCATCATCATCGCGCATGTCGTGATGTGCACACCGTTCGCCATGGCGATCATCCGGTTGCGGTTGGCACAAATGGATCCAAGCCTTGAAGCCGCTGCGTGGAATCTTGGCGCAAGCAACTGGCGGGCAATGAAACAGGTCATCGTGCCCTTCACGTTACCGGCGATCATTTCTGCCATGTGCCTGACTGCCGCTGTGTCCTTCGACGAATTCGCTGTTGCCTGGTTTGTATCCGGGCTGAACAAGTCCGTGCCGGTCGTCATCCTTGAAATTCTCCAGGGACAGGTGGACCCGCGTATCAACGCCATCGGCACGTTCGTGTTCCTGACATCCATGACGCTGGTCATTGCGGCGCAGGTCCTTCTCATGACACGGCAAAAACAACCCGGGGAAACATCATGAGCGAACCTCTCGTTGTCCTGGATGACGTCGTGAAACGGTTTGGCGATTTTGTCGCCGTGGAACGCATGAATCTGGAAATCCAAAAGGGCGAGTTTCTTGCGCTTATGGGTCCATCCGGGTGCGGCAAGACCACCACGCTCCGCATGCTGGCAGGGATCGAAAAGCCCTCAGAAGGCACGATCCGCCTGTCCGGGAAGGTCATGAACGATCTCGGCGCCAATGAGCGTGATACCCCGATGGTCTGGCAGTCGCTGGCACTGTTCCCGTTTCTGAACGTGCGCAAGAATGTAGAGTTTGGTTTGAAGATGCGCGGCATGCCTGCAGCCGAGCGCAAGACCAAAGCCATGGAATGGTTGGAGCGTCTTGGCATCGCCGAGTTCGCCAACCGTGACGTCTCGCAACTTTCGGGAGGCCAACGCCAACGGGTGGCGTTGGCCCGTGCACTCGTAACAGAGCCGGAAATCCTGCTGCTTGACGAACCTCTTTCCGCACTCGACGCGCATCTCGTGATCCGTATGCAAGGCGAACTCACGCGCTTGCAACGCGAACTCGGCATCACGTTCGTTTACGTCACGCATTCCCAATCGGAAGCGTTCGCCATGGCGGATCGTGTGGTCATCATGAGCAAAGGCAACATTGCCCAGACCGGTGCGCCGCGCGAAATTTATCGCGCACCCGCCAATCGGTTTGTCGCCGAGTTTGTCGGGCGGAACAATATTCTGACGGGAACCGTTCGCACTGTTGATGGGGCGTCAGTGTCTATCGAAACGGCAATCGGAACGTTTTCCGCCACGACAGACGACGCCAAACCAGCCGTTGGCGATGCCGCAACGTTCGTCGTCAGTGCCGATCTTGTCTCTCTTACACAAGCTGAGCCAGACGCGCCGAACAAGGTTTCGTGCAGCCTCATCTCGGAGGAGTTCGTCGGTTCGTTCGTGACACTGTTTCTTGAAGCCGCAGATGGCACAGAATTCAAGGTCGAGGTCCAGCAGCGCGAGCTCGAACAACTGGAACTCACGCACGGCGCACAGCTTTGGGTGAGTTGGTCGACGGACAGGGCGCACGTGTTGCCCGAGGCAGGCTAAGGAGCACGGCGCATGATACAAAACCCGATACCCTGGCCAAACGGCGCGAAGTGCGCCTGCGCCATCACGTTTGACATGGACGCGGACAGTCTCATTCACATTGCGCGCCCGCAGGACTCGCACAAGCG